>VBLP01000249.1:0-22866 GCA_005887925.1 Deltaproteobacteria bacterium | reverse complement strand
AGCCGAACAGCGCCTCGAGCTGCCCGGCCAGCACGCGCGCGTCGTAGCGCGGCATCAGGGTCAGGAAGTCGTCGAGCGCGGTGGCCATCTCCTCCGGGGTCTCGAAGCGATCCTCGGGCAAGCGGGCCAGCGCGCGGGCGACGATCCGGTCGAGCTGCGGCGGCACGTCATTGCGGATCTTGCTCGCCGGCGGGATCGGGCCGTTCATGATCGCGTACAGCGTGGCGGCCTCGCTGCTGCGCAGGAACAACGGCCGGCCGGTCAGCGTCTCCCACAGCACCACGCCCGCCGAGAACACGTCGGCGCGCTGGTCGACCTCGCGGCCGAGCAGCTGCTCGGGAGGCATGTACGCGACCTTGCCCTTGATCGTGCCGCTGATCGTCCGGACGTTCGCGTTGGACTTGGCGACGCCGAAGTCGATGACCTTGACCTCACCGCCATACGTGATGATGATATTGGCGGGATTGATATCGCGGTGTACCAGGTTGAGCGGCTTTCCCGCGGTGTCCGTGAACTGATGCGCGAAGTGGAGACCGTGGCACACCTGCGAGGTGATGCCGACGGCGATGTGCAGCGGCATCAGCTGGCGCGACACCGCGAGGTTATTGAGCACCTTGCAGAGGTCCTCGCCTGGGAGGTATTCCATCGCCGTGAAGTAGTGCCCGTCGACCTCGCCGAACTCGTAGGTCCGCACGATGTTGGAGTGCTCCAGGCGGGCCTCGAGGCGGGCCTCGTCGACGAACATCCGCACGAAGTCGGGGTTGCTCGTCAGGTGCGGCAGCACGCGCTTGATGACGACGACCTTGATGAAGCCTTCAACCCCTTTGTGTACCGCAAGGAACACCTCGGCCATGCCGCCGACCGCGATCTCGCCGACGAGCAGGAGCATTTTGCGGCTTGGTCATCGGAAGCTCTGCGGAAGCTCTGCCCACCCTATCACGTGGCGACCGTGGGACGCTCGATCCATCGAGAACTCCAGGTTTCAGACATGGCCGCGCAGCTCCTGACATGAGGCGCCGCAGGTGGGCGCGCGCCTACCTCATTGCGAGTCCGAATGCCATTCCGAAAATGCGCAACGGCAGTATTTTTTGAGACTGCCGCGCATGCAGGTTTCCGGCGCGAGCGGAATCTACATGGCGGCATCATGTAGCGGACCTTTCAGCTCGCGATCGCGGCGTTCGTCGTGAGGGCTGCGATAGAAGCGCACGCGCGTGTGCGTCGCGATAGGCTCGGCGGTGGAGCACCGACAATGCCCGACCCGATCCCCGGCAGCCAGGCCGAGTCGCACATCCTGCAGCGCATCGAGCGCGTTCCGTTCGGCCGGTTCCACTGGCGCCTGCTGGCGATGGGCGGCCTGGGCTACACCTTCGACGCGATGGATGGCGCGCTGGTCGCCTTCCTCCTCGTGCCGGTGAGGGCGCTGTGGGGCCTGAGCGCGCCGCAGACCGGCGTGCCGGCGGGCGGTGATGATGTACGCGCTCGCGATCTACTGCGCGGCCACGCTGGTCGCTGCGTTCGCTGCGAGCTGGCACATGCTGTTCTGGTGGCGCGTCATCGCGAGCGTCGGTACCGGCGCAGAGGGCGCGATCATCGCTCCGTTCCTCGCGGAGTTCGTCCCGAAGAAGCACCGCGGGCGATTCATCGGCTCGGTGGCCGGCTTCTTCTCGTTCGGCTTCGTGTCCGCCGCGCTGCTCGGCTACTTCGTGGTCGCGAGGTTCGACGACGGCTGGCGCATCGCACAGGTCTTGACCGCGCTGCCGATCGTCATGCTGCTGTGGTGGCGGCGATCGCTGCCCGAGACGCCGCGCTGGCTGCTCCAGCGCGGGCGCACCGCCGAGGCGAAGGCCGTGGTGGAGCGGATGGAGGCCGACGCGATGGCCGATGGCCGCACGAGCCTGCCCGCGATCGAGAGCGTCGATCTGTCCGCGGTCGGCGTGCGCGAGCGCGGCAGCTTCGGCCGCAACCTGGCCGCGCTGGTGAGCCCGGCGATGCGGCGGACCACCGCGATGCTGTGGATCCTGTGGCTCACGATCACGTTCTCGTACTACGAATTCTTCACCTGGATTCCCACGCTGCTCGCGGATCAGGGAATGACGATCGCGAAGAGCTTCGGCTATACGATCATTATCTATCTGGCGCAGATCCCCGGCTATTACTCCGCAGCGTTCGTCTCGGAGAAGCTCGATCGGAAGTGGACCATCGTGGTGTACATGCTGCTGGGTGGCGGCGCGGCCTATGTCCTGTCCCAGGCCGGATCCGACGCGTCGATCATGTTCGCGGGCTGCCTGCTGTCGTTCTTCATGAACGGGACGTACGCGGGGATCTACGCCTACACGCCGGAGCTCTATCCGACCGCGTTCCGGACGACCGGCATGGGCGCGGCCTCGGCGTTCGGCCGCCTCGGCGGCACCACCGTCATCCTGGTGATCGGCGCGCTCGTCGTCGGCCTGCTCGGCATCGCCACCGCCGGCAAGAGCCTCGAGCAGCTGACGGCGGAGGAGATGGACCGCGCCGGATCGTGACGCGCGTCGCGGCCGGATCCGCCGCGTGCTCCCGCTCTGCGAGAAGCTCGGTTCCAGGCCCGCGCCGGCAACGCGAACGCTGGTCGATCAGCACGACGACGAGTCGCGCTCGACCGTTCCCGGGCGCTGCCGCCCGGTCTCGGGTCCGATGCCCGGGCGGTGGCCAGGACCGTCGAACCTCGCCGCCGACCGGGTGCGTCGAGCGCGTGTGGCGGCGTCGCAGTTGTGTGTGAATCGCGGCCGCCGATGGTGCACCGCACCGGCCGGCCGTCGTAGAGTCGGGGCATGAGCACGGTGTCCGGTTTCCAGCCCGCTGCGATCAGCAATATCGTCTTGCTCGGCCACACCGGCGCGGGCAAGACGACGCTCGCAGAAGCCATTCTCCATCGTTGCGGCGCGATCCCGCGCCTGGGGAGCGTCAAGGACGGCAGCACCACGGGCGACTTCGAGCCCGAGGCACGCGCCCACCAGCACTCGACCAGCGCATGCCTGATGTTCGGCACGTACGCGGGCCGCCAGATCAACGTCATCGACACGCCGGGCTCGGCCGAGCTGGTCGGCCACGCGCTGGCCGCGCTGCCGGCCGTCGAGATCGCGGTGATCGTGGTCAACGCCGCGGCCGGCATCGAGCTCGGCACCCGCCACCTGTTCCACGCCGCGGGCGAGGCCGGCATGGCCCGCATGGTGGTCGTGAACCACATCGACGAGCACCTGGCCAAGCTGCCCGGCCTCGTCGACGACCTGCGCGCCACGTTCGGCGCCTCGCTGCACTGCATCAACCTGCCGACCGGCGGTGGCAAGGACGTGATCGACTGCTTCGAGCACGACACCGGCACCGCCGACTTCGGCTCGGTCGAAGACGCGCACAAGGAGATGCTCGAGTCGACGATCGAGATGGACGACGCCGATCTCGAGCGCTACCTGTCCGGCGAGGCCATCGAGCCCGCGAAGCTGCGGGCGGACCTCGTCGAGGCGATGAACCGCGGCCACGTGGTGCCGATCCTGTTCACCTGCGCGACCCAGGAGGTCGGCATCGACAACCTGCTCCACATCCTCGTCGAGGACTCACCGACGCCCGCCACCGCCAAGCCGCGCCGCGTGCGCCGCGGCGAGGAGCTGGTCCCGGTGGCGTGCGACCCCGCGGCCGCGCTGCTCGCCCAGGTGTTCAAGGTCGTGACCGACCCGTACCTCGGCAAGGTCGCGATGGTGCGCGTGCTGCAGGGCCGCATCGACGGCACCACGGCGTTCGTCGCCGGCAACTCCAAGAAGCCGCTCAAGGCCGGCCACCTGCTCAAGGTCCAGGGCCGCAAGCACGTCGAGCTGGGCAACCAGGCGTTCGCCGGCGACATCGTCGCGATCGCCAAGCTCGACGAGCTCCGCGCCGACACCATCCTGCACGATCCCGCGGGTCCCGACGACGTCGCCGCGTTCCGGCCCAAGTACCCGGTGCCGACGTACTCGCTCGCGCTCACGCTCAAGAACAAGGCCGACGAGGTCAAGCTGTCGGCCGCGATGGGTCGCCTCGTCGAGGAGGATCCGACGCTGCGCGCCGGCCAGGACCCGGAGACCCACGAGCTCGTGCTGAGCGGCATCGGCGAGCTGCACCTGCGGATCGCGCTCGAGAAGCTCAAGAACCGGTTCAGCCTCGAGGCCACCGGCCGGCAGCCCACCATCGCGTACCACGAGACCATCACCGGCAACGCCGAGGGTCACTACCGGCTCAAGAAGCAGACCGGCGGCGCCGGGCAGTTCGGTGAGGTCTACCTCCGCGTCGAGCCGCTGCCGCGCGGCACCGGCTTCGAGTTCGTCGACGACGTGGTCGGCGGCACGATCCCGACGCAGTACATCCCGGCCTGCGAGAAGGGCTGCCAGGACTCGCTCGATCGCGGCGTGGTCGCCGGCTTCCCGGTCCACGACGTGCGCGCGATCGTGTACGACGGCAAGAGCCACCCGGTCGACAGCAAGGACTCGGCGTTCCGCACCGCCGCCAAGTACGCGATGAAGGACGCGATGAGCAAGGCCAAGCCGGTGTTGCTCGAGCCGATCGCGGCGCTCGAGATCAGCGTGCCGGACCGCTACACGGGCGACATCACCGGCGACCTCAAGAACCGCCGCGGCCAGGTCGTCGGCGTCGACATGGAGGGCGGGCTGACGATCATCCGCGCCCAGGCGCCGGTCGCCGAGCTCGGCCGCTACGCCAGCCAGCTGCGCGCGATGACCGGCGGCCATGGCAACTTCACGATGGAAGTGTCGCGCTACGACGTGGTGCCGACGCTGATCCAGCAGCGGCTCTCGGCCGAGCGCAAGCCCGGCGAGGAGAAAGAGGAGTAACCAGCCCCGCGCGGAGGACGGCGAGCCCGCTCAGCCGAACAGCCCGAAGCGGTGAATCACGAACGCGGTGAGCACCACGACGAACAGGAGGATGATCGGCGTCGCGAGGATCAGCAGCATCAGCAGGACGGCCAGCACGCTGCCCACGACGCCCCGCCCCGGCCAGCGGTGGCGGCGCGCCTCGGCCCGGCTGGCGGCGATGAACGACTCGGCCACCTCGCTGACGCCGAGATCGCGGTGGGCGTCGGCGGTGAGCCAGGCGGAGAGCTCGTGCAGCTGGCCGCGGTCGAGCAGCCCGGCATCGGGGCCGCGATCGGCGGCGTGACCGGGGCCGCGATCGGGATCCACGCCTGCAGCGTCGGCGTCGACGCGATCAGGCCCGCGTGCGCGAGGTCGACCGCCGCGTCGCCGGACGCATCGCCCGCCGCGTCGTCGTCGATCGTGACCAGCTGCGCCTCGGTCAGCCGGCGCAGGACCTCGGCGAACCGCGCGGGGTCATCGTTGCCACGCAGCGCCGAGGCCGGCTGCCGGCGGTGGCCGTCGGCGCCGCCGTCGCCGAAGCGGAGCAGCCGCAGCAACACCCGGCGCGCGGTCGCCCGGCCGGCGTCGTCGAGCGCGGCCAGGCAGGCCTCGGCGCGCTCGGATGGGGTCGCGGCGTCGACGGTCACGGCCGCGGCAGCGTAGCACGGTCCGGTCAGCCGACCGCGCAGGCCTCGGCGATGAACAGGTCCTCCGCGCCGAGCCCGGTGAAGTCCGCGACGGTGATCCCGGCGCGGTCGTGGCCGACCGGCGCGGCGCAGAACGCCCCGATCTCGACGGCGCGCCCGCGCTCGGACAGCGCGTGCTGGAGCTCGCCGAGCCGCTCGCACTGGGCGCGCGAGTCGACCAGCAAGAGCGACGCGCGCCCGAGCAGCTCGGGGTCGAGCTCCTGCTTGCCCGGCGAGTCGGCGCCGACGGCAGAGATGTGGCTTCCCGGCCGGACGTCGCCGGCGCGCAGCAGCGGTGCGCGCGCCGCCGTGGTGGTCGCGATCAAGGTCGCGCTCGCGGCGACCTCCTCGGGCGAGCCGGCGACCGCGACGTGCACACCGGGCAAGAGGCGCGCGATGTCGCCGGCGCACGCCGCCGCGCGCGCGGGGTTGCGGCCCCACACGTGCACGCGCTCGAGCGGCAGGACCTCGGCGTGGAGCTGGGCCTGGAGCCGCGCCTGCACTCCCGAGCCCAGGATGCCGAGCGCCGTGTCGCGGCGGCCGAGCTCGCGCGCCACCATCGCGGCCACCGCGGCGGTGCGCAGATCGGTCAGGTAGCCGCCGTCGTCGAAGTACACCGCGGTCTCGCCGGTCTCGACCGAGATCAGCACGATCGAGCCGTACGGCCGCCGGACGTAGGTCCCGGCGACCTTGAGCGCGAAGTGACGGCCGCCGCGGCGATAGCTCGACTTGATGTGGACCTCGCCGCCGCCGCCGGCCGACAGGTCGACGTGCATCGGCATCGGCGTGTCGCACTCGCCGCGCGCCTGCGCCAGCACGGCGTCGCGCATCGCCGCGATCGCGGCCCGCGCGCTGATCCGGCGCCGGATCTCGTCGGGGCCGATCACCCTCACGCGAGGATCCTGCGCAGCGTGGACAGCGCGACGTTGCGGCCCGAGATCACGACGGCCGTGGGCGACGCGAGGCCGCCGGCCTTGCCGGTCAGGATCGCGGCCACCGTGACCGCCGCCGACGGCTCGATCAGGTACTGGTGGCGCTCGAGCATGAACCGTACACCCTCGAAGATCTCGGCCTCGCCGAGCAGCGCGACGCCGTCGACCCGGGTCCTGAGCGCATCGAAGCAGATCCGGCCGAGGCCGCCCTCGAGGCCGCGATCACGCGGCTGTCGGCCCGCACGGTCTTGACGTAGTACGCGAAGCCGCCCGCCAGACCGCCGCCGCCGACCGGCAGCAGGAACGTGCGCGCCTCGGGGCAGTCCTCGACCACCTCCGCCGCGAGCGTGCCGCCGCTGGCCGCGAGGATGCGGGCGTCGTCGTAGGCGGTCAGGAACGGCCGCCCGGACCGCGCCGCCTCCGCGCGCGCGACCTCCTGGGTGTCATCGTAGCCCTCGAAGTCCGAGCGGATGACCCGGGCGCCGAGCGCGACCATGGCCTCGTACTTGGCCTGGTCGACGTCGCGCGGCACGTGGATCTCGGTGGGGATGCCGAGCTCGCGCGCCACGGTCGCCACCGCCTTGCCGTGGTTGCCCGCCGAGCAGGTCACGATGCCGCGCTGCCGCTCGTCGGCAGACAGCCGCGACAGCACGAACCAGGCGCCGCGGATCTTGAACGAGCCGGTGAGCTGCAGCGACTCGAGCTTGAGGAAGACCGGCACCTTCGCGGCCTCGGACAGCGCCGGCGACGGCTCGATCGGGGTGCGGCGGATGCGGCCGTCGAGCGCGCGGCGCGCGTCCTGGATGAGGGTCATGTCGAGCTCGGGCACGCGGTGATGCTAGCGCGGCGAACGCGCGGCGATCACGGCGATCGCGACGGCGATGCGCCCCGCGCCGGCGATGGCAGCGGCCGGCGGATGTGCGATGGTCAAGGGGTGGGACAAACGCCGTGGGGCGATCCGCCCAGGACCCGGCAGACCGGCGACGCGCTCGTCGGCAAGCTGATCGCCGGAGGCAAGTACCAGATCGTCCGCACGCTGGGCTCGGGCGGCATGGGCGCGGTGTACCAGGCGCTGCAGCCCGCGATGAACCGCATGGTCGCGCTCAAGCTGATCCGGGCCGAGATGGTGACCAAGCCCGACGCCGTGGCGCGCTTCCACAAGGAGATGATGGTCACCGCGCGGGTCGAGCACCCCAACACGATCCGGGTCTACGACTTCGGCGACGACGACGGCCAGCTCTACCTGGCCATGGAGTTCCTCGCCGGCGCGTCGCTGCGCCAGGTGATCGAGAGCACCGGGCCGCTCGACGTCGCGCGGCTGGTCCGCATCGGCAAGCAGGTCGCCAACGCGCTCGGTGCGATCCACGCCCAGGGCGTCGTCCACCGCGATCTCAAGCCCGACAACGTGATGCTGCTCGACAGCTTCGGCGAGCGCGACTTCGTCAAGGTGCTCGACTTCGGGATCGCCAAGGTGCTCGACGAGCAGGTCCGGCTCACCGCGACCGGCAAGCCGATCGGCACGCCGACCTACATGGCGCCCGAGCAGGCGATGGGCAAGGATGTCGATCCGCGCACCGACCTCTACGCGCTCGGCGTGATGCTCTACCACATGGCCAGCGGCCGCGTGCCGTTCCACGCCGCGCTGACCGGGACGATGCTGCTCGCCCACGTCCACGAGACGCCCACGCCGATCCAGACCGTGGCGCCGAACCTGCCGCCCGCGCTCGCCGCGCTGATCATGCAGCTGCTCGAGAAGGATCCCGCCGCGCGGCCGGCCAGCGCCGCCGAGGTCGCCGCCCGCCTGGACCGCCTGCACGGGGCCCGGCGCTCGTCGAAGGCGCGCTGGCTGGTGGTGCTCGCAGCTGTGCTGGCCGCCTCGGGGGCGGCTCTCGCCTACGCCCTGGCGCAGTAGCCGGCGGCCGGCGAGGCACAGCCGTCCGCTGCCCATCTCGCCGGTTGCCTCTCGCGCCGCGATCTGGTGGCTGCGATGCTGACCGCCAAGGTAACCGCAAGTGGGTTCGAGTCAGACGGAGACGTCATGTCCACTGCTCGCTGATCAGCGGAGCCGCGACGCCTGGTCCTGATAGGCGGGCGGACCAACAGCAACATACGCTGCGACACATGGGACGTCGCACTTCGCTGCATCTTCGCTGTCGATCTCAGGGACTCCGCTGACTGCACCCTGCGACTGACTGCGCTGACGCATTGAAGACTCTTAACCATGGACACTGCCGCCGATCTCTACGGTAAACCGTCACCACATCCTTCCCACCAAGTCAGTCGCCGGGGCATTATTGCAGCGCGTAGACTGCGTCGTCGGTATGAGTGATCCACGGCGACGCCGCACGCAGCTTTGCTATCGGGTTCTAGGCGGCCTGGGCCAGCACGAGTCCATGGCCACGGCTTTCGCGCAGGGCCTGGCGGCGATCAACCTGGAGCCCGTTACAGATCGGTTAGCAGTAGCCCAGCCTGCCTGAAGGGCTCGTTGCAGATCGGTTGACAGTAAGCGGCGGCTGCAACGAGCGCCGCGAAAAGAGCCAGCCGGCCGGAGGAGCGGATTACGAGCCGGTAGGCTCGCCGTCGCGCCAATTGGACCGGACGAACGCAGGGTCGAGCCGCAGCGCGCTCAGGGAATGCCTGGCAGTCGTCGCAGCTCACCTGCTCCACTGGGCGCTCCATGTCTTCGGGCAGCTCGGCGCGAAACTCGCTTGGATTTTTCGCCCATCACGCTGACCCTGAGCGCCTGCGTCACCGGCATCTCGCCGAGCCAGAAGCCGCGGTCTCGGGCGAGCCCATCACGAGTCTCCCCCGCGGATCCATCGCATCCGGTGCTCCACCGGGTTGTCGGACGCTGCTATGGACCGGGATTGCCTCAAAATGAAACCTCATGCTCCTCTCTTCTTCGCAGACTCCGAGCGCGATGGGGACCGCCGAGGCGTGTCTTTTCGGCGGGGCGTGTCGCGTCCCCCTCCACGTCCTGGGTCGCCGATCCGCGGCTCATCTGCTGGGCGGCTCGGCGCAGACACCTGACCTCCGGCCAGCCGGAACCCGAGGTGGTCGTCGCGGAGGACGCGCGCGAATGCGCCGCGGTACGCCGCGCGCACCTCCCTCGCGCGGCTGCTCCACGACCCGCCGCGGACCACCCGGCGCGGGCCTTGGGCACGCGACATGGGGTCCACGACAGGCTCAGAGGTGTACTCCCGCACGACGCCGTCCTGGCACCACTCGAACACGTTGCCGAGCATGTCATTGAGCCCGTACGGATTGGGCGCCTTGCGGCCGACCGGGTGCGTACCAGCCTTGATGTGCGGGTACTGCTTCTTGTGCCAGTCGCTCGAGGCGTGGCCGTTGTGTAGGTCAAAATCGACACCGCTGTTGCCGCCGTACCAGGCGATGTCGTCGAGCTCCGGAGCATCGTTGGACCCCCGCAGCGTCAAGTCTCCCACCCAGGTCGCCGTGCTCGTTCCGGCCCGGCACGCACGCTCCCATTCAGCCTCGGTCGGGAGCCGGGTCTCGAGGCCATCGAGCTGGCGGTTCAGCCGACCGAGGAAGTCCTGGCAGTCGTCCCAGCTCACCTGCTCCACCGGGCGGTCATCGCTCACGAATCGGCTCGGGTTCTCGCTCATCACAGCACGCCACAGTGCCTGGGTCACTGACGTCTCGCCGAGCCAGTATCCCCGTGTGATCGTCACCCAGTGCTGGCGGCCCTCACCGTCGCAGTGCCCCGCCTCTAACGGCGGCGAACCCATCAGGAACCGACCGGGCGGGATCCACCGCATCCGGTGCTTGACGCCTTCGACCTGGAACGCTGCCCACAGACCATGGCGGTCCGGCCCCGCTTCGACGGCCCACGATGCTCGGTGCCATACATCGAGCGTGACGTCGCTGCAGTCCGTGCGCAGGGTGATCCGCTCGCCCGGATGCAAAGGGAGCTCGGCGCCCAGGGTTAGCCAGGTGCGCGTTGATCCAGAGTCGTCGCCGCGTCGCACCCAGACCTCGGACGCGGCCGCGACGAAGGTAGCGACCGGGCTGCCGGGCTCGCCCCCGGGCGGAGCGGTCCAGCTCGCGGGCATCAGGACCAGCGCGTCGCCTCGCTGGTACGCGATCCACCCGAGCGGTGGCTGCGGAGAACGGACATACAGCTCGCGCGGCGCGATAGTGCTTGGCAGCCGCGCGCCGTCGACATCGGCGAATGAGACGCGCCAGATCCGCTTGAGCGAGCAGGTGCCGCCCGTAGTGCTTCACCGTGGCAACCTCGTCGCCGGCATCCCCGTCTCCGCACAGCGTCACATCGACCTTCTGGATGAACGCTCGCGCGTCGGTGGGCCGGCCAGGTGCGCGCGAAAGGCCGTGGAAGATCCACGCGAGTGTCTCGGCGTGCATCAACTCGGCGCGCCAGCCGCCGTGCCAGCAGTCGAGCAGCTGGCTCACCTCGTGTTGGATCGCGGGCGGCACCTCGGCGACGAACCGCTGGCGCCAGCGGGTCGAGGCTCCGCTCGTGAGCACGAGGCCATTGACGTCGGCGGCAAGGACGTCGGGGTGCCGCCAGACGTCGACCTCGGTCGAGGCGTCAGCGGCATCTGCCGGAAGAAGCAGCCGGAGGGCGCGCAGAAGACCCGGTTGCGCCAGGGCGGTCGGAGCGATCAGGCGGAGCAGCGCCTCGGCTCGCGCCCCCGACCCGTCGCGATCACCAGCGGGGCTGGGACGCTCCCAGGGAGTGGCGTTCCAGGCGCGGGCGAGCTCGCGATCCCAACGGCTGACCGGGCATGGAACCAGCGCGGCGATCCGCACGCCATCGCGCTGGAACCGGCGCGCGGTGCGCAGCCAGCGGTCACGGTCCGAGTCGCTGCCGTAGAAGCCGAGATCGCCGAGCACCAAGACCGGGACGGCGGGGTCCACCGCCTGTGGTCCGAGCAGGTCGCCATGCGCGTCCGCGAGCTGCTGCTGCTGGTAGGCGTCGAGGAACCTCGGCGCGATCGCAGCGGCGCCACAGATCCGGATGAGCTGTCCGTAGACGAGATCCTGATCGTCCCAGAATGGAGTCAGCCGGCTGCTGCGATCGATCCAGACGGCGGCCGCCGAGGTCCAGGTCCGGCGCTCGAGGCGCGGGATGCGCCGGAGACATTCGCCACGGGCCCACCAGCGGGTCAGTGCGGCGACGTCGGGATCGCGGCCAGGCCGCGAGGCGTGAAGCGCAGCGTGCAGCCGCGGCCACAGGGTGGACCATGCGGCCAGCGGGGGCGAGGGTGGCAGCGGCGCGCGGGGCTCACTTCGTAGGTCGGCGGCAGTGAGCCCCTGTGCCGGCGGTGGTGCCGGGCTCGGCACGACGGGCCCGGTCTCGATCGCGGCGACCATCCGAAGGAATCCGGCGCGCCCAGGAGAACCAGCGCCCCCACAGGCCGGTTCGCTGCTCGCCGGGAAGGCCGCTTCCGAGTCGAACTGCGCGCGTTCCACGCGGACGGCGCCGGAACTGGCTGCGCGACGGAACCCGAGCAGGGCCGCTGCCTCGTCATGGTCGTGCGCCGGAAACGCGCGAACCAGGCGCGCGAGGTCGGCGAGCCCGACGAGGGACCTCATGGGTCACGTTCCGTGATCGGCGCAGGGGGCGCGTGCTTGTCGAGCACGAAGGTCGCGATCTCGGTGAGCAGCGCGATCGGATCGATGCCGTCGCGGCGCTGCACGAGCACCGCGTCGAGCAAGTCGATATACTCGGCAACACCGGGCGCCGGCTGCCGCTGCCGTCGCATGGCCAGGCGCCGGCGTGCGATCAGGTCGGCGGCGGCACTCAGGATCTCGCGCGGGCAATCCGGGAAGTGCGCGGCACCCCGCGCGGAGAGCGCCTCGCGCACCGCGGCGCCGGTATCGTCGTCGGGCAGGCTCAGGTGGAGCACGAAGCAGCGCCGCAGGAACGCATCCGGAAGCGAGCGCTCCTCGTTAGTCGTGATGATGACAAGCGGCCGGGCGCTAGACGTCATCTCGACTGTGCCGCAGCCGGGCACATCGAACCGGCGATGCCCGAGCGCGTCGAGCAGTGCGTTGGGGATCGCGCTGTCGGCCTTGTCGATCTCGTCGACAAGGAGCACGACGCCTCGATCCGGTGCGCCGGCGGGGTCCGCGATCGCGTCGCCCGCTCGCCGCGCTTGCGCCGCGGCGCTGCACTCGTCGAATGCCCACCATAGCGCGCCAGGCCGGATGAAGTTCTCGATCGCAACAGCGCGGCGATCGCCCCAGCCGAGCGCGCCGACCAGCTGGGCCTCGGCCAGCCGCGCCACGGCATCGACAGAGGAGAGCAGGTCGCGCGGCTCGGTGCTCGCATCGACGGCGTGGTGGCGGAACCGCCGGCCCAGCTGCACGGCGGCCGCGCGCGCGAGCTGGCTCTTGCCGACGCCGGGCTCGCCGCGCACCAGGAGCGGCCGGCCGGTGGCCAGAGTGGCGTTGATCGCCACGACCGAGCATGCAGCGTCAGAAACGAGGGGGACATGGGGTGGGTCATGGCGGTGGCATCCGGGGCGTCAGCAGGGCGGCGATAAGCCGGTTTAGGGCGGCCTGGTCAAGATCCAGCTGGCCGTTCATACGGACGAGGACCAAGCTCGGCAGCCCGGTCTCGCTGTGCAGCGTGGTCCGGGCCAGCCGCCACAGCGCGTCCGGCGCGCCGGGCGATGCGGCGTCGTGGAACACGAAGTAGTACCGCATCCGCTGCACGCCCACGCGCTCGCCCTGGACCCGCAGCTCGGCTTCGACCTCCAGCCGCTGCTCGTCGAGGTCCAGCCCGCCGGTCCCGAGCTGGCGGCGGAGCTGCAGGACCACGCCCTCGCGCAGGTGCTGCTCGCTCACAAACAGGGCGGTCTGCGCGGTCGCGGGGATCTGGACCGCCCCCACCCCGCACGGCTCGGCACCCGGCCTGTGCTCGAAGTAGCACCGCCGTCCCGCCCAGCCCGCCATCACTGCCTCGGCGATCGTGTCGGATCGATAGCGCAGCTCGACGCCATCCGGCTGGCCCTTACCGCGCGCGCAGCACGCAGCGACCTCGTCGCGCCAGTCGGTCACGTACGGCAGCACGTTGAATAGCACGGACCGCAGCGCGTCGCGGTCGGCGTCACCCTCGGGCGTGGCCGGCTGAGCATCGAACACGGCCAGGACATGCTGCGCGACCACGCCTCCGCGCAAGTTCACCAGGCACTCGAACACCACCTCGGGATCGGGATCGCAGCCGATGCGGGCTGCCAGCTGCTCGAGCGCCGGGACGCGGCCTCGCAGCGTGTCGGCGACGTTGCGCTTCATGCGGTCGAGACGGTCGCGGACGGCCGGCGAGGCCCCGATCGGAGCGCAGGTGCGGCCCGCGCCATCTGTGCGCGTGGCCCCTGGCACGGCGCCGCCGAGTTCGTGGGATGGGCGCAGCTCTTCGGCGCGCCGGGCCGAGCCGGCCGCGCTGGCCGCGACCGCGCTGGCCGCGACCGCGCTGGCTGCGACCACGCTGGCTGCAACCGCGCCGTCCAGGGCCGTCTCTGCCAGGACAAGCTGCCTGACGTCCACTCTTGCGCGGCTCCTCAGCCGAATGCGATCGCGCGCTGACGATCCTTTCAGGCTGGTCGCGGCCAGCCCCTGCCGGTACGCAGCCTCGACCGACTGGCTGTCACCCAGGCCGCCGTAAAAGCCGCTCGCGAAACTGCAGGCAGCCTCGTCTCCGATCCTGCCGCTCACGCCGACCACGCAGCCGACGTGCGGTAGTAGCGCGTCCGCGTGCAGCTCGCTGTGATCGGCATCGAGCACCAACAGCTTCACCGAATCGCCCGTCGCGCCGAATGTCTCCGCGAGCGCCGCGGTCGAGACCAGCTGCGCAGGTCCATTCTCGGCCTGGAAGTACAACCCCTGCTGATTCCCGTCGCCGCAGTAATGGACCACGGTCGGCTTGAGCTTGCGGAGCTCGGAAAGCAGGTCATTCGACGTCGCCGCGAACCGGGTCACGAAAGCGAAGCGTTCGCGTGCGGTCCCCGCAGCAAGCTCGTTCTGGATCGCGCGTGCTCGCGCCGCACCCGCGTCATTCGCTGCCAGAAACAGAATGGTGTGTTTTGTCATCGCGGGCCTCGCCGGCTGCCGTGATGCGTCGCAGCGATCGCGCAACTGAGATGGGTCTTGCCGCGTCGCCAGGACCAGATGCCCAGCGTCGACGCCAACGCACAGCGGGTGCCATGGTGGTTCACGGGGAAGAGCAACATCCCCATGAGGCGATGGGACCGGGCGGTTCACGACACGAGGGTCTACGCGAGCCACGCATCCGAGCGGGTAGAATCCGATCATCGCGAGATCGCGAAGGTTCGCCTGCCCGCTCGCGATGTGTGGAGAGTTGGTCTCCGGGGGGAGCGGCACTGCATTGGCGGTGACTCAGCGCACGTGATCGCCGGGCGGCTGTTGATGAATCGTGCGCCGGTCTCGTGGCGGACCCGAAACAGGCATTTCATCAGGCTGTGCTCCGACATCGGTCACAGATCGGGCAGATCTTGCACCCCTCCGGGTCAAGCCTAGTGGCTGCGTCTCACGCTGGCTCCGTGCTGAGCCGTAGGCACTGCATCGTGCTTACTTCCTGGCTGGGGAGCGGATGTACGATCCGGGATGTTTCAGATCATCGCCGCGCGAACACGTCGCCCGGGTTCCAGCGCGGCCGCTGATCGGCGTTGGCGATCTCGAGCGCCGTCAGGCGCGCTGATCGAACTTGTCGAGCGGCGAGTGGTACGCGGTGCCGCGCCACTTCACGAACAGCGCGCGGTTGTGGTCGGTGCCGCCCGCGCGATCGCGGAAGCCGGGCCGGAAGATCAGCGACGGTACGCCGGCGCGCGCGAACGGCGCCTGATCGCTGCGCAGGAAGAAGCCCTGCTCGGGGACCGGATCGGGCGAGACGAGCAGCCCGAGCGCGGCGGCGGCGTGCCCGGCCGGCCCCGCCAGCGAGCTGCGCTCCGCGCCGTCGGCGACCACGTCGGCGATCGGCCACATCATGCCGGTCTGGTCGATGTTGATGTCGGCGACGATCTGATCGAGCGGCCAGGTCGGGTGCGCGGTGAAGCCCTCGGCGCCGAGCAGGCCGAGCTCCTCGCCGGTGGTCGCGAGCAGGACCACGGTGCGGCGCGGCCGGGGCGCGGCGGCCAGCGCCCGGGCGACCGCGAGCAGCTGGGCGATGCCCGAGGCGTTATCGATCGCCCCGTTGCGGATCCCGCCACTGGCGTCGACACCGAGGTGATCGAGGTGGGCGCTGATCACGACCGCCTCGCGCGCCAGGCGCGGATCGGCCCCGTCGATCCGGCCGATCACGTTCGCCGACGTCACATCGCGCGCCTTCGCGCGATAGCGGATCCGCAGCGTCCCCGGCAGGTCGAAGTGCCCGGCCTTGCCGGCCGCGGCGCGCGCCTCCTCGGTATCGAGGTCGCGCCCCGCCGCCGCGAGCGCCGCGCGGGCCGCGGGCGCATCGAGCACCACCGTCGGCGCCGGCAGTGACCGCGAGCGCGCGACGTCGCCGTCGAGCAGGCCCATCGCGCCCGATTGGTACGACGCGATCGTCGACGCCCAGCGCAGCACCGTCCCTCGCGCGGTGCGCAGGACGACCATGCCGATCGCCCCGTGCCGGGCGACGCAGGCCCACTTCGCGGCGGCGTCCGCTCGCACCGCGGCGCGCGCCGCCGGCAACCCGTCTGCCACGCCGGCGATCGTCACCGCGAACCGGCCGGCGAGGTCGACCCCGGAGGCATCATCGCGCCCGCTTTCGGGGTCGCACACGCCCTTGCCGACGTAGGTCATCGGCCCCGACAGCTCGAGCTCGAGGTGGCCGAAGTCCGCGTTGACGATCGCGCTGTCCGGAACCCGGATCGCCGCCGCCAGCGCCGGATCCGACAGCTCGACGGTCGTCCCGGCGAGATCAGGGGTGACCTCGCGGAGCCGGAGCGGCTGGAAGTAGCCGCCCTGGCCGCCGGGGCCGATGCCCAGCGTCGCCAGCCGCGCCGCGACGTACTCGGCCGCGACGTCGTAGCCATGCGTGCCGGCGCGCCGGCCCTCGAGCAGATCGCTCGCCAGGAAGCGGATGTCGGCGCGGATCTGCGCGACGTCGAAGGGCGGCGGCTGCGCCGTCGCGGATCGAGGGGGCGGTGGGCTCGTGCAGCTCGCGACGAGGGCGATCAGGAGGTGGGTGCGCGGCATGGCGCATCCTAGCCAGCTCGCGGTGCGAGGGGCAGGCGCGCGCGGCACTTCGCACCCTGCCCCGCCGCCGCAGGTACGCGCTCACCCAGTGCCGGTCGCCGTTCTCCGACCGCGCCCCACGCCCCGGGATCTGATGACCCGGTGCGGGAGCGCCTTTGCCGGGGGTCGCGCTTCGCCGATCAGGTACCGGTACAGCATCGGTACTGCGGTTTGTCGACAGCGCTGTATCGATGTTCGATCAGGAGATACATCATACAATATAGATATTTAATATCTCTCATCTATTCTGCATTCCTCACTGGCAATCTGCGAGTCGAAATGTAGAATCGTTCGCATGCTGTCAAAACTCACTCATCCAGCGATCCTGATCGGTCTCGTCGCAACCCTGCTCGGCATTGTCGCACCGTCGTCGCCCTGGGCGCCGACACAGCCGAGCACCCGCACGTCCACGGCCCCGGCGGCGACGGACGGCGCCTGCCCGTGCGCGGATCCGCGCTGTCTGCCGCTATGTAAGGATCCGTGACGGCTCAAGTCGCCGCCACACGCGGCGCTACATGAGCGACCGCCACGGCGTCCGGCGCTGGACGGCCTCGACCAGCACGTGCTGGAACCGTGGGTCGAAGCCGATCTCGGTGTGATGCATCCTCGATAGGCGCTTGCGGGTCCCGTAGACCGGGAGCCGCAACGCCGACGCCAGGAGCCGCATCGTGCGCTGGCCGCTCGGAGACATCGCGGTCTCGCATCCCAGCAGCCGCAGGCACACCGCGTTGACGTCCGACAGGATGCCACTGCCGGCGATGCGCTCGAAGAACCGCAGCACGGTGCCGTCGAGAGCGTCGATCGTGCTGGCGCCGAGACGCAGCAGCTGGTGGTCCCGGGTCGAGTGACCCACGAGATCGATCGCCAGGCTCGCGACACGTGGCCGCGACGCCTGGATCTCGAGCGCGCGCGCCACGTCCTGCAAGGACGTCGCGACGAACGTGCTCGCCGCGCGCAGCATCGCCTCCGGCACCGTCTCCAGCGCCTGGGCAGATACGATGTTGAGCGGCGTCGGGTCCAAGGTGCCCCGCGACCCGGTCACTCCGCCAACGACGGTGGAAGCTTCGGGACGTCCGCCGCCGCGAGCGTCAGGACCGTGGCCTCGAGCGCCGCGCCCGCGAACAGCAAGGCCTCGAGCCGGGCCCGTCGTGACGGTCCCTGTTGATGCCGTGATCTCACTCGCCCACGAGCCGCGGAACTTTCGGCTCCCCCATCGCCGCCATCGTCAGGACCGTGGTCCCGAGCGCTGCGCCGGCGAACAGCAAGGCCTCGAGCCGGGCCCGTCGTGATGGTTTGACAGATTGCGCATCACCTTCCTGGTGACGATCAGATTCCTTCATCGCAATGCCTCCTCCCCTGTTCATGCCGTGATCCCACTCGTTCCTGAACGCGGGAACTTACCCGCTGTTCAGATCATCATTCGCCCACGTAGGGCGGGATCTTCGGTACCGTGGTCGTCTCGGGAGCGAGCAGCGTCGTCCCGAGCATCGCCCCGGTGCACAGCAGCGCCTCGAGCCGCGCCCGTCGCGACGACTCGAAAACTTCTGTCCTTGGCTGCTCCTGATGGTCAAGTTTCTGCATCACTATACTCCATATTCCTACATATCCGTTGTTCGGTCGTCACTCGCCGCGAACGGCGGAATCTTTCGGCCGTGACGATCATGGCTCTTCATTGCGATCCTGCGACTTCATGGTGGCACCTCCTGGAGGAACGTCTTGTCTACTCGCCGGCGCTCGGCGGTAGCTTTGGAATCGTATCGCCGCCCAGGGTCAGCAGCGTGGTCCCGAGCGCCGCGCCGGTGAATAGCAGGGCTTCGAGCTTCACCCGTCGCGAAGGCCGGCTGGATGATGCATCGGAGCGGTCGTTGCGATCCTGTGATTTCATGGGACACCTCGCGGTTGATCGGGTTTCATTGCGATCGCTTTCTCTGATGCATGGCCATCGACGGAAGGCCCGTCGAGATCAAGTACAGGGCACCGCTCTTGCGGCCGCCGGGACCGATCTCGGTGAGGCTGTGCGGCCCCGCGTCGGTGTGCTCTGGTGATGACAGGTCGATCCACATCGTCCTGGGCTCGACGTTGGCGCGATCGGACGCGCCCGGCGGAAACACCGCGACCCTGGCCAGCGACGCGCGCTCGTCGAGGATCTCGGCGTGGTGGCCGGCGTAGCGCTTGCCGGCGCGCGGATCGTCGGAATCCGGCCAGTACAGGACCGTGGTGTATTCGTAGCCTCGGCCGCCCATGAACTTCGGCGGCAGCGCCGGTCGGATCGCCGGCGGCAGCCGCTCGCAGAACCGCTGTTCGAGGTACACGGCGCCCGCGACCTGGAGCTCCGGCCAGCGCGGCCCGATCGTCGTGCCGCGGACATCGCCGTTGGGGCCGCTGAAGCAGTCATCGACCTCGACCTCGTCGAAGCGGATCTCGCCGAGCGTCGCGGCGGTGGGCGTGCGCGCGAGGCCAGAACGCGACGCGGGTCTCGCTCTCGATGCGGCCGATGAATCCACCTGTCCCTCGAAAGACCCAGCGCATCAGAAAACAAACTAGCTCGCGAATGCATGTTCGTCCAGGCAGATCATCAAACCACCGCGGCGCATGCCGGAACGCGCGATGTCATCCAACATCATTTTGCGGTCGCATTCTGTGTCGCAGTGGGACACAGCTGTTCCGCGTGTTCCGATAATGGAGTTTGCCGATCGTGGCTGGCCACGCGCGCGGCGAATGGAGCTCGGCGATCTACCGGCCGGCGAAGCGGGGCTCGCGCTTCTCGACGAACGCGGTGGCGGCCTCGCGGTGATCGGCGGTCGCCATGCAGGCAACGTGGCGCCACGCCTCGTTATCGAGGCACTCGTCGAGTCCCGCGTGCTCGGCGAGGGCGAAGTTCTGCTTCATGTGGCCAAATGCGGCAGTCGGGCCGCGGGCGAGCGCGTGCCCGAGCTCGGCGCCGGCGGTGTCGACCTGGTCGTCTGCGACGACGCGGGTCACCAGGCCGATCTCGAGCGCCTGGCGCGCCGCGAGGATCGGTGAGGTCAGGTACAGCTCGCGGGCACGCGCACCGCCCAGGAGCCGGCTCAGGAAGTAGGTGCCGCCGAAGTCGCCCGACAGCCCGACCTTGCCGAACGCGGTGGTGATCTTGGCAGACTCCCCCGCGATCCGCAGGTCGCAGGCCAGCGCGAGCGCCAGCCCGGCGCCGGCCGCCGCCCCCGCGATCGCGGCGACCGTGGGCTTGGGCATGTCGTGCAGCAGCCGCGACGCCTCCATGCGGGCGCGCAGCTGGCGGATGCGGTCGTCGATGCCGCCGGCGGTCACGTCGGCCTGCGCCATCGCCTTGACGTCGCCGCCGACGCAGAACGTGCCGCCGGCGCCCTTGAGCAGCACTGCGCGCACCTCGCCGGCCGCGGCGGCGCGCTGCAGCACCTCGACGAGCTGGCCGCACAGCTCCGAGCTCAGCGCGTTGCGCCGCTCGGGTCGATTCAGCACGACCGTCAGCAATCCATCATCCAGCTCGTCGAGGACGAGCTTGCTCTGCGATGAGGTCATGGCCTCTCCTTTCGACGGGGTGCGCGACTCTACCACGCGGTTTTGCGCCTCGAGTAGAATGCCGCCATGGCGACGATCATCGGCGGCATCGGCACCTCGCACGTGCCCACGATAGCGATGGCGTTCGACCGAGGAAAGCAGGCGGACCCCGACTGGGCGCCGCTGTTTGCCGGGTACGAGCCGGCCGCCGCGTGGCTCGCTGACAAGCAGCCGGACGTGCTGGTGTTCTGCGCCAACGACCACGCGACCACGTTCTTCTTCGATCACTATCCGACGTTCGCGCTCGGCGTCGGCGACGAGTACGCGATCGCCGACGAGGGGCTCGGGCCGCGGCCGATTCCCCGGCTCCGGGGCCACGCGGCGCTGGCGCGCCACATCGCGTGCTCGCTGGTCGAGGACGAGTTCGATCTGACGATCTTCCAGGGCCTGCCGCTCGACCACGGCCTGCACTCGCCGCTCACCATGATGTGGCCGAGCCGGCCCGACTGGCCGGGACAGGTGGTCCCGCTGATGGTCAATGTCCTGCAGCACCCGATGCCGACGCCGCGGCGCTGCTTCAAGCTCGGCCATCACCTGAGAAAGGCGATCCTGTCGTATCCGGACGACCTCAAGGTCGCGATCGTCGGGACCGGCGGCCTGTCGCATCAGCTGATCGGCGAGCGCGCCGGCTTCAACAACGAGCCGTGGGACCGCGAGTTCCTCGAGCTGATCGAGCGCGACCCCGAGCGGCTGGCGGCGATGAGCCTGGACGACTTTCGCCGGCTCGGCGGCAACGAGGGCGCGGAGGTCATCATGTGGCTGATCATGCGGGGCGCGATCGCGCCGGCGGCCCGGGCGATCCATCGCAGCTACTACCTGCCGATGACCACGGCGATGGCCGTGGCCGTCTTCGAGTGAGCCATGGCGAACTACCTGTTCGATCTCGAGCGCAGCGCGAAGGGACTGCGGATCAACCGCTTCCTGCACTCGTTCGCGACCGCCGCGGTCCGCGCCCGGTTCGCCGGCGACCCCGAGCAGGCGATGGCCGACGCCGGGCTCGACGACGTCGAGCGCGACATGATCCGCCGCCGCGACTGGCGCGCGCTGATGGAGCACGGCGCGAGCTTCTTCTGCCTGGAGAAGCTCGCGCGCGCGACCGGCGTGTCGAACCCCGAGATGGTCGCGGCGTTCCGCGGCGAGACGCTCGCGCAGTTCCTCGCGACGCGCCGCGTGCCGGGAGCGCGATGACGGCGCAGCGAGCCATTCCGTGCCTGTTCATGCGCGGCGGCACGTCGCGCGGGCCGTTCTTTCACCGCGCCGATCTGCCGGCCGACCCGGCGACCCGCGACCGCGTGCTCCTGGCGGTGATGGGCTCGCCCGACAAGCGCCAGATCGATGGCCTGGGCGGGGCGCACCCGTTGACCAGCAAGGTCGGCATCGTCAGCCGGGGCACGGCCCCGGTCGATCTCGACTTTCTGTTCGCGCAGCTCCAGCCCGAGACCGACACCGTCGATGTCACGGCCAACTGCGGCAACATGCTGGCCGCGGTGGTGCCGTTCGCGCTCGAGATCGGCCTGGTCGCGCCGCGCGGCGAGGCGAGCACGTTCCGCGTCCGCACCGTCAACACCGACATGGTCTGCGACATCACGGTGCAGACTCCCGACGGCCGCGTGCGCTACGACGGCAGCGCGCGGATCGACGGCGTGCCCGGCACCGCGTCGCCGATCGCGATCAACTTCCTCGACACCGCCGGCTCGGTGTGCGCGGGACTCCTGCCGACCGGCCGCGCGCACGACGAGGTCGAGGTCACTGGCGTGGGCCGGCTGCGCGTGACCTGCATCGACAACGGCATGCCGATGGTGGTGATGCGCGCCGGCGATCTGGGCCGCACCGGCCGCGAGACCGTGGCCGAGCTCAACGCCGACACCGAGCTCAAGGCCAGGCTCGAGGCGCTGCGGCTCGCCTGCGGCGCGCGGATGGGGCTCGGCGACGTCGCCGCGAAGAGCTATCCCAAGATGTGCCTGATCGCGGCGCCGCAGGCCGGCGGCGCGATCGCGACGCGCTGCTTCATCCCGCACGTGTGCCACGACGCGATCGGCGTGCTGGCCGCGGTGACGGTGGCGACGGCGTGCGTGCTCGACGGCTCGGTCGCCGACGGACTCGCCGCCATCGCGCCCGGCGCGGTCAAGGCCGTGTCGGTCGAGCACCCGACCGGCGAGTTCACCGTCGAGCTCGAGCTCGGCGCCGGCGACCCGCCGACGGTCACCCGTGCGGCGCTGCTGCGCACCGCGCGGCTGGTCATGCGCGGTGATGTCCTGATCCCCGACCAGGTCTGGCCGGCCAGCGAGCGAGCACACCCATGATCATCGATTGTCACGGTCACTACACCACGGCACCCAAGGCACTCGAGGCCTGGCGCAACCGCCAGATCGCGAGCGTGGGCGATCCGGCGCGCGCGCCCAGCCCCGCCGAGCTCGCGATCACCGACGACGAGCTGCGCGACAGCGTCGCCGCCAACCAGCTGAAGGCCATGACGGCGCGCGGCAGCGATCTCACGATCTTCTCGCCGCGCGCGAGCTTCATGGCGCACCACATCGGCGATTTCCAGACCAGCGCGACCTGGGCGGCGATCTGCAA
>VBLP01000766.1 GCA_005887925.1 Deltaproteobacteria bacterium | reverse complement strand
TCGTCGAGCGTCAGCGTCGGCCCGAAATCGAGCGTGCGCTCGATGCACCAGTAGAACTCCTCGGTCGACAGCCCGTGCCAGGCGTAGATCGAGACGCCGTCGGCCGCGAGTGCGGCGGCGACCTCGTCGTTGGTCGACAGCGGGTTGCAGCCCGACCAGCTGACCTCGGCGCCGGCCGCGATGATCGTCCGGATCAGGACCGCGGTCTCCTTGGTCACGTGCAGGCAGCCGGCGACCTTCATGCCGCGCAGCGGCTGGTCCTTCTTGCCCTTCTCGCGCAGCGCCATCAGCACCGGCATGCGCGTTTCGGCCCAGTCGATACGCAGGCGGCCCGCGTCGGCGAGCTTGAGATCGGCCACTTTATGATTCGCCACGAGACACTCCTTTGGTTGCGGCCTCATAGCCCGCCGTCGTCGGTAAATCAAGCGGCCGCCACGAGGAGGCAGAGGTCGTTTGACTCGGCCAGCCCGGACCCCTAGGATCAATTAAGACTGCGATGTCGACAGGTTCGGGTGGCAAGCCAGATGGCGAGAGCCAGCCGGGGAGGCCCGCAGCCGAAACCCCGCAGCGGCTGGTCGTGCGCTCGATCGAGCCCGGCGAGCCCGGCGAGTCGGCGGCGATGGCGGCCAACGACACGGCGGTCGCGTCGACCTCGCGGCCCGGTGTTGGCCCGACGGTCGGCGACACCGTCGGCGGCACACTGCCGCCGCAGTCGGCGTTCGCGGCCGAGCTGGTCGGCGTGACGCTGTCGGGGCGCTACCTGGTCACCCGCAAGGTCGGGCAAGGTGGCATGGGCGCGGTCTACGAGGCGACCCACACGCTGATCGGCAAGCGAGTCGCCGTGAAGGTGCTGCTCGAGAAGTACGCGCGCCGCGAGGCGATCGTGCAGCGGCTCGAGCAGGAGGCCCGGCTCGCGTCGTCGTGCCAGAACGAGCACATCATCGACATCACCGACTTCGGCACCACCGAGGACGGCCGCACCTTCGTGGTGATGGAGTACCTCGAGGGCGAGTCGCTGTCGGAGTGCCTGTCGCGTGAGATGCGGCTGCCGGAGCAGCGGATCCTGCAGATCATCTCGCAGGCCGCGTCGGCGCTCGCCGCCGCGCACGCCAAGGGCATCGTCCACCGCGACATCAAGCCCGAGAACCTGTTCCTGCTCCGCCGCAAGGACCAGGACTTCGTCAAGGTCGTCGACTTCGGGATCTCGAAGTCGCTGCGCGCCAGCGACGAGGCCGAGGAGCCGCCGCGGCTGACCCAGACCGGCATGGTGCTGGGCACGCCGCTGTACATGTCGCCCGAGCAGGCGCGCGGCGACGACGAGCTCGACGCGCGGGTCGACATCTACGCGCTCGGCGTGATCATGTACGAGGCCGCGACCGGCCGGGTGCCGTTCATCGGCAACAACTACCTGAGCGTGATCTCGCAGGTGCTCAACGAGGAGCCGCGGTCGCCGCGCGCGCTCCGGCCCGATCTGTCCGAGGAGTTCGAGGCGATCGTGATGCGCGCGATGGACAAGGACCGCGAGGCCCGCTACGCGAGCGCCAACGCCCTCCTGTCCGACGTCACCGCGCTGCTCGACGATCCGACCCGGTCGACCGAGCGGGCCAAGATCACCGGGCCGCGGCGCAAGGTCGCGCGTGGAAGGAGCCCGCTCAGGATCGCGATCTGGTTCACGCTGGTCGCCGTCGTGATCGCCGCGGTGGTCACCACGGTGATGATGCTGTTCGGCGGCAGCGAGGCGATCAAGGACCGCCGGACAGTCGTGGCCCCGCCGCCGGTACCGATCGACGCCGCGCCACCGCCGCCGCTCGATGCGCTGGAGGCCCCGACGCTGGAGATCACGATCGAGACGGTGCCACCGGACGCGACGATCCAGCAGGACGGCGTCGACAAGGGCACCGCGCCGATCACCACCAAGCTCGTGGTCGACAACCACTTCACCGAGTTCGTGGCATCGGCGCCGGGCTACGAGGACAAGACGTTCAAGATCAACGCCGTCGTCGACAAGAAGACCCACTACAAGATCGCGCTCAAGAAGCTGCCGCCGAGCACGGCGCCGGTCCGCGCGCCGCCGCGATCGGGCAGCGGATCGGGCAAGGCGACCGGCGATACCCACGACCCGACCAACCGCGAGCTCGGGCCCAATCCGTTCAAGGCCGGCGGCACCGCCAGACCATGACCCGCTCGACCTCCGTGGCTTCGATCGCCGTCGCGGTGGTCGCGGCGGCCCTGGGCCGCGCGGCAGCGCAACCCGTGGCGGCACAGCGCGGCGCGACGCCGCCCGACGCCGGCTACATCGGCCGCGAGATCACCCCGCTCGAGATCGACGACTGCAAGTCCACCGACCTGACCAAGGACGAGGTGTTCAAGCAGGGCTCCGAGCACTTCGAGCGCGGCCGGACGCTCTACGTCCAGGGCGACTACGAGGGCGCGGTTCGCGAGCTGGTCTACAGCTACTGCCTGGTGCCGAGCTTCTACTCCATCCTCAAGGACATCGGCCAGGCCTACGAGCGCAACCTCGACTGCGAGAAGGCGATCGGCTACCTCGAGCGCTACGTCAAGCAGGTGCCGGCCGATGCCGTGCGCACCGACGCGTGCGGCAGCGACCCGCAGATCGACAAGGCCAACGTCGCGCGCCGGGTCGAGGTGCTCAAGAAGCTCAAGGCCAAGATCTACGTCGAGTCGCAGCCCGCCGGCGCCCAGATCACGATCGCCAACGACGCCGGCGTCGCGGCCCGCGCCCACGCGCGCGAGACCATCGAGGTGCTCGGCGGCCACTACGACCTGATCACCGAGCTCGACGGCTACGAGCCGTATCACCAGCCGATCGACGTCCGGATCGGCAAGCCGTACACCTACTTCGTGCCGCTGGTCGCGCAGAAGGGCCGGCTGTCGATGCAGGTGCTGCCGACCGACGCGCGGATCTTCCTCGGCGATCGCCTGGTCGGCATCGGCCACATCGACCTGCCGCTCGAGGGCAACACCTACGTCGTGACCAGCGAGGCGACCGACCGGATCACCGACCGGCGCCGCATCGAGGTGCTGGCGAACCAGGTCAAGCGGGTCCAGGTCGAGCTCACCGCGCAGCCGCAGATCGGCCGCCGCCAGCTGGTCGCGTTCTCGACCGCCGCGGGCGCCGGCGCCACGGCGTCGCTGCTCTATGCGTTCAAGAACACCGGGCTCGCGGGCGCCGGCTCGGTCGGCGGCGGCGCGGCCGGGTTCTTCGGCAGCCTGTTCCTCTTGCCCGGCGACCTGCCGCTGGGCACCAGCAACCTCACGGTCACCGCGACCGTGGGCGGCGGCATCCTCGGCGCCGGTGCGAGCCTGCTGTTCACCCGGCGGCTCGAGGTGATCTATCCGGTGGCCGGCGCGAGCGCCGTGCTCGGCGGCACGTTCGGCTACATCATCGGCGATCGCACGCGGATCAACGTCGGCGATGCGGCGATGATCAACAGCGGCATCGTGTGGGGCAGCGTCGCGGGCGCGCTGTTCGCGGCGTCGTTCGACCCCGGCCACGTCGTCGGCGGCGGCCTCGTGCTCAGCGGGCTCGGCATGGGCACCGTCGGCGGCCTGCTGTTGCAGAGCAACTTCAGCGTCACCCGCAGCCACGCCGCGCTGATCGACGTCGGCGGGCTGATCGGCATCATCGGCGGCCTGGCGCTCGAGAGCCTGGTGTACCCGACCCAGACCGTGCGCAGCTCGACCGACATGGTCGACGCCCGCTCGCAGGAGCACCTGGCCAACTTCGCGCTCGGCGGCATGGCGGTCGGTCTGCTCGCCGCCGGCGTCCTGACCCGCAACCTCGACAATCCGAAGATCCCGGTGGCGCCGACGATCACGCAGGCCGCCGCCGGCGACGGTCGCGCCGCGACGGTGTACGGCGTCGCCGGTCGCTGGTGACACCGGGCGAGTGATTCTCCGCCAGGCGGCCGGATCTGTGCGGGGCGCAGCCGTCGGATCTGTGTCCCGATCTGTGCGGGCTGACCGTCACCGTCGACGATGGGCGCGTGGTCGAGGTCACCGGCGACCGCCGCGGCCCGATCACCGACGGCTTCATCTGCGGCAAGGTCCGCAAGATCGCCGAGCACATGTACGGCGAGGACCGGCTGACCACGCCGCTGGTCCGGACCGGGCCCAAGGGCAGCGGGCGCTGGTCGGCGGTGTCGTGGGACGAGGCGCTCGACCACGTCGCCGGCCGCCTCGCGGCGATCCGGGGACGCGCCGGCGGCGAGGCGATCCTGCCGTACCACTACGGCGGCTCGAACGGCTGGTTGACCGAGGGCGCGCTCGCGAGCCGGCTGTTCCGCCGGCTCGGCGCGTCCAACCTCGAGCGCACGTTCTGCGCGGCGGCGACCACGGCCGCGCAGCGCGGGCTGTACGGCGTGATGCCGGGCGTGCCGCTCGAGGACTACGTCCACGCCCGGCTGATCGTGCTGTGGGGCGTGAACCCGTCCGCGACCGGCATCCACCTCGTCCCGGTGATCGAGCGGGCGCGGGCGGCCGGCGCCAAGCTCGTGGTGGTCGATCCGCGCGCGACCCCGCTGGCGCGGCGCGCCGACCTGCACCTCGCCGTGCGGCCGGGCGCCGATCTGCCGGTCGCGCTCGCCGTGATCGCGGCGCTGTTCGCGCGCGGCCACGCCGACCGCCGCTTCCTCGACGCGCACGCCACCGGCGTCGACGCGCTCGGCGTGCGCGCCGCGCGTTGGTCGATCGACGACGCCGCCCGCGAGGCCGGGATCGACGCGCACCTGCTCGACCGCTTCATCGAGCTCTACGCCGCCGCGTCGCCCGCCGTGATCCGGCCGGGCTGGGGCATGGAGCGCAACCGCAACGGCGGCAGCGCGATCGCCGCGGTGCTGGCGCTGCCCGCGATCGCCGGCAAGTTCGGCGTCCGCGGCGGCGGCTACACCATGTCCAACGGTGACGCGCGGTGGACGATCACCGCCGAGACGGCGATCGGCGAGCCTGCGCCGCCGACCCGCACCATCAACATGAGCCAGATCAGCCGCGCGCTCGCCACCGTGCGCGATCCGCGGATCGAGTGCCTGTTCGTCTACAACTGCAACCCCGTGGTCACCGCGCCCGATCAGCGCGCCCTGGTCGAGCAGCTCGCGCGCGACGACCTGTTCGTCGTCGTCCACGACCAGGTGATGACCGACACCGCGCAGCTCGCCGATGTCGTGCTGCCGGCGACCACGTTCCTCGAGCACCGCGATCTGCGCCGCGGCTACGGCACCATGCGGCTGATCGACGCCCCGGCGGTCGCGGCGCCGGTCGGCCAGTCGCGCAGCAACAACCAGCTGTTCGGCGCGCTGCTCGATCGCCTCGGCCTGACCCGCGCGGGCGACGCCACCAGCGACGACGACCTGGTCGCGGCCACGCTCGCCGCCAGCCCGCACGGCGCCGAGCTGCGCGCGCAGCTCGCCCACGGCTTTGCGGCGCCGCCCGGCGGCCCCAACCGCATCCCGTTCGTCGACGTCTTCCCGGACACCTCCGACGGCAAGATCCAGCTCGTCCCCGAGGCCCTCGACCGCGCCGCCCCCGACGGCCTCTACACCTACCGGCCCGACCCGCGCAGCGAGGCCTACCCGCTCGCCCTGATCTCGCCCGCGCTCGCCACCCAGATCAGCTCGACGTTCGGCCAGCTCCGCAAGGCGCCGGGCCAGCTCGAGCTGTCGCCCGGCGACGCTGCCGCGCGCGGCATCCACACCGGCGACCCCGTCCGGATCTGGAACGACCACGGCGAGGTCGAGTGTCTGGCGAAGGTCACCTCCGAGGTCCGCGATGGCGTCTGCGTGCTCGCCAAGGGCCTGTGGCGGCGCCACACCCGCAACGGCTACACCGCCAACGCCCTCGTTCCTCCGGCGGTCGCCGATCTCGGCGGCCAGGCCACCTACAACGACGCCCGCGTCCAGGTCGCCCGGCGCCCCTGACTCATCAACTCTATGTCCGGCCACTCTTCCGCGGTCGGGTCGTCAGCATCTACGTACCGATCAGCGCGATCGCAAGCGCGATGGCGCCGGCCACGACGAGCAACGCGGCGGCGGCGATCCAGGCGAGCCGGTTTCCGGTCCGTGGCTTGGCCAGCGAAGCGCTCGGCCGGGGCGGCGGTGCCACACCGAGCTGCGTCGATGGGATCCGCTCCGACGAAGCGCGCAGCGCGTCCGATGATGTACCCGGCAGCGGACCGGACGGCGAGCGAGGCCGGGGATGCGCGCCAGGCTGCAGACCCGGCGACGACGGCGATGGATACGACGAGCCGGCCGACCGCGCGGGATCGGGCGGATGTTGCGATGGCGGCCCGGGGCAGGCGTGCGGATCGAGCGGGTGCTGCGACGGAGCGCCAGGAGACGAATGCGCATGCTCGAGCGGATGCGACGGACCGCCAGGATACGGGCGATGCGGATCGAGCGGGTGCTGCGTTGGCACGCCGGGTGACGAGCGTGGCGGCTCGGCGGGCCACCGGGCGGGCGCCGCGGCAGACGAGCGCGGCGGATCGAGCGGCGGCAGCGGCTGCGAGCCTGCGGCCGGGGGTCGC
>VBLP01000765.1 GCA_005887925.1 Deltaproteobacteria bacterium | reverse complement strand
GCGTGCCGGTCGCCCGCGCGCTGGCCCACGCGCACGCCGAGGGCATCGTCCACCGCGACGTCAAGCCCGAGAACATCTTCCTGGTCCAGCGCAGCCAGGGCCGCTGGGGCGTCAAGGTCGTCGACTTCGGCATCGCCAAGACGCCTGTGCATCCTCGCGTGACCCAGACCCAGACCCAGACCCAGACCCGGCCCGAGCTCGACGAGACCCTCGGCAGCCCGCTGTTCATGGCGCCCGAGATGATCCGCGGCGAGGACGACGTCGACCGGCGCGCCGACATCTACTCGTTCGGCGTGCTGCTGTACCTCATGCTGTGCCAGCGGCTGCCGTTCTACGATGAGAACCTGCGGAAGGTGATGCAGATGCACCTGTCGGCGCCGCTGCCGGCGCCGCGCGCCGTCAACCCTGCGCTGCCCGAGCCGCTCGCGGTGATCGTCGAGCGCGCGCTGGCCAAGGACGCCGACGATCGCTACCCGTCGATGGACGCGCTGCTGATCGACCTCGAGGCGGCACTGCCGGCCGGCTCGGATCGCCTGTTGATCGAGGCGCAGTCGGGGACCGCGCTGGGCGAGACGCCGTTCGCCGCCGCGCTGACCCTGACGCGCACCGACTCGCAGCGGCGCATGCAGGTCGGCCAGGTCCGCGCGTCGAGCGAGCAGCCGCTGCTGCGGACGATGCGCGTTGCGCCGCTGCCCAGGCCGAGCGCCCCGGTGCTCACCCGGCCGCCCGCAGCGGCGCCGCGCCGGATCGCGATCGTCGCCGGCTCCGCTGTGATCAGCGGCCTGATCGGCATGATGGCGTGGTGGCAGATCGCCGCGCACCGGACCCGATCGCATCCGCTGATCCTCACCGCGGGCGCGGACCCGGGCGCCGCCTCGAAGCCCGGCGCCGTGGCCCCCGCACCGCGCGCCGCGGCCGCAGCATCATCGCCGGCTGTGGCGAGCGCGGCGCCAGAATCGAGCGCGGCGAGCACGGCGAGTGCGGCGTCCACCGCGGCGGCGGAACCGCGCACGGCCCCGGCGGCCCGGAGCCTGGGCAAGCCCGAGCACGCCGTTGCCCCGGCCCGAAAGGCCACCGTGCACCCCAAGCCGCCGCGCCGCGATCCGCCGCGACCCGCCCGGCGCGTCGCGCTGGCCGCTGCGAGCACGCCGGCCGCGGCGCGCGGGCCGGCTGCGCCTCCGGAGCCCGACCCCGAGCCCGAACCCGCCGCGGCGCCAGCCCCGGCCAGCCCCGGTGTCAGGGCCGCGACCGCGCCCTCCGAGGTTCCCGCCGCGGCCAGGCCCGCTGCCGCCTCGCCCGCCTCGCCCGGCTCGCTCGACGCCACGCCCACCGTCGAGACGCTCGACGTCAGGGGCTCGCTGTCCAGGTCGATCGTCCGGCGCGGCGTCGACCGGATGCTGGGCTCGCTGCGCAACTGCTACCGCACGGCCGCGCGCGAGGGCAGGGCGACCCCGGCGATCGATCTCGAGCTGAGCTTCGAGATCGACGAGAACAGCGCGGCGACCCACGTCTCGACCGGCGGCGGCGGCGGCTTCGGCTCGCTCGCGCGCTGCGCGGCGGGCGTGATCGGCCAGGTCCGCACCCAGGAGGCGCCCGACGTCGGCACGGCGCAGGTCTCGCTCGTCATCCGGTTCAGCCCGACAGGACCCGAGTGATGAGCCGCCCGCTCGCGGTGCTGGCCGCGCTCGCGATCGCCGGGTGTGCCGACGCGCCCCGCGCGCTGCTGTCCGGCGTGCCCAACCCGCCGCCCGACGTCGAGCAGGCCTGCGCGCTGGCCACGACCAAGTGCGCGCGCTGCCACCCGATCGATCGCGTCGTGGTGTCGCGCGGGATCGGCCCGGGGCGCTGGCAGATGTACGTCGAGCAGATGCGGCTCAAGCCGTCGAGCGGGATCTCGCTGCGCGAGGCCGACACCATCTTCCATTGCCTGCGCTTCGTCGAGGAATCCTGCACCGACTGCAAGCAAGGTGGGTCATGATGCGTGTTTCGCGCTGGGTGGTCGCATGCAGTCTCGCGGTGGCCGCCGCGCCCCGGCCGGCGCTGGCCGACGGGGAGAAGCTCGAGCGCAACTTCGCGGGCTCGATCCAGCTCGACTACATGGCGGTGCCGACCGACTCGATCGGCCGCAAGATCTCGCTCGACGCCGCCACCGTCGAGGTCTCGCTCAAGGTCACCCAGGACTTCGGCGACAACGTGTCGGCGAGCGTCAAGCTGTGCGTGGCGTGCCACGGCGTCGAGGCCGGCATGGCGTTCTTCGACCTGCGCGTGGCCGACGAGCTCAACTTCCGGTCGGCCGGTTCACGCCGCAGTTCGGCTCGTTCCCGATCCGGCACGACCCGGCCAACCACCGCACCTCCGACAAGCCGCTGCCCTACGACATGGGCCGCATGCTGCGGTTCAGCGAGTGGAACATGGGCATCCTGCCGTCGCCGTGGGTCGACAACGGCGTCGAGATCAGCGGCGCGCACTACTTCTCCGACGACGTCCGCATCGACTACGCCGGCTACGCGATCGGCGGACCGCGCGCTTCCAGCGACGCCACCGACTTCGAGTACAAGCTGTCGCGCTCGGGCGAGGCCTACTACGTCGACAACAACTCGCGGCCGTCGCTCGGCGTCAACGCCGCGCTCAACATCGTGCAGGGCCGGACCACGATCACCGCGGGCGCGTCGGCGATGGCCGGGACCTACGACCCCGAGAACAAGCTGCACTACCAGATCGCCGGCGCGCATCTCGTGCTGCAGCTGTCGCGGGTGTTCGTGCGCGCCGAGTACCTGTTGCGGCGGACCGAGATGTCGCTCGGCAGCGACCCCGCGCAGCGCTTCAAGTACGGCCCCGGCAAGAACGGTCGCTACGATCCGTACTTCCTCAAGCAGGGCTTCTACACCGAGCTCGAGCTGCCGGTCGGCGACCGGCTCGACGTGATCGGGCGGTTCGACGGCCTGCGCCGCCAGGGCAACGTGCTGCGCACGAGCGAGCTCCGCTCCGACAGCGCGGTGCTGCGCTACACTGCCGGCGCCAGCATCAAGGTCCGCGGCGCCGTCCGGATCAAGCTCAGCGGCGAGCTCCACGACTTCAGCGATTTCTCCGACGAGGTCGCCATTCACCTCGCCGTCACTGGTGCCCTGTGAACCCGGAGCCGATCATGCGCCTGCTCGCCATCACCGCGGCCGTCACCGCCGCCTGCCGCCTCGACCCGCTGGTCCCCGACAAGCCCGGCGCCAGCGCCCATGTCCTGCCGGCCGGTACGGCGATCCCCGATGCCGCGAGCAACCCCGATCTCGTCGCCCAGCTCACGCTCCACGACGGCATCGACACCGGCAACCCCAAGGCGCTGATGCTCAACGTCATCCAGCGCGGCACCGGGTCCTCCAACGGCGCGGCGGTCAGGTTCTGGTCGTTCGGCACGGCGACCCGCGCGCCATCGCCGCTCTACATCTTCGGCACCGGCGACGTCGCCGCGCGACAGTTCCAGGAGCTGCCGCCCGGCAACCCGCAGCTGCGGCTGGCCGCCGCCGTCCCCGGCGACTACACCTACAGCCCGCTGCACACGGTCTACGACGTGGTCGTCACACCGGCGTACAAGGGCGAGCTCATCACCACGACCACCGCGCTCGCCGACGCGATCGATCTCGGCCTGGTCGAGCCGCCGGTGCCGATCGGCAGCTTCATCGACAGCCCGATCGTCCGCCCCGGCCTCGTGCTCGACATCGGCCCGAACGGCCCCGTCGCGCCGACCAAGCTGTTCGGCCACGGCCACGTCGTCGACAGCTTCGCGCTCGGCGGCGAGCAGGCCTTCCAGCCCGACCCCAACGGCCTGCTGCCCACCAGCCAGGTCAGCTACCTGCGCGAGCAGGGCTCCGGCGGCGACTACGATGCGAGCCGGCCGATCTTCCAGGCCACGCTCCCCAGCCCCGGCGTGAGCTACACCCCGCTCAGCGTGGTGGTCAACGTCGATCTGACCGTCGATCCGAACACGATCAAGTCCGACATCGCGCTGTTCATCCGGACCCCACTCGTCACCGGCTCGATCCACATGACCACGTCGGACGTGGCGCTGTACACGGTGACGACGACCAGCAAGGTGCTGCAGCTCCAGCTCGTGGATGGTCAGCCATGATCCGGACCGCGCTGGCGCTGGGACTGGCGGGGCTCGCGGCGTGCGCGATCGCGCCCGATGTCGGGCCTCGCCTGACCGGCGGCTGCGACGACGCCGCGATCCGGCCCGGCACCGTGTCGTTCCGAGCCGCGATCCGGCCGCTGATCAGCCGGATGATGGGCGGCTGCGGCTGCCACCTGCCGTCGGCCGGCGGCGCGGGGACCGGCACACAGATCAGCGGGCTCGACCTGAGCTCGTTCGACGCCCTGCGTGAGGGTGGGCTGATCTCGGGCGAGCAGGTCGTGGTCGCCGGCTCGCCGTGCACCAGCATCCTGTACCTCAAGCTGTCGTTGTCGCCCCCGTTTGGCTCCCGCATGCCGCTCAACGGCCCGCCGTACTTCACCGACGACGAGCTCCGGCTGGTGCACGACTGGATCGCCCAGGGCGCCGGCGACAACTGATCGGGATTCGGGCTGCCGGCCAGCCGGGGTCAGGCTCCGTCGGACGCGGCCGGGCAACTCCGGGCGCCGCATCACAGTCCAAGGGTGCGAATTGACGCGCCACCGACCCCGGTGCTACATCCCCCCGACCCGCCATGGCCGAGAAGGACGTCTCCAAACCCGCAGAGCCCCCGAAGCCGGTGCACATCGGAGGCGAGTCGTTCCTCGATCGCATCCTGCCGTACATGAGGCAGATCATCATCGGCATCGTGGTCCTGTCCGCGGTGCTCATCGTGGTCTTCACCATCCGGTGGTGGACCCAGCGCAGCGAGGCGGCCGCGACCGAGAAGCTCGACAAGATCCTCGAGGTCGCCCGCGAGCCGATCCGCGCCAAGGACGAGAAGCCGGATCCCAAGAAGCCGAGCTTCGCGGACGTCAAGGAGCGCAGCGCCGCGGTGCTCGACGCGATCGCCAAGCAGGGCAGCGAGGTCGCCGGCCACGCCTTCCGCGGCGGCCAGCTGCTCGATGCCGGCAAGATCGACGACGCGATCGCCGAGTACCGCCAGGGCATCGCCGATCGCACGATCGAGGGCGTGCTGTGCCGCGAGGGCCTGGGCCTCGCGCTCGAGGCCAAGGCGTCCGCCGAGAAGGACGCCACCGCGCGCCAGAAGGGCTTCGAGGAGGCGCTCGCCGAGTTCGTGGCGATGCAGCCCGACGAGTCCGGCCCGCGCCGCGCCTACGCGCTGTACCACCAGGCGCGGCTCCAGCTGCTGCTCACCAAGCGCGCCGAGGCCAAGGCGCTGTTCGCCAAGGCCAAGGAGGTGGGCAAGGACGACCACGAGCTGGTCGACCTGATCGAGAAGCGGCTGGCTGCCATGGGAGCGTCATGAAGCTGGGCAGGCTCGCCGGGCTCGCGCTCGTCGGGCTGGTCGCGGTCGCCGGCTGCAACCCCACCGCATGGAAGCGGGGCGACGCGATGCGCGCCGGTCCGCCCGAGCCGCTCGGCGAGGACCGGCTGTCGCTGCGCTGGAAGTTCATCACCGCCGATCGCCTGACCGAGGTCGAGCCGCAGGAGTTCGCCGCCGCGGCGGTCTACGCCGACACCGTGTACCTCGGCTCGGCGAGCGGCTGGTTCTTCGCGCTGCGCTCGGGAAACGGCGCGGTGCGCTGGCGCAAGCGGCTCGGCGCGGTCTCGTGCGCGCCGATCGTGGTCGCCGGCGTGCTCTACATCGGCGCGGCCGACGGCACGCTGCTCGCCGTCGACGCCCAGACCGGCGTG
>VBLP01000033.1 GCA_005887925.1 Deltaproteobacteria bacterium | reverse complement strand
CTGACCGGAAGGACCGAGCTTCCGGGCTTCACTCGGTCTCGGCTTGGCCGACCTGCTATTGCCCGCCGGCGTCGGGATCTTCGGGCTTCTTGGGGCCTGCCTTGGCCTTGCGCGCGGGCGCATCGGGCGCCTTCTCGGCCGCCGGCGCGAAGCTGCTCGCCTTGTCCGCGGTCGGGGCAGGCGGCGCCGCCGCTGGTGCCGCCGACGCCTTCGGCCCGCCACCCTGCGCGGCATCGCACCACGGCATCTTGATCGCCTTGTGCTCGGCCAGGGTCTTGGCGTCGATCACCGCCAGCTCGCCCAGCCGCGGCCCGCGCAGCATCACCAGGAGGTTCTTGGTCCCCGCCACCGCGTCGGCGCCGATCAGGTGCGTGTAGTTCCTGTCGATGAAGTCCTTGCACTTGGCCGAGATGTTGGCGCTGGCGTCGTGCCAGCGCGCGTCGAGCTCGTCCTTCTTGCAGGCCCCGCCCGGCGCCGGCACCTTGCGCACCAGCTTGGACCGCTTGCCGGTGTCGGTCTCGTAGATCGTCAGGGTCGACAGCCCCTGCTCGGAGATCGCGACCCGCTTGGCGTCGAGCAGGAGGAACGAGCCGTTGCGGGTCGACAGCGGCGCCTTGTCCTTGCCGCCGAGCGCCTCGATCGGCCCGACTGCCGTGCCGCTGGGCTTGAACACCCAGACCGGCGAGGTCGCGCCGTCGCTGGCCTCGACGAAGAGCGCCTCGCCGTTCCAGTGCAGCGCGGTCGGCTCGCTGGTGACGCCCTTGTCGCCGCGGATCGAGAAGCTGTCGTCGCCGACCAGCACCGCGATCTTGGTGCCCTCGAGGTTCCACGCCATCAGCGCCACCGAATCCGACGGCACCTTGACGTCCTTGGGCAGGCAGAACCCGCGCGCGCAGTGGTCGTCGATCATCACCGCGAAGCCGCGGCCGGGCAGCGGCGTCGCCGGCTGGTACGTCATCACGCCGGCGTTGGGGCCGCTGACCTCGACCGTCCAGCACGCGACGGCGCCGAGCAGCCTCGTCCGTTCCTGGTCGATCGCGCAGACCACCGCGTCGCGGTCGATCGCGGCCAGCTCGAGCCGCGGCGCGCCCGGGTTCTTGAGCGCGACCGGCAGGCAGGTCGCGCCGTCGGGCACGATCGCGAGCGCGTCGTCGTGGCGCCGCTTCTCGCGATCCTGCTCGGTCTCCGGCGGCGGCGGCGGCGGCTTGACCTCGACGGTGGGCGCGGGCTTGGGCGCCGCGGGCGGCTTGGCGCCCCCGCCGCACGCGAGCAGCGCCACTGGTGCCAGAACGCGAGCGATTGTCGCCGGATGCCAGGCCATACGACGTTTGTACGATCGCCGACCACCTGATACAAGGAGCCGTGGCGCGCACTGCTTGTCTCGAGCGCAAGACCAAGGAGACCCAGATCGGCCTCGAGCTCGATCTCGACGGGAGCGGCCGCCACGCGATGGACACGCCGGTGCCGTTCCTGTCCCACATGCTCGACGCCTTCACGCGCCACGGCGTGTTCGACCTGTCGGTGCGCGCCGCCGGCGACATCGAGATCGATGCCCACCACACCGTCGAGGACATCGGCCTCGTGCTGGGCGACGCGTTCCTCCAGGCGCTCGGCGACCGCGCCGGCATCGTGCGCTACGGCTGGGCGACCCTGCCGATGGACGACGTGCTGGTCACCGTGGCCGTCGACTTCTGCGGCAGGCCCGCGTTCGCCTGGAATGTCGGCAACCTCGACGGCAAGTGGATCGGCGACTTCGACTGCGAGCTCGCCAAGGAGTTCTTCGCCGCGTTCGCCACCCGCGCGCAGTGCAACCTGCACGTGCTGCTGCACTACGGCGGCAACGCGCACCACACGATCGAGTGCATCTTCAAGGCGTTCGCCCGGGCGTGCGACGCGGCCACCCGCGTCGACCCGCGGCTCGGCGGCGCGGTGCCGTCGACCAAGGGGACGCTGAGCACATGATCGCGATCGTCGACGTGTGCTCGGGCAACCTCCGGTCGGTCGAGCGCGCGCTCGCCAGGGCCGGCGGCGACGTCACCGTGACCCGCGACGCCGACGTCGTCCGGCGCGCGGACAAGATCGTCGTGCCGGGCCAGGGCGCGTTCGGCGTGTTCATGCGCGGCCTCGCCGAGCGCGGCCTGGGCGACGCCGTGCGCGAGGCCATCGCGAGCGGCCGGCCCTACCTCGGGATCTGCCTCGGGATGCAGGTCCTGTTCGATTCCAGCGAGGAGCAAGGCCCGTGCGCCGGCCTCGGCGTGGTCGCCGGCCGCGTCGTGCGCATCGTGCCGCCCGCGCCGAGCATCAAGGTGCCGCACATCGGCTGGAACCGCATCGTGCCCAACCGGCCCGATCCGATGCTCGCCGGGAGCACGGCATCCCGCTCACCGCCGCGATCCGCCGCGACAACCTGTTCGCCTGCCAGTTCCACCCCGAGAAGAGCCAGTCCGTCGGGCTGCAGATGCTGCGCAACTTCGTGGAGCGCGCGTGAAGCTGTTCCCGGCGATCGACCTGCTCGCCGGCCGCGCCGTCCGCCTCGAGGAGGGTCGCCGCGACCGCGCCACCGTGTTCCACGACCGGCCGGTCGAGCTGGTCGGCGAGCTCGCGTCCGGCGGCGCCGATCGCCTCCACGTCGTCGACCTCGACGGCGCGTTCGGCGAGCCGCGCCAGCTCGCGCTGATCTCCGAGATCGTCCGGGCCAGCCCGATCCCCGTCGAGGTCGGCGGCGGCCTGCGCGATCGCGCCGCGATCGACCGCCTCCTCGCGCTCGGCGCCGCGTTCGCCGTGCTCGGCACCGCCGCGATCCGCGACCCCGCCCTCGTCGAAGACGTCTGCCGCGCCCACCCCGGCTGCATCATCGTCGCGGTCGACGCCCGCGACGGCATCGTCGCGATCGACGGCTGGACCGCCTCGGGCGGCATCACCGCGCGCGAGCTCGCCGCCCGCGCCGCCGGCTGGGGCGCCGCCGCCGTGCTCTACACCGCCTCGGGCGGCGTCGGCTCGCTCGACGACCTCGCCGCCCTCGCCCGCGCCGGCGTCCCCGCCGTCGTCGTCGGCCGCGTGCGCTACGACGGCCGGTTCACCGTGGCCGACGCCGCCCGCGTCGCGCACACCACCCCGCCCGCCTGACACCGCATCCGACGCCGTTCGCCACGATCTCCCGCGCGCCGGTGGTGCGCCCCGGCGCCGTGAGGAATACTGCCGCCGCATGCTCGCGCGCCGCATCATCCCGTGCCTCGACGTCAAGGACGGCCGGGTCGTCAAGGGCATCAACTTCCTCCAGCTGCGCGACGCCGGCGACCCCGTCGAGCAGGCCGCGGCCTACGACGCGCAGGGCGCCGACGAGGTCTGCTACCTCGACATCTCCGCGTCGCCGGAGGGCCGCTCGACCCTGCTCGACGTCGTCGCGCGCACGGCAGACCAGGTGTTCGCCGTCGTCGCGCGCACGGCAGACCAGGTGTTCGCGCCGCTCACCGTCGGCGGCGGTGTACGCAGCGCCCTGGATGCCGAGCGCCTGCTCGATGCCGGCGCCGACAAGATCGCGATCAACACCGCCGCGATCCGCAACCCCGCGCTGGTCACCGCGTGCGCCGAGCGCTTCGGCAGCCAGGCGATCGTCGTCGCCGTCGATGCCCGGCGCGTGCCCGGCGCCGACCCCGTCCGCTGGGAGGTCTACAGCCACGGCGGCCGCACCCCCGAAGGCCTCGACGCGCTCGCCTGGTGCCGCCGGGTCGCCGAGCTCGGCGCCGGCGAGATCCTCCTGACCAGCATGGATCGCGACGGCACCGGCGCCGGCTACGACACCGAGCTGCTCCGCGAGGTCGCCACCTCGGTCTCGATCCCGCTCATCGCCTCGGGCGGCGTCGGCGTGCTCGACCACCTGGCCGAAGGCCTCGAGGCCGGCGCCGATGCCGTCCTCGCCGCCTCGATCTTTCACTTCGGCCAGCACACCATCGGCGAGGCCAAGGCGTTCCTCGCCGCCCGCGGCCTCGAAGTCCGCCGCTGACGCGAAGATCCTGCCGGTTCGGGTCATTCCGTCATAGCCTCGGCCGAGCTGATACGATGGTCGGGTGGTGTACCGGATCCTGACGTGGTTCCTCCGCGTCGTGACGCGCGTGTTCTTCCGCCAGATCGAGGTAGTCGGCGCTGACCACATCCCACCACCGGCGGGGTGCTGTTCGTCGGCAGCGCATCGTGATGCTGGCGCCGCCCAACCAGGGCAGCCAGCTCGCCGGTGACGTGGCCGCCAACCCGCTGTTTCGCTGGTTCTATGGCCCCGCCGGCCGCGAGCTCGCCAGCGCGAGCCGCGGGCCGGCCCCGCCCGCCGCGTTCGCCGTCATCGCAGGCACGCGATCGCGCGCCCTCACCAATCCGACCAGCTGGACCGCCGGCCGCCGGTTCCCGCCCGGCGTCGCGAACGACGGCACCATCACCGTCGCCGAGACCCGGCTCGACGGCATGGCCGACTTCACCTGCGTCGACGCCACGCACACCTGGATCATGAACGACGCGCGTGTCCACCTCCTCGTCCTGCGCTGCCTGCGCGACGGACGGTTCTGACCCGAAACAGGTAGATCCGCAGCCCGCGAGCGTTGCGGCACGTACGCCAGCACCACGATGCTCGGCGCGAGAAGTTGACAGGGTGATCCGCGCTGGCGAACGTAGGTGCGATGCCGGTCCAGCCGACGTACGACGAGCGTGGCCTGGTGCCCTGCATCGTGCAGGACGCCACGACCGATGTGGTGCTGATGCTGGCGTGGATGAACGCCGAGGCGCTGCAGCGGACGCGCGACACCGGCGCGGTGCACTTCTGGTCGCGGTCGCGGCGGGTGCAGTGGAAGAAGGGCGAGACCTCGGGGAACACGCTCGCGGTGGTCGAGATCCGGATCGACTGCGACCTCGACGCGGTGCTGGTCCGCGCGCGGCCCGCCGGGCCGACCTGCCACACCGGCGCGACCGGCTGCTTCTTCCACCGCGATGGCGTCGACGAGACCGACGACGGACCCCCGCCGCCGATCCTGCACCGGCTCGCCGCCGTGATCGAGGCGCGGCGGAGCGCGACCGCCGCCGGGAGCTACACGAAGTCGCTGCTCGATGCCGGGATGCCGAAGATCCTGGCCAAGATCGCCGAGGAGCACGGGGAGCTCGCCGCCGAGCTGCCGGCTGGCGAGGACAGCAAGGTGATCCACGAGACCGCCGACCTGGTGTTCCACGTGATGGTCGGGCTCGCCGCGCGCGACATCCCGATCGAGGCGGTGCTCGCCGAGCTCGAGCGCCGGTTCGGGACCAGCGGCCACGTCGAGAAGGCGCAGCGGACGTGAGTGCCCTCCCCGACGTGCTGGCTCCCGGCGGGGGCCTGGCGCGCGCGATCCCCGATTACGAGGACCGGATCGAGCGGCGCGCGATGTCGGTCGCGGTCGCCCGCGCGCTCGCCGATCAGCGCGCGCTGATCGTCGAGGCCGGCACCGGCACCGGCAAGACGCTCGCGTACCTCGTGCCGGCGCTCGCGTCGGGCAGGCGCGTGGTGGTGTCGACCGGCACGCGCGCGCTGCAGGACCAGATCGCTCGCCACGACGTGCCGCTCCTGCGCTCGATCCTGGCGCGGCCGTTCAACGCGGTCGTGCTCAAGGGCGTGGCCAACTACGCATGTCGCCGCAAGCTCGCCGAGCTCGCGGCCCGCAACGCCACCCGCGCCGCGCCCGACGTGACCATCCACGCGCTGGTCGACTGGGCCGCGCACAGCGAGACCGGCGACCGCGCCGAGGTCGAGTGGCTCGCCGAGTCGGCGCCGCTGTGGGCCGAGGCGACCACCACGCCCGACGTGCGGCTCGGCCCGCGCTGCCCGTACTTCACGCGCTGCTTCGTGACCCAGGCGCGACGGCTCGCCGACCAGGCCCAGCTCGTGCTGGTCAACCACCACCTCTACCTCGCCGACCGCGCGCTGCGCGCCGGCTCGCCGGGCGCCCGGATCCTGCCCGATCACGACGCGGTGATCTTCGACGAGGCGCACCAGCTCGAGGACGTGGCGACCGAGCACTTCGCCGCGCGGGTCTCGACCCATCAGCTCGGCGAGCTGGTGCGCGATGCACAGCACGCGCTCGCCGCGCTGCCGCTGTGGACCGGGCGCGCCCACGATGACGCGATCCGCACCGTCGAGCGCGCCGGTGTCGCGCTGTTCGCGCTGGTCCGCGCCGCGCTCGCCCGCGATGCCGCGATCGGAGACGGCCGCGTGCCGCTGCCGGCCGGCCTGTTCGAGCACGCCGAGCGCCAGACCGCGTGGTTCCGGCTCGACACCGCGCTCGAGGATCTCGCGCGCCTCGCCGAGGCCGAGGCCCAGCCGCCGCCCGACGGTCTCGATGTGCTCGACGGCAGCGCCGCGCGCCGGCCGCCGGAGCCCGACGAGATCGACCGTGACGCCGGGCCCCGCGCCGCGCTCGCCGGCCTGGCGCGCCGCGCCCGCGCGCTGCGCGACGACCTCGCGACGATCGCCGAGCAGCGCCACAAGAGCCACGTCTACTGGGGCGAGGCCCGGCCGACCGGCACGTTCCTCACCGCGTCGCCGATCGACGTCGCCGACCTGGTGGTCCGCCACGTGCTGCGCGCCGGTCCGACGCCGATCCTGACCTCGGCGACGCTGACCGCCGCCGGCACGTTCGCCTACGTGCGATCGCGGCTCGGCCTCGACGATGCCGACGAGCTCGCCGTGGCCTCGCCGTTCGACTACGCGCGCCAGGCCATGCTCTACGTCCCGCGCGACCTGCCGCCGGCCGTCGCCGGGTTCTCCGCCGAGGCCGCCGCGCGCACGCGCGAGCTGCTCGCGATCAGCTGTGGCCGCGCGTTCCTCCTGTTCACCAGCCACCGCGCGCTGCGCGAGGCCGCGGCCCGGCTCGCACAGCTGCCGTATCCGCGCCTGGTCCAGGGCGACGCTCCGCGCGCCGCCCTGGTCGATCGGTTCCGCGTCACGCCCGGCGCGGTGCTGCTCGGCACCAGCTCGTTCTGGGAGGGCATCGACGTGCCCGGCGACGCCCTGTCGCTCGTGGTGATCGACAAGCTGCCGTTCGATCCGCACACCGATCCGCTGGTCGCCGCGCGCATGCAGTCGTGCGCCGACGCCGGTGGCGAGCCGTTCGCCCAGATCCAGCTGCCGGCCGCCGCGATCGCGCTCAAGCAGGGCTTCGGCCGGCTGATCCGCCGGCGCGACGACCGCGGCATCGTCGCCGTGCTCGACGGCCGGATCGTCACGCGCAGCTACGGACGCACGTTCCTGGCCAGCCTGCCCGCCGGCCTGCCGCGCAGCTCGTCGCTCGAGCAGGTCCGGCGCTGGTGGCTCGCCGGCAGCTGAGCTACCACGTCGCCGCGACCTCGGCGCACGGCTGATCGGCGACGCCGCGCGCGAGCTCGCCGGCCGCGCCGCGCCCCGGGATGACGAAGTCCTCGCCGGCGAGATCGATCAGCGGCAAGAGCGCGAACCGGCGCTCGGCGAGCCGGGGATGCGGCACCTCCAGCTCCGGCGTCCGGACGAGCCGCGGGCCCCACACCAGCGCGTCGAGATCGATCGGCCGCGGCCCCCACCGCGCCTCGGCGTCGCGCCGCCGGCCCAGCAGGCGCTCGATCTCGAGCAGCGCGGCGATCAGCTCACCGGGCTGGCCATCGAACGCCGCGATCTGCACCGCGGTGTTGAGGAACCACGGCTGGTCCGGACCGACCGGCGCCGAGCGATACAGCCGCGCGGAACGCACACCCGCGCCCCCGGCCAGCACCGCGAGCGCCGCCCGCGCGCGATCGAACCGCTCGACGATCGCCGCCTCGGTCCCGACGTTGCCGCCGAGGCCGATCACGACCGGCTCGCGCGCCGGGGCCGGCACCGTCACGGTCGCGCGATCACCGGATTCTCGAGCACGCCGATCCCCTCGATCTCGATCTGCACGACGTCGCCCGGCATCACGTTGCCGACGCCGGACGGCGTCCCCGTCGAGATCACGTCGCCGGGCTCGAGCGTCATGTGCGCGCTGCAGAACGCGATCAGCGTCGGCACATCGAAGATCAGGTCCGAGGTCGACGAGTCCTGCTTGACCACGCCGTTGAGCCGCGTCTTGAGCGCGAGCTTGCCGGGATCGAGCCCGGCGACGATCCGCGGGCCGATCGGGCAGAACGTGTCAAACCCCTTCGCGCGGCTGTACTGCACGTCACGCTTTTGTAGATCGCGCACCGTGACATCGTTCACGATGGTGAAGCCGAGCACGACGTCGAGTGCACGATCGCGCGGCACCCGGCGGGCCCGCTGCCCGATCACGACGCCGAGCTCACCCTCGTAATCGACGCGCTCGTAGCCGCCCGGGCGCTCGATCGCCTCGCCACTGGCGATCACCGCCGACTTGGGTTTGAGAAATATCAGAGGCTCCTCCGGCAACCCTTTGCCCATCTCGTGCGCGTGAGCGCGGTAGTTGAGCCCGATGCCGATGATCTTGCTCGGGACCAGGTCGATGTTCTCGGTGGAGTCGCCGCGGACCAAGGAAATGCGCATGGGCGGAAAAGTAGGACACCTCGAAGGTCGTGTCATTGATCCGTCGGGGTGTGCACCGTACAATTCGCGGGATGGCCCGGGCTCCCAACCCTGGGGCGCCGCAGCGCGTGTCCGCGCACGTGCTGCCGAAGGCCCCGTCGTTCTCGTCGGATGACGATGAGAAGACGACGATCGAGTCGGGAGGCTGGGAGGAAGAGGCGAGCACGACGGTAGAGCAAGGTGAGGTCGCCGCCAAGGTGCGGGCGCTCGGGCTCGAGCCGGTCGCGCGCTCGAACACCGCGATCACCTCGACCGACGGCAACGGCGTCTCCGACGAGCCCACCGTCGACGATCAGCGCGCGAACATGGCGCTCGCGATGCTGCCGCCGCCGAGCGTGGCGCGCCTCGTCGTCACCCGCGGCAACGACACCGGCCGCCTGCTCGAGGTCCGGCCCGGCAAGACCTACACGATCGGCCGCGGCATCGACAACGACCTGGTGCTCACCGACATCACGGCCTCGCGCAAGCACTTCGATCTCCGCCACGACAACGGCCAGTGGATCCTCGTCGACCGCGCCTCGGGCAACGGCACGGCCGTCAACGATCGCATCGAGGACGCGCCCTACATGCTGGCGAGCGGCGACACGATCGAGGTCGGCAACACGGTGTTCCGCTTCGACATGGTCACCACCGCGGTCTCGCTTCCCGGCTTGCCGCGCGAGCGGCCCGCGCGAGGCACCCCCGCCGCCGGCGCCGGCCGCGACGCAGCCGCGAGCAACGGCGTCCCCGGCCCGGCGGGCGACACCCCCGATTCGAGCAACATGCCGACGCCGCAGGACATGCCGCCGCGCGAGCTGGTCACGCCGGTCGCGCTCGACAGCGCCGTGCCCGAGACGCGCGATATGCGCAACGGCCGCGACCACCGCGAGCTCGGCAACGGCATCCCGCACGAGGTCGGAAGCCTGGTGCCGACCTACGACGGCTCGGTCGACGACGACCTCGAGCTGTCGACGGTGTCGGGCAAGCTGCTGCAGGATCCGGAAGCCGCGGCGACACCCGTCGTCGGCCAGAACCGACCCAAGACGCTGCCGCCGCCCGCGCCGCTGCCCAGGCCGCGCACCCAGACCGGCCGGCCGCCGGTCGGCTATGCGCTCGATCGCGCCGGGCCGCGCTCGCAGTCGATGGCGGCGGTGCCCGCGCCGCAGCCGCAGATCCCGCCGAGCGCGCTGGCCGCGATGGCTCCGACGCTCTCGCCCGCGATGGCCCCGACGATCTCGCCGCTGCACGGCGCGCCGATGCTGCCGCAGCCGGCGACCACGCTGCCGCTGCCGCAGATGGCGAACCGGCCGCCGCTGTCGCCGTCGCTGCTCGACGCGCCGCTCAGCGCGCTGCCCGCGACGATCCCCGGGCAGGGACCGCCGATGCCGGTCCGCGCGCCGCGGCTGCCGTTCTCGTATCTCACCGCGCAGGACGCGCCGCTGCACGCCCCGAGCGGGAGCCGTCCGCCCATGCAGGTCGCCGCCGGCCATCCGCGCGACGCAACCTCGACGGCGCAGGTCCAGCCGATGTCGTACTCCGGCAACCAGGCGGCGCTCGCCCCGCCGCACGAGGCGAGCGGTGTACCGCCGCTGTCGCGCCGCACCAAGCTCGTGCTCGGCGGGCTCGGGCTCGCCGTGTTCGCCGCGATCGCCGCGATCGCGATCGTGCGAGGCGCGGCGACGAATGCGGGCACGGCCGAGCCCGGCGCCGCCGGCGTCGTGACCCCGATCCAGCCCGCGCCCGGCAACGCTGCGACCGCGCCTCGCCTCGACCGGCCCGCGCCGCCCGCAACGCCGCCGCGGCCGATCGACAAGCCCGCGCCGGCCACGCCCGCCACGCCGACCGGCGCCACGCTCACCGGCTCCGGTGTCGCGGCCATCGCAGCGTCACCTCCGTCCGGCGGTCCCTCCGGCGCCGGGACGGTGCGTCCGCCGGTCCCCGACAAGGTCGCCTCGGCCGCAGGCCCGACGGCATCGCCGCCCCCGCCATCGCCATCCCCGCCATCACCGCAGCCCCGGCCGCCCGCGCCGCCCGCGCCGCCTGCGCCGCCCGCGCCGGTAAACCCGCCTCCGACGAGCGCCGCCGGTCCCGCATCGAGCGCCAGGACCACCGACAACGGCGGCCCGATCGAGACCACCCTGACGCCCGCGCGACCCGACCGCGACAAGACCGACCGCGACAAGACCGACCGCGACAAGACCGACCGCGACAAGACCGACCGCGACAAGACCGACCGCGACAAGACCGACCGCGACAAGACCGACCGCAACGACCGCAAGACCACCACCAAGCACCCCGAGTCCCGGCGGGTCGCGAAGGCCGAGCCCGCGCCTGCGCCCCGGCCCGCGAGGCGGAACGCCCGGGGCACGCAGGAGGTCAAGGCCGAGGCCAACACGCTCTACAAGAGCAAGAACTTCAGCGGCGCCTCCTCGGTGTTGACGGCGTCGCTCTCCGGCTACGGCCCCGAGGACGCCAAGGAGCTCAAGACGATCGCGGCGATCTACTCGCAGCTCGGCAAGGCTTACAACGTCGGTATGGCCCCCGGAACCAGGCCGCCCGAGGCCTACCAGGCGCTGCGGCGGGCGATCGATTACGACCACGAGGTCGGCGCGGCCTACGTCTCCGAGATGCAGCACAAGCTCGTCGACGTCGCCGTCCGAGCGTCGAGCTACTACATGGCCGAGCACGAGTACGAGCTGGCGTTCCAGGCCGTCCGCACCGCCGAGGGGCTCGGCAGCACGGCGAGGAACAACGCGAGCGTGCGCAAGTCGCTCGAGGGGACCGCCGACGACCTCTACCACGAGGCGGCGCAGGAGCTGTCGACCGACCCCGAGGGCGCCAAGAAGAAGCTGCGCCAGATCCTCGGCATCGTCGAGCCCAGGCACCCGCTCTACGTCAAGGCGCAGAAGCTGCTCAACGGTCTATGAGCAGGCCGCTGATCACGCGCTCGAGCCGCTCGAACTCGAACGGCTTGTCGATGTGCGCGTCGGCGCCGTAGAGCGGCGACGTGATCTCGTTCACCTGCTCGCCTATCGCGGTGACCATGACGATCTTGATGTCCTGCGTGGCCGGATCCTGCTTGAGCGCGCGCGCGACCTCCCAGCCCGACTTGCCCGGCATCATCACGTCGAGCAGGACGACGTCCGGCCTGTCCCGCTTGGCGAGCTCGAGCGCGCGATGGCCGTCGCTCGCCGCCGTGACCTTGTAACCACGATGCCCCAGGCGCGTCGTGAGCATCGCAACGATCTCCGGATCGTCGTCGACCACCAGGATGCTCGCGCCCTGCTCCTTGCTCATGCCCCACGCTACGCCGCGCGGCTTGTCGAGGTCAACCGCCCGCCCCGGTTTGCGCATACCCCCACCGAGACGGCATCATGGGGCTGCCGCATGTCGCGCTGGATCTGGATCGCGATCATCCTCGTGATCGGCGCGGCCGCCGTCGTCATGCTCGGCGATGTCCGCCAGCTCACCGCGCGGCTCGGCGGCTTCCACTGGGCGGCGCTCGCCGCGGCGCTCTGCCTCGCGCTCGCCAACTACGCGATCCGCTTCGTGCGCTGGGGGCTGTACCTGCGGCGCCAGGCGATCGCCGTCCCGCTCGGCACGAGCGCGCTGGTGTTCGGCGCCGGGCTGTCGCTGTCGATCACGCCGGGCAAGGTCGGCGAGCTGGTCAAGAGCTACCTGCTGCGCGAGCTGTGCCGCGTCCCGGTGACCCGGAGCGCCCCGATCGTCGTCGCCGAGCGCGTCACCGACCTGATCGCGCTGCTCCTGCTCGCGATCGCCGGGGTCGCGGCCTACGGCATCGCGGCGTCCGTCGCCCTCGCCGCGGCCGCACTGATCGCGGCCGGGCTGGTGCTGCTGGCCTGGCCGCTGCCGACCCGCGCGCTGATCGATCTCGCGACGCGGCCGCGGCGGCTCGCCCGGTTTCGCGCCCCGCTCCACGACATGTACGCCGGGCTCGCGGCGCTGTGCCGACCCGCCACACTCGCCAGTGCCGTCGCGCTCGCCGTCCCGGCGTGGGCCTGCGAGTGCGTGGGCTTCGCCCTGATCGTGAACGCGTTTCCCGGCGAGCACGTCGACCTCGGCCTGGCAATGGTGATCTACGCGGCGACCACGATCGCCGGCGCGCTGTCGTTCCTGCCCGGAGGGCTAGGTGTCACCGACGGCGCCATGGCCATGTGGCTGGCCCGCGGCGCCGCGCAGGTCGATCCGTCGAGCGCGGTCGACGCGACCCTGCTCACCCGGCTCGCGACGCTGTGGTTCGCGGTCGCGATCGGGCTCGCCTGCCTGGCGGCCGCCCGGCGGCGAGCTCGCGCACGCGCCAGTGCTCCGGCCGGCTGACTCGCTATACTCCGCGTAATGTCGGTAGGTGTCGATTTCGACTTCGCGAAGTGGATCGCCATGCGGCGCGGCACGCTCGAGCAGCAGCAGCGCGAGGGCGCGACCTACGCGTTCGCCGGCGAGCGCAAGTTCCGCCGCACGCTCACCGTCGCGCGGCCGGTGACCATGGCGCTCGAGGCCACCACGCGCCTCTGGCGCGACGTCGCCCGCACCGAGCTGCTCGGCACCGCGGTCAAGGTCACCGATCAGCAGTACCCGCGGGTCTACCACGCCGCCAAGGCGGCCGGCGCGGCGCTGCGGGTCCGCGTCCCCGCGGTGTTCGCGGCGCCGACCGACTCGATCAAGGTCAAGGTGCTCGGTACCGACGACGCGCCCCACCTGATCGTCAACCTCGAGCTCGCCGAGAAGCTCGACGACACCGCGCTCGTCGCCGCGATCGGGCACGAGCTCGGCCACGTCCAGAACGGCCACATCTTCTACGCCACGGCGCTGCACTACCTCAGCCAGTCGGCGGCGTTCTACGTCCGCTGGGTCGTGCAGCCGGCGATCATGACCTTGCAGGCGTGGTCGCGGCGCGCCGAGGTCACCTGCGATCGCGCGGCGCTGCTCGCCGTGCGCGACCTCGACCGGACGCTGCAGGCGCTGGTCACCCTCGAGCTCGGCCTCGACCGCGGCTCGGCGTTCAACGCAGAGGAGTACCTGCGCACCGTCCCCGACCTCAAGCGCGGCATCGGCCGCTACGCCGAGCTGTTCCGCTCGCACCCCTACCTGCCCAAGCGCGTCCAGGCGCTGCGGCTGTTCGCCGGCTCGGCGATGTACGCCCAGGCCACCGGCGGCGATCCCGTCGGCAAGCCCAGCCTCCCCGACATCGACAAGCAGGTCGCCGACCTGATCAGCGTGCTGTGAGCCCTCTCCCCGGCGGTGCCATGATCTTCCTCGAACACCACAAGCAAGCCAAGCGCGAGATCGTCTCGCGGCTCCAGCAGCTCGCCGAGCTCGCCGACGCGGTCGGCATGATCACGCTGGCGCGCGACGTCCGCACCACGCGGATCCACGGCAAGTCGACGTTCGTCAACGCGCTGCTCGGCTCGGACATCCTGCCGACCGGCATCACGCCGACCACCGCATCGATCAACCACGTGGTGTGGGCCCAGCAGCCCACCGCGCGCGTCGTCCTGACCACCGGCGAGAGCAAGTTCCTCGACCCCGGCCAGCTCAAGGAGTGGGTCACCGTCGCCGGCGGCCACGCCAGCGAGGTCGCGTACGTCGAGCTCGGCTTTCCGAGCGACCTGGTCAAGAATCACGTCGTGCTGGTCGATACCCCGGGCGTCAACGACCTCAACGAGCAGCGCGCCGAGGTCACCTGCGATCGCGCGGCGCTGCTCGCGGTCAAGGACCTGGACAAGACGCTGCAGGCGATGGTCGCCCTCGAGCTCGGCTCGAGAGCGCGCGCGACCGCCTGATCTTCGTGCTCGGCAAGATGGACATGCTGTCGGCCGACGAGCGGGTCGCCGTCACCGACTACGTCAAGACCGGCCTGGCCAAGCTGATGCCAGAGCCGGTGGTCTATCCGCTGTCGGCCAAGGACTGGGCGCGCTCCAGGGATCCGGCGAGCGGCATGCCCGAGCTCATGGCGTACCTCGAGCGCTTCCTCGCGCGCGACCGCGCCCAGGTCATCCTCGACAACGCCGCCGGCGACGCCGGCCGCACCGCCGCATACCTCGAGAACAACCTCGGCGTGCGGATGCACGCCTACGACCTCGACATCGCCGAGCTCGAGCAGCGGATCAACGCGGTGCGCGACCAGCTCGACACCTCCAAGCGCAAGCTCGACGAGCTCCACGTCCGGATCGACGCCGACGCCGCCTCGATCAAGAACCAGATCGGCCTCGACCTCGAGGCGTTCGCGCGCGCGTTCGTCGCCGCGCTGCCGGCCCAGATCGACGCGGTCGACGCCAACGACGTCAAGGCCTACCTCCCGGCGTTCATCGAGGACAAGTTCAAGGAGTGGGCCGAGATCGAGGGCGCGCGGCTCGCCGCGATGCTCGAGCACCTCGCCGAGCAGGTCATCGCGATCACCAACGAGAACGTCGCCGCCGCCGCGGCCATGCTCGCCGAGCGCCTCGGCCCCGAGGACACCGCGATCGAGATCTCGGTCGACAGCTTCAAGTACGACATCGGGATCTACGCGATGGGCGCGCTCGGCACCACCGTGATGCTGTTCGTCAACGCGCTCGCCGGCGGCCTGCTCACCATCGCCGCGCCGATCATGGCGATCATCCTCAAGTCGAAGATCGCCGGCGACATCCGGATCCAGGCCAAGGAGCGCGTCCCCGCCGCGGTGCTCAAGGCCGCCGAGGCGATGAAGCCGCACTTCGACAAGTGCATCGACGACTTTGCCCGCCGGCTGTCCGAGTTCGTGTTCAACGCCGGCAACACGCTCTACAAGGGCATCAGCGAGATCCTCGATCGCACGATGTCCGAGCGCCGCGAGCATGCCGGCGGCATCGCCGAGCTCAAGTCGGCCACCACGCAGCAGATCCAGCAGATCCGCGCCACCTCCAGCGCGCTGCGCCAGCTCCGCGAGGGCCTGTGGGCGAGCGAGGACCTCCCCGAGGCGCCCGGGGTCGGCGCGCTTCCGCCCGACGTCTCCTGACCGGCCCGCCGATCGTCTGCCGACCGACTGACGCAGCGGCGCAACAGATCGCTGTGGTGTTCGGGATACAGTTCTCCGACGAGCGGCTGCCGGATCGTGTGCGGTCGAAGGCGGTGTGAGCCACCGGCCGTGACTGTCCTCCTCGTCCGCGTGGTGAACTTTGCGCGGCTCGATAGGTCCGGCCATTCGACTTGCCGCTGAGCGTCGTGGCAGATCCGGTGGTGGGCCTCCACCACGGCACCGCGCGATCCGCGCGCATTCCGGCAGTTGCCGCGTGGCAGGTCGCTTGCTCGACCCGCTGGCTCATGAAGCAGACTTTCTTAGTGTGTGTGCTCGCCGGCTGCGGCCTCTCGGGCTCCGACGATCCGGGCTCCTCGGACCATCCACCCGTGGTCGCGGCCGGGACGTACCAGCTCGTCAACCAGGTCGACATCACCGTCGACGTGCTCCTGCCCGACCAGGCAGAGAGCATCGTCTCGACCCTGCGCGGGTTCTCGACCAACCCCGCCCACGCCCTGATCGCGGCGGCCGACGACGCCGGCGTCCCGGCAGTCGGTGAGCTGTACGACGCGCTGCCCTCGCTGATCACCGACCGGCTCGACGGCTGGATCAACGACGAGATCGCCAAGGTCCAGATCGATGGCATGCCGGTCACCGCGTACGCCGGCCAGATCGCCGGGCTGGCCGACACCACGCTCACGCAGTTCGCCGTCGCCAGCGAGCTGACGATCGACGGCGGCACCGCCCACCACCGGCTGACCGCCCTCGACCTGACGCCGAGCGGCTGGGAGCTCACGCTGCCGCTCGGCGGACTGCCCGGCGACGCGATCAGCCAGGACACCACCGCCGCGGTCGACGCCGCCGGTGCCCTCCGGCTCGGAGAGCAGCACTTCGGCCTCGCCTACGGCGAGTATGCCTGGCGGGGCATCGAGGCCGCGTCGCAGACGCGCTACGGCGGCGACGTGCGCACGCTGCTCGGCCGCGCGGTCAACTGCCCCGCGATCGCGCACAGCGTCGCCGGCAAGTGCGTGCTCGGCGCCTGCGTCGGACACGAGGCCGAGCTCAACAGCGTCTGCGCCGGCGGGCTCGACGCGATCGTCGACTTCGCCCACGATCGCATGGCCGAGCTGCAGCTCGAGGTGCTCCACCTCACCAGCGGCCAGGCCACGCTGATCGACGGCAACCGCGACGGCATCGCCGATCGCATCACCGCGGGCACCGGCGCGCCGAGCTCGACCTCGGTCTCGGGCTGCGCCGCGCCCCCGCGACGTTCAGCGGCGCGCTGCGCTGACCGGCGGCCCGGGCGGCACGCGCCTCGGTGCTGTAGGCTGTGACCATGTCGCTGTGGTCGCGCGTGCAACGCCGGCTGGGAGACCTCGCCGGCGAGCTGGTGCTCGACGAGTACCGCGACCAGCTCGACCAGGCGCAGCGCCTGCTGGCCGCCGGCCAGGTCGACGATGCCGTCGAGGTGCTCGAGGCCCTGCTCGCCGCCAAGCCCGACCACGGCCAGGCGCTGATCACGCTCGGCGATGCGCGGCTGATCGCCCGCGAGCCCGGCCGCGCCCTGACCGCGTTCGAGCGTGCGCTCGCGCTCCGCGCCGGCGATCCCGCCGCGATCGTCGGCCAGGGCCTGGCGCTGGTCGCGCTCGCCCGCCACGAGGCCGCGATCGCCGCACTCGGCCGTGCCGTCGCCGAGGCCGCCGGGGACCGCGGCGTCCTCGCAGACGCCTACCGCGGCCTCGGCATCGCGTGGCGCCGGCGCGGTGACATCGACAAGGCGATCCGCGAGCTGCGCAAGGCCGTCGCCGAGGACGGCGAGGATCTCGAGGCCCGCGCCGCGCTCGGCGAGGCGCTGGTCGCCGACGGCGGGCCGTACGACGAGGCGCTGCGCCACCTCGAGCGCGCCGCCGCCGCCGCCGCCGATGCCCCGCCCGCGATCGCGCTGTTCGCGCTCGGCCGGATGGCGCTCGTCGAGAGCGGCGCGGTCGCCGTCTCGCGGCTCGCCCAGTCGCGCGAGCTCGCCGAGCGCGATCCGACCCCGCTCGGCGCGCAGATCCGGCTCGACGTCATCATCGCCCAGGGCGACGCCGCGCTCGCCGCTCGCAACGCCACCGCCGCCCACGGCTTCTTCCTCGAGGCGCTCCAGGCCGATCCCCGGCGCGCCGACCTGCACGCCAAGATCGCCGCCACCCACCGCTCGATCGGCAACCTCGACGCCGCGCTCACCAGCTACGAGCGCGCCCTCGCGCTCGGCGCCGGGATCGACACCCTGCGCGCCGCCGTCGACGCCGCGATCGACGCCGGTGACTCGCTGCGCCAGGCGCGCTGGGCGAGCGATCTGCTCGCCCTCGATCCCACCGACGTCCGCGCGATCGTCGCCCGCGGCGCCGCGATGGCCGCCGATCAGCCCGACGCCGCCCGCGCGCTGTTCCAGCTCGCCGCTGCCCGCGATGACGTCGACGCCCACGTCGGCCTCGCCCGCCTCGCGCTGCCCGGCGACCCCGCCGCCGCCCAGACCTCGGCGCTCGCCGCGCTGCGCGTCGCGCCCCGCCACGGCCCGGCCCGCCGGATCCTCACCGAGGCTCACGCCGCGCTGCTCGGCCCCGATGCCCGCGACGCCCACGACATCGCGGCGCTCGCCCGCTTCGTCCAGCGCATCGTCGCGCAGCGCCGCGAGCTCGGTCACCTCGTCGGCGAGGTCGCGCGCGCAGCCGCCAACCTCGACCAGCCGCTGCTCGTCACCGTGATGGGCGAGTTCTCGAGCGGCAAGTCGTCGTTCGTCAACGCGTTCATCGGCGCCGACGTCGCGCCGACCGGCATCACGCCGACCACCGCCACGATCAACGTCGTGCGCTACGGCCGCGACCGCGGCGGCCGCGTGATCGCCGGCGACGGCGCCACCACCGAGCTCGGCTGGGACGCGCTGATGGCGCACCTCCGCGCGCTCACCCCCGAGGCCGCCCGCGCGATCGACCGCGTCGAGATCCTCCTCCCGCTGCCCCAGCTCGAGAAGATCCACATCGTCGATACCCCTGGCCTCAACTCGATCCAGCCCGAGCACGAGGCCACCGCGCGCGGCTTCATCGCCCGCGCCGACGCCATCGTCTGGGTGTTCACCGCCGCGCAGGGCGGCAAGGCCAGCGAGAAGCGCGCGCTGCGCTCGATCCGCGACGAGGGCAAGCGCGTGCTCGGCGTGCTCAACAAGGCCGATCAGCTCACCGCCGACGAGACCACCGAGGTCATCACGTTCCTCACCGGCGAGCTCGGCGATCTCGTGGAGACCATCGTCCCGTTCTCGGCCCGCCACGCCCTCGACTGGAAGCGGGCCGCGGCTCCGTCGCTCCCCGGCGCCACCCCACCCGATCCCACGCGCGAGGCGCGCGATACCGGCGCAGCGCGTGCAGGCCTCGCGGGTACCGGGCCGCACGAGGCGGGTACGGGACCGCGCGACACCCTGCTGATGACCCACGGCAACTGGCCCGTGCTCGAAGCCGCGCTCGAGCAGCGGTTCTTCCAGCAGGCGCGCCAGCTCAAGCGCGAGGGCTGTGCCCGCGCGCTCCGCGCCGTCGTCGCCGAGGCCCGCACCGCCGTCGAGGCCATTCGCAGCCGCGCCGCCGACGCCGCCGACGCCGCCCGCACCGGGCGCGACGAGCTGGTCGCGTCCGCCCACGCCTTCGCCGCCGGCGGCGTGCTCACCGAGCGCCGGGCGCTGTCCGACGCGTCGACCGCGCTCTATCGCCGCGCCGCGCGCGAGGTCCTCGATCTCGTTCGCCCCCGCCGCCTGCCGTTCTCGTCGCACACCGCCACCGCCGCCGACCGCGACTACCTGATCGCGCTGCTGTCGTCGGGCTTCGACGCCGCGATCGACAGCGGCCGGCGCCGGGTCGCCGCCGAGCTCACCCATCACGCCCGGCTCACCGACACCGCCGCCCGCGTCCTGGCCGCCGCGACCGGCGCCGATGTCCTTCGATCGCGCCCGCGCCTTCCTGCGCGGCTACCTCGAGGGCGGCTACGTCGAGGCATTCTTCCGCAACGACGTGCCCCGCCTCGAGCTCGCCGAGGACGCCGTGTACCACGCGCTCGTTCGCGGCGCGCCCGATCTCGACCGCGAGCTCGGCGAGCCGCTCGCCCGCGCCGCCACCGATGCCCTCACCGCCCTCGCGCACCGGCTCGAGCACTGGGGCGCCGTCGTCGAGGTCCAGGCGTTCGATATCGAGGTCGGCGTCGGCCGCGCCCTCGAGCTCGTCGATGCCCGCCTGTAGTCGCCCGCCGCGCTTTCGCGCGTCAGACCGGCCGCGTAGGATCGCCATGCATGGCCAAGCCCCGCGCCCGCGCGAAGTCGGCCGTCCTCCCCGGAACAGCGCCGGCGATCCGCATCACCCTCGGCATCGATGAGGCCGGCCGCGGCCCCGCCGTCGGCCCCATGGTGATCGCCGCCGTCGCCCTCGACTCGCGCAGCGCCGCCGCGCTGACCCGCGCCGGGTTATGTGACTCGAAGACCTACGGCGCCGGCGACGACGCCCACGCAACCCGCTGCGGCCTCGCCCGGCAGATCCGCGCCCGCGCACGCTTCGTCTCCCTGATCGAGGTCGAGCACACCGAGATCGACCAGCGCGTCGCGCGCAACGAGCTCAACGTCCTCGAGCGCGAGCTCGCGATCCGCCTGATCGATCAGGCGCCGACCGTCGACCGGATCATCGCCGACGGCAAGCACATGTTCGCCGCGCTCGCCCGGCGCTACCTCCACTTCGAATCGCACGACCGCGCCGAGGAGCGCCACGCCTCCGTCGCCGCCGCCTCCGTGATCGCCAAGGTCGCCCGCGACGAGCGCTTCGCCCAGATCCGCGCGCGCTACGAGCCCGAGCTCGGCCCGATCACCGGCGGCGGTTACGCCAACGCCGCCACGCGCCGCTGGCTCCGCCTCCACGTCGAGCGCCACGGCCGACTCCCCGACGAGACCCGCCTCACCTGGCCGCACCCCTACGTCGCTGACCTGATCGGCGACGTCCGCCCCGCGGCCCCCCAGACCGACCTCTTCGGCTAGCAATGACGCCCAGGAGAACGCGGACACGCGCGGCGGGCCGTGGGCTGCTGCGCGGCTGGGCGTCGGGGCCGCGCCCGCCGAATCACCACCGACCCATGCGCGGACGCCGCGAGGTATGTGCGGGACAAGACCCGGCCAGTCCTGGTCACGGTCGCGGGCCCCGACCCCATCCGCTCGCGGTCGCCCACGGCGCGCCGCACGTTGACGTCTCGCGAGCGCCGGCCCCGCCGCGTTGGCTGCGCTCTCCGATGGTGGAGCGGATTCGGCTTCTGAACACGGCAGCCGGCCAGCAGCCGGGGAGGGCTCAGCGGCGCTGGAGGCCGAACAGGATGGCTCCAAGCCGGTCGCGCTCGGCTGCCATCGGCGCTTCGGCGAGCCAGCCGAACGCGACGGCGGCCAGCAAGATGCCGTTGACCTCGCGAAGTGAGCCGAGGCCGATACGGTAGAGCTGTGGGCGATCGCCGCCGGCGCGACCACTGCCTTCGCAGACGTTCTGCACGATGCCGGCGAGCGAGTCTTCGAGCTGGCGACGCAGCCGCGGGCTCTTGCGGCGAAGCAGCTCGATGGTGGGACGCAGGCCGCGGATCAGATCGGGGTGGTTTCGCAGCCCCAAGCGGAAGCGCCGTGACACGCGCTGGGATGAACCGCGGGTGATCTCCCGAGGTCTCCGCGCGCGTGGCGCGTGCGGTTCCGCGACAGGGCGAAGAACCACCACAGGACGAGAGCTCATGCCGTTCGCTCGCGGCCTCTCTCGTGAATCCGCGGCCCGCCCACCATCGAGCGCGCAGTCGCTCGCGGCTGCCTCACCAGCCACGAGCAAAGCTGGTTCGTGCAGAACCTGCCGCGGCGCGATCCGGTCGTTCAACGTGCGTGTCGACGGCCGCGTCTGACAGTCGCGAGCTGGCTTCCCACGACGGCCCCGAGCCCGCGGCGCACACGGACACCGAGTCCCCGTCGGCACCGACCCCGACACCGACCCCGACCCGTCCCCGTCTCGGCAACCGACTCCGACTCGGTCGCGGTCGCGGTCGCGGTCGCGCGGTCTCGGACCCCGGACACCGACTACCCCGACACCGACCCGTCCCGGCAACCGTCCCCGTCTCGGTCGCGGTCGCGGTCTCGGTCTCGGACCCCGGTCACCGAGTCCGACTCGGTCTCGGTCGCGCGGTCTCGGTCTCGGACCCCGGACACCGAGCCCGACCCCGTCCCCGTCTCGGCAACCGTCCCCGTCTCGGTCGCCCCATCTTGATCGGCTCTCGGCCAAGTGATCGTCTTGCCTGAATATCCTCCAACCATGTAGAGGCAACTTATCCACAGATCCTGAAGAAGTTCTTGGAGCTTATCTGTCGCTGTTGACAGTAGATCATCCCCGATCTAAGCCGTCCCCGTCTCGGCAACCGTCCCCGTCTCGGTCGCCCCATCTTGATCGGCTCTCGGCCAAGTGATCGTCTTGCCTGAATATCCTCCAACCATGTAGAGGCAACTTATCCACAGATCCTGAAGAAGTTCTTGGAGCTTATCTGTCGCTGTTGACAGTAGATCATCCCCGATCTAAGTAGAGGTAACTTGAACCTCCACATTTCTCGGGTACGGCGCGGCTCAACCGTGTACGTCTACGGGCAGCTTGTCGAGAGTCATCGCCGCGCCGACGGGATGCCCACCCAGAAGGTCGTCGCCAACCTCGGGCGACTGTCGGAGATCCAGATCGAGAACCTCCGGCTAGCGCTCGACGCGTCGCGTCGTGGTGCACGCGTGTTCCTCGACAAGCGGCAGCTTCCGAGTGCGACCCAGTTCGCGAAGCCGACCCAGAACCTGCGATACCTCGACCTCGCGGTGCTTCGCGAGTTGTGGTGCGAATGGGGTCTCGACAAACTCCTCGACGAGCTGTTGCCCAGGACCGCGGCTGAGATCCGACCAAGTGATGTGGTCGCGGCGCTAACGCTTCAGCGCTGCGTAGATCCCGGATCGAAGTTGCATGCGGAGCGATGGTTCCCGACGACAGCATTGCCCGAGTTGCTTGGGATCGATCCGACCCGGTTCAACAACACCCGGTTACATCGCGTGCTCGATGAACTGGAGAAGGCGAGCCCGTCGTTGATGCAGCGGTTGCCCGGCCTGTATCGAGCGCAGCACGGCGAGTTCGCGGCGATGTTCCTCGATATCACCGACGCTCGGTTTGTCGGTCACGGTCCAGCGCTTGCCGAGAAGGCCAAGACGAAGGAAGGCGTGATCGAACGAAAGATCGGGATCGTCTTGTTGTGCAACGACCGTGGCTATCCGGTCCGGTGGAAGGTGATCGGAGGCAAGCGTCCTGAGCCAGCAGCGATGCACGATGTCTTCGACGAGATTCGTGGGCTCGATTGGGTTGGTGACGTCCCCGTGGTCTGCGATCGCGCGATGGGATGCAGTGCGGAGATCGTGAAGCTGCTGAGCACCGGCGTGCGATTTGTGACCGCACTACGGTCAAACGAATGGGCGTCGTACACGACGGGCGTTCCGCATGCGTGCATCGCGGACCTTCAACCGGCCCCCGAGGAGTCGCCCCACGACCCGAGTGCCGCGTACTCGACCTCGGCGTGATCGAACGCGATGCAGGTACCCAAGCCACGACGGCCGACGATGTCAATCACCAGCCTGACGCCAGCCCGGGCGACGATGTCAATCACCAGCCTGACGCCACCCCGGGCGACGATGTCAATCACCAGCCTGACGCCACCCCGGGCGACGATGCCAACCAGCCCGACGCCGGCCCGGCCGACGATGTCAATCACCAGCTTGACGCCACCCAGGTGGGCGACGCATGCCGAGCGATGCTGCTGGCTCGACAGGTCGACGCCGATCAGGCGATCGTGGGAAGCCTGAACGCCGCAGCGCGCCGGTTGGGGATCACCCTGGCCATGGGCAAGGGCTACCGAAAGCTGCTCAAACTGGGAGCCGATCTGCAACACGAGATCATCGAGGGTCGTGCGCCTGGGGTATCGCTTGCTCGACTCTATGCAGTCGCCAAGCTGCCAGAAGGTGAGGCTCAACGTCATGCGTTCGACCGAGCGCGCATCATGTCTCCGGCGGCCTTGCCGAAGCGAGCCAGGTC
>VBLP01000248.1:19280-29185 GCA_005887925.1 Deltaproteobacteria bacterium | reverse complement strand
TTGCCGTCAGCCATCCGGGGGTCGGGGCTCATCGAATGCGATGCGCTGGTCACGGTAGACGCGGACGAGGCGTGGCGGCTGGTCGTGTGCGCTGCTGTCATAGAGCGCGATCTCGTCGAAGACCGCCAGCGCGCGACCAAGGTTCGCGAGGCTTTGGCGATAGATCTCGACGATGCGTTGCACAGGAGCGCTGTGCCCGCCATCCAGTCCTCGGAGCACAACGCGCAAGATGTTGCTCTGCACATTGTCTGTCGCTACGAAGACCATCTTGATCGCAAAGCCGGCGCTTCGCGCCCGAGTCGCCTGCTCGATCGCGATGGTTGTCCTGAGCGTCGTTTCCACGGCAAAGCTGGTACGTCGTAGCGTGCACTCATCGATGAACTGCTGGCACTCCAGCTGTGCTCGCGCTCGCATCTCGGCGGAGATGTCGCGATACGAGCCTCGATTCAGCTCGGCACAGCGGTCGTCGACGTTGAACGAGGCGATCCCGAAGTCGTGCACCCTGAAGTATCTCGACTTGCCGCTCCCGGAAGGGCCGGCGACGACGATCATCTCGGGCTTCATTGCAAGGGTTCAGAGATCGGTCGTCGAACCCGGTTGCATGTCATCGGGCCACGGCACGAGGACGTTTCCGTGTTCGTCGATCTTCCCCTGATCACGCAGGCGCTGAAGCTGTTGCGTTACCTCGGCTGCGCCTCGCGCAGCCAAGGCCTGAGCACGGCTGATCAACGATGACGGTCTCGTCTGGATGATGGCGCTCCCGCTGAGCAGCTCGCCATGGACGACGTTCTGCTTCACGCTGACATAGCGGCCGAATTGTTCGATGAATGCGACCGTGGCGTCCCTTGCCAGACTGAGATCAAGGGAACCTGCTGCGAGGAAGTCGTTATCGCGCTGCAGCGCGTTTGCCACCTTGACCTCGATCAACAGGCGCCTCCCATCGTGGGAGATCACGGCGATATCTGGAGCAGCCTCGTCGACATGGAGGTAGCCGCCGGTCTCCCGCCTACCCAGAGATACGCGACCCGATCCGACGATCGTCACTGATTCCTCGGGATGACCGGCTTCGTCGATGATGTCGATCTGGGCCTGCAGCATCTACTCCATGATAGCACCTGGTGAGCAGGCGGTGACGTGCTCGGGCCGCTGCGGGCGTCAGTGGGTCAGTCGCCGAATGGTGGGTCGCCGACTTGCATGGTGGCGCCGGGCTTGATGTCGATCAGCCAGGTGGTCTTGTTGCTGGATTTGAACAGCGCGATGGTGTGGGTGCCGGCGGAGATCTCGAGGGGCTTGGTGGGAAGGGGGGTGTCGACGCCGTCGACCAGGAAGCGGGTGCAGGCGGTGCAGCGGACCTCGAGGAAGCCGTGCGGCGCGGCGCGCTGGAGCTCGGCGTCGATCTCGGCGATCGGGGCGATGCGGAGGCGATGGCCGGCGTCCTGGTAGCGATAGCCGAGGCCGCTGGCGTCGAGGATGGCGACGAGGGCGCGGTCCCAGGGGAGATGGGTGACGTGGATGGTGACGGTGCCGAGCCGGTCGGGGAGGGTGGCCTCGACGCCGCCGGCGCTGGCGAGCAAGTGGATCAGGTCGCGGACGGGGACCTGGCGGAAGTCGAGATCGACGTTGCGGCCGGGCGGGAGGTGGTCGGCGGTGATGCCGCGGCGGGCGCGGTCGTCGCGCGCGGCGTGCTCGGCGGCGAGCTCGGCGCGATGCGCGATGCGGACGATGCCGGCGTCGCGCACCTCGTAGTCGAGGCCGGTCGGGTGGAGCAGGAGGTCGAGCGCGCGGTCGCAGCGGATCCGCGGCAGCGTGCCGGGGACCTCGCTGGTGATCTGGCCCGACATCACGACGTTGATGTCGCACGATTCGCCGATCGCCTGGACCGCGTCGTGGACCGCGGTCATGAGCATCCCGCTGTGCGACATCTCGACGAGCTTGTCGGGCCCGCCGGACAGGTTGATGATGCCGTCGGTCAGGCTGCCGGCCAGCCCGCGCGCGAGGCAGAAGCTCAGCTGCCGGGACAGCCGCGTCACCTGCTTGACGGCCTCGGGCTTGAGCCACTCGGCTGACTTCGACGTGTCCCGGCCCCACGCGGTCAAGCGGTGGGTGACCGCCTCGGTGCAGTGGTTGTCGGTGCACCGGCACGCATCCTCCATGATCTCGGCGAGCGCGGCCTGGGGGGTGCCGGGGGCGCCGGCAGCGAGGTGATACTCGTGCCTGGACAGCTGCTGCTCGGCCTCGGCCTCGGCCTCGGCCTCGGCCTGGGCGCGCGCGGACGCCTCGTGGATCCTGGCCATGGTGCGCTGGTGCACCCTCCATCCGGCGCGGCTGCCGGCGCCGACGACCACGACGGCCGCGATGATCGCGGGCACGATCGCCGCGCGCGGCAAGCGCCACCTGGCGAGCGCCCGGCGCTCCGGGGGCCGGCGCTCCGAGGGCCGGCGCTCGAGGGCGCGGTGGCCCGGGAGGCGATCGAGCGCGGTCCGGGCGTCGGCGGCGGAGCGGAAGCGGTCGCGCGGGTTGGGCGCCACGAGCTTGGCGAGGAACGCGCGCAGCGCCCGGCTGACGTTGAGCGGGACGTCGGCGAGCAGGCCGTCCTGGAGGAGGCGCCAGGGCTCGCGGCGGGTCAGGAGATGGATCAGCGACGCACCGAGCGCGTAGAGATCGGTGGTGGCGTCGACGTCGCCGGCGAGCTGCTCGATCGGCATGTAGCCGAAGGTGCCGATCGCGGTGGTGCCGACGGTCATGCCGTGGACGTGGGCGGCGCCGAAGTCGACGACGGCGATGGTGCCGTCGGGGCGGAGCAGCAGGTTGGCGGGCTTGATGTCGCGGTGGATCACCATCGGCGAGAGGCCCTGGAGGTAGACGAGGACGTCGAGGACCTGGCGCGCGATGCCGACGATCTCGGCCTCGCTGAACCAGTGGGTCTCGAGGCGATCGTCGAGCGCCTCGCCGACCACGAGATCCTGCGCGAGGTAGTAGCGCGCGTGGACGCCGGCGTCCTCCTGGAAGCTGGCGCAGAACCTGGGGATGGCGGCAGGAACCTGGCCTCGCGCTCGAACGCGGCGAGCGCGTCGGGGCCCGGCGACTGGATGAACGCCAGCTCCTTGAGCGCGACCTGCTTGCCGTCGACGTCGCGCGCGGCGTACATCCGGCCGTGCGCGTTGCTGACGAGGACGCGCTCGACGGTGTAGCCGCCGGGCCGGACGGCGGCGCCGCACGCGTCGCAGCGCGCGCCGCGCACGAGGTCGTCGCACGCGGGGCAGAACGTCGCCGCGGCGGCGGCATCGCGCAGCAGCAGATCGAGCCGGGCCTCGTCGGCGACGATCGCGCGCGCGGCGGTGTCGGCGGCGATGTCGCGCTCGAGCGCGGTGGCGTCGCCCTCGTACAGGCCCATCACGTAGAGCTCGAGATCTTCGCGCGTCATGGCGTCTCCTCGGCGAGCGCGCGGCGGATGTGGTGCCGGGTCTCGCACAGAATCTGGCGGACTCGCTGCAGCGACAGCCCGACCTCCTTGGCGGCCTGGGGGGCGCTGCCGCCCGGGGTCGCGTAGACCAGCCGGAACACCTTGCGGCGGTCGGCGAGCAGGTCGCGAGCGCCGCGAGCACGCGCTCGATCTCCTGGCGGCTGCCGACGACGCGCTCGACATCGGGCTCGGATGGTGGGTCGGGTACGGCGGCCAGCACACGGTTCTCGACCCGGTTGCGCGCCAGCTCGTTGAACGCCAGGAACCGCGCCTGGCGGATCGCGAGCCCGGGCAGCTCGATCTCGTCGAGCGCCCCGCGCTGGTGCTGCTCGATCAGGCGCGTCCACGCTGCCTGCGCGATCTCGCGGGCGCGCTCGGGGCCGATGCCGAGCGCGAGCACCGAGAGGTAGATCCGGCGGTCGTGGCGGCGGATCGCGTCATCCCATACGTCGAGAGGCTGGCTCGTCATCGCGGGCACACAGCAAGAACAGCCGGGCGGCGAAACCATATCGGCACGGCGTGCGCCCGCGGTCCAGAAGCCGAAACCCGCGAGATCATATCCAGCTCAGCTGCGAGGAGCACCGATGGTCGCAGCTGTCGCAAGGTCGCGGGAGTCATGCGACGCGATCGTCAGGCCCTCGCGGGCGACGTGGGCCCGGAGCGCGGGGGCGTGCGCGCGGGTCCAGCGCGCGGCGTGCTCGGCGATCGCGTCGAGCGCGGCGTCGTCGCGATCGGGGTCGTGGTGGTGGAGCGCGACGGCGCGGGCCTCGGCGTCGCGCGCGAGCGCGAGCACCTGATCGACGACGGAGTGGCCCCAGCCGCGCTTGGCGGGCATGTCGTCGGCGACGTACTGCGCGTCGTGGATCAGGAGGTCGGTGCCGGCGGCGAACCGCGCGAGCTGCTCGGGGGTCGAGGCGCGCTCGCCGGGCGGGTCGAGCTCGTTGTCGGTGAGGTAGCAGATCGAGGTGCCGTCGGCGTCGTCGACGCGGAACCCGGTCGCGCCGCCGGGGTGGTTGAGCTCGATGTGGCGGACGGTCGCCGAGCCGACGCGGTGGTTGCCGAACTCCTCGACGCGCTGGAACCGCGCCGGCAGCTCGGTGAACGCGACGGGGAAGTGGGCGACGTCGAAGATGTCGGCCTTGCGGAAGCCGCGGACGCTGCGCTCGGTGGTCGCGTGCAGGACGATCGTGGTGTCGGGGGTGTAGACCGGGCCGAAGAACGGCAGGCCCATGATGTGGTCCCAGTGGCCGTGCGTGATGAACAGGTGGATCGGCGTGCGGTGGGCCTCGGCGGCGAGCGCGTTGCCGAGCTGGCGGATGCCGGTGCCGGCGTCGAGCACGATGCAGGTGTCGTCCGCGAGGCGGACCTCGACGCACACGCTGTTGCCGCCGTAGCGCACGGTGGACGGACCAGGCGACGGCAGCGAGCCGCGCACGCCCCAGAAGCGAACCCGCATGACCACACTCTACGCCGAACCGCCGGCCGGCCGCCGGGAATCGGCCGCGCGCAGGGTCAGAGCGCCTCGGACACGACGCGCTGGGCGCCCAGGCCGTCGGCGGTGGCGAGCGCGATCTCGCGCTGATCGCGGCGGCGGCGATCGCCGAGCAGGAAGGCGAGCAGCTCGCCGCGCAGGGCGTTGTCATCGGCCTCGGCCAGGGCGCGGCCGCAGGCGATCATGCCGCTGCGGACCTGACTGCGGGCGGGCAGGATCTGATCGGGGACGATGGCCAGGCCGAGGGTGGGGCAGCCGAGGTAGGCGAGCTCGCCCAGCGTTCCGCCGGCGGAACAGATCGCGGCGTCGGCGGTGATGAACAGCGACGCCGGGTCGGCCGGATCGCGGCAGACCTCGATGCTGTGCCCGGCGGCGACGGCGGCCTTGGCGGCGCGGTGCAGGGTGCGGTCGTCGCGGTAGCCGGGGCCGATCAGAACGACGAGGTCGAGCGGGCGGTTGGACGGGATCAGGCCGACGATCCGCGCGGTCGCGCCGACCGGATCGCTGCCGCCGAAGCTGACGATGACGCGCAGCCGCTCGATGTCGCGCGGCCGGCACGTGCCGCGGGTGTAGCGGCGGATCGCGCGGCGCAAGAGGAGGTAGTTCCGGCCGAGCAGGCGGAGCCGCGCGGCCGGGTAGCTCGCCGCGAGCACCGGGGCGTGGAAGTTGTGGTTGACGACGGCGTCGGCGGGCAGCGCGCAGTGGCCGTGGTCGTCGATCAGGATCGTGCGGATGCCGCGCGCGGCGAGCGGCGGGATCAGGGCGGCGGCGAGCTCGGGGCCGTCGATCACGACGGTGCGCGCGCCGTGCATCACGGCGGCGGCGAGGACCTCGGCGGTGGTCCACGGCCGGATCTGGGCCGACACGCTCTGGCTGCGGGTCCACGCCGCGACGGTGTCATCGCCGCCGAACAGCGCGATCGGGTTGGCGGCGGCCGGATCGACCTCCTCGAGCAGCGCGCACAGCCGCGCGACGTGGCCCAGGCCGAGGGCGTGCGAGGCGTCGGCGCGGAACAGGATCGCCGGCCGCGTCATGCCACGCGCTCCAGCATCGCGCGGGTCGCCGCGAGGTCGAGGCGGGGCTCGGCGCGGTCGCTCGAGTAGACGAAGTCCTCCGGCACCGGGGTGCCGGCCCGCACGCCGGTGAGCGTGGTGTGGAACTGGTACTCGGGCCAGATCACGAGCACGTCGCCCAGGTCGCTCGTCCGGCGGATCTCCTCGGTCGAGATCAGGGTCTCGTGCAGCTTCTCGCCGGGGCGGATCCCGACGGTGGTGCGCGGCACACCGGGCGCGACGGCCTCGGCGAGCGTCTCGATGTCGGTGGTCGGCAGCTTGGGGATGAAGATCTCGCCGCCGGTCATGAGCTGAAGGCCGCGCAGCACCAGGGCGATCGCGTCGGACATCTCGATCCAGAACCGGGTCATCCGCGCGTCGGTGATCGTGAGCTGGCCGCGGTTCTTCTGGGCGCGGAACAGCGGGACGACGCTGCCGGCCGAGCCCATGACGTTGCCGTAGCGCACGACCGAGAACCGCGTGGTGCGGTCGCCGGCGTAGGCGTTGGCGGCGATCAGGAGCTTCTCCATGCACAGCTTGGTCGCGCCGTAGAGGTTGGCCGGCGACACCGCCTTGTCGGTCGACAGCGCGATCACGCGATGCACGCCGCAGCTCATCGCGGCCTCGATCAGGTTGCGCGCGCCGTGGACGTTGGTCTGGACGGCCTCGAACGGGTTGTACTCGCAGATCGGGTCGTGCTTCATCGCCGCCGCGTGGACCACGAGGTCGACGTCGCGCAGCGCGACCTGCAGCCGGTCGCGGTCGCGGATGTCGCCGACGAAGAACCGTAGCCGGCGGTCGGCGAGCTGGCGCTCGAGCGCGTAGTGCTTCTGCTCGTCGCGCGAGAACACGATCACCTTGCGGGCGCGCGACGCGAGCGCGCGCTCGACGAACGCGCGGCCGAACGACCCGGTGCCGCCGGTGACCAGGACGGACCGCCCGTCGAGGATCGCGGTCGAGGCTGTGGTGGTGAGCGAGGCAGTCATGGCGATTCTCCGAGGACGCGGCGGAGCTCCTCGACGACGCGGGTCGCGTCGGCCGGGGTGAGCGCCGGGTAGAGCGGGAGCGAGAGCGTGCGCGCGTAGTAGTGGTCGACGCCGGGGCGCGGCCGGGCGCGCTCGCCGGGACAGCGCCGCGCGTGCAGCGGGTGGTGGAGCAGCGGGATGTAGTGGACCTGGGTGGCGATGCCGGCGGCGGCGAGCCGGGCCATCGCGCGGGCGCGCGTGGTGCCCAGCCGCGCGAAGTCGATCGCGACGGCGAACAGGTGATAGGCCGACTCGCGGTCGGCGAGCTCGACGGGCGCGGCGACGCCATCGCCGAAGACGCGCGCGATCTCGGCGCGGTAGTGCGCGGCGAGCCGGCGGCGCTCGGCGACGAAGCGATCGAGCTTGGCGAGCTGGGCGAGGCCGAGCGCGCAGGCGATGTCGCTGAGCCGGTAGTTCCAGCCCAGCTCCTGGACCTCGTAGACCCACGGGCCGGCCGGCGCGGCGATCCGCGCGTGGTCGCGCTCGATGCCGTGCTGGCGCAGCCGCTCGAGCCGGTGCTTGACGTCCGGATCGCGGACGATGACGGCGCCGCCCTCGCCGGTGGTGATGTGCTTGACCGGGTGGAAGCTGAACACGACCGCGTCGCTGTCGCCGGCGCCGACCCGGACGCCGCGGTAGCTCGCGCCCAGCGCGTGGCAGGCGTCCTCGACGATGCGCAGGCCGTGGCGGCGGGCGAGCGCGGACAGCTCGGCCATGTCGGCGGAGGCAGGCGCCAGGTTGCCGGTGCGGGGATCGACGTCCGCGATCCGGACGGTGGCGCCGACGTAGTACGCCGCGGCGGCGGTGGCCGAGAACGTGATCGGCGTGGTGATGATCTCGTCGCCCTCGCCGATGCCGAGCGCGGCGTAGGTCAGGTGCAGCGCGGCGGTGCCGCTCGCACACACGGTCGCGCACGGCGCCCCGAGCCACGCGGCGAGCGCGGCCTCGAACCGGGCGACCAGCGGCCCGCAGGTGAGCTGAGGTGCGCGAAGCGCCGCGGCGACCGCGGCGATGTCATCCTCGTCGATGGTTTGCCGTCCGTAGGGAAGGCAGGTCATGCGAGCCGGAGCGCTGCGAAGCCCGGGCCAGCATGGCGACCGCGATTCCAGGCGGTTGCGCTGGGGTTGTCGGTGTCCCTGACGACAGCGTCAGCCAGCCCCCGCGTACGCGCGAAGCTGGGTGGTCGCCATGCGCTGCTCGCCAACCCTGCGCAATGCCGAGGCGAGCGCATCTTGCCAGAGCGCCTGCCGCCGCTCGAGCTCGATCAGGAGTGGGCGATCCATTTCACTCAGGGTGATCGGCGGGCTGATCTCGGAGAGAATCGCAGCGCGCTCGGCGATCGCCACCTCGAACGTCGCCAGGAGCTCCGCGACGCCGGCGTCCGCGGGCGGGAGCGGGGTGACGTCGAGCAGCCGCGTCAACAGCGCGCGGGTCATCATCCCACCGGGATCTTCTCGGGCCAGGGTGGCGCGGGGCCCCGACCCCGCGCTCGATCCATCGCCCTCGGTCATCATCGGGCTCCGCCGGTGTGCGCGGTGCGGAACGCCGCGCCGAGCTCCCTCATGATCCGCGTGGCCTGATCGAGCGGCGGCAGCGCGAGCTGCGCGTTGGCCTCGATCAGCCGCTCGGTGACGAAGTCGTAGAGCGCCGCGAGGTTGGCGCATAGCTCGTCGACGACGATCTGCAGGGCGTGATCGAGCGCCGCCGCTTTCCGGGCGATGTCCCGGGCCTCGATCGCGGCGCGCGCGGCCGCGATGTCCGCGACGCAGCGGTCGAACAGCCGCTCGACGATCTGGGTCTTGGGCGCCGATTCGAGGTCGACACGGCGATAGGCATTGGCGGCGCGCGCGGTCATGAAGCTCCTTAGCCGAGGATGCTGGAGAGGTAAGAGCTCTGGCTCTTGAGCTGGCTCATCGCCGTCTCGAGCGCGGTGAACTGGGTCTCGAGCTGGGTCTTGAGCGCATCGGCGCGGGTGTTGATCTGATCGATCGTGCCCTGCAGCGCCGTGCTGCGAGCCGTCAGGCCCGCGGTCTTGCCGGCGAGGATGCCGTCGCCGCCGCGCGTGTAGGCGTCGGTCATCGCGGTCATCGCGGCGGCGAACCCGCCGGTGACGAACAGCGCGCCGAGCGCGTCGGGGTCGGCGGCGAGCGCGGCGGAGAGCTTGGTGTCGTCGAGCGTGAGCGCGCCGGCCTCGCTGGCGTCGGACGCCGCCGGGCCGTAGCTGCTGGTCATGATCGAGCCGAGCGCGCCCTGGAGCTGGCGCAGCGTCGCGTCGCCGAACAGCGTGTTGGTGCCCTTCTGCGTGCCGGTGTAATCGAGCTGGGCATGGAGCGCGGCGTTGACCGTGTTGTACGCGCTGACGATCGCGGCGAGCTTGCCGTGCAGGCCGTCGGTGTCGAGCGCGACCGACACCGACGAGGACGCATCGGCCGCGGCGTGCGGCGACACCAGCGTGAAGGTGACGCCGGGGACCGCGTCGGCGATCACGTTGCTGGCGCGGGTGACCTCGACGCCGTCGATCTCGGCCTTCGCGTCGCGCGCGTGGACCTTGATGTTGTCGGGATCGGACAGCGCGAGGCCGTCGCCGTCGTCGGCGAACTGGGCGGCCGCGGCGGTGCCGGTGCCGGTCGAGGCGACCACCAGCCGGTACGACGTGCCGTCGAACAGCACCGAGGCCGACGCGGCGACCCCCGCGCCGTTGATCCGCGCGGCGATGTCGGCGAGCGAGTCCGCGCCGGTGTAGCTGATCGACGCGGTCTTCGTCCCGGTGGTGATGGTGACGCTGCCGTCGCCGAGCACGCCCGGGCCGGCCGAGTCGAAGGTGCGCGAGCTGGTGATCTGGCTGCGCGCGAGCTGCTCGACGCGAACGGCGT
>VBLP01000248.1:0-19075 GCA_005887925.1 Deltaproteobacteria bacterium | reverse complement strand
GGTGTCGATTCCGCTCGAGAGGCCGGTGAACGTGACGGCGGTCATGGTCGGATCTCCGGGCTAGCGACGCTGGCCTAGCGGAGCAGCGACAGCGCCGACTGCGGCAGCTGGTTGGCCTGGGCGAGCACGGCGAGGCCGGCCTGGCTCAGGATCTGCGACTTGGTGAGGTTCGCGCTCTCGTTCGCCACGTCGACGTCGCGGATCCGCGAGTTGGCGGCGGTCAGGTTCTCCTGCGCGACCGAGAGGTTCGACACCGTGACCGTCATGCGGTTCTGGACCGCGCCGAGGTTGGCGCGCGCCTGCGACAGCTGCTGGATCGCCTTGTCGAAGGTGCCGATCGCGGTCTGCGCGTTGGTCGCCGTCGACAGGCTGGCGTTGGTGATCTTGTTGGCCCCGCCCAGGGTCGAGGTCGTCAGCGTCGCGATGCTGAGCGCCATCTGGTCGTCGGTCGAGTTGTTGATACCGATCTGGAACACCAGGCCGCCCGCCGCGGTGCCGTCGAGCAGCTTCTGGCCGTTGAAGTCGGTCACCTTGCTGATCCGGTCGATCTCCTTGGCGAGCTGACCGAACTCGGTCTCGATGTAGCTGCGCTCGTTGGAGCCGAGCGTGCCGTTGGCCGACTGGATCGCGAGCTCGCGCATGCGCGCCACGATGCCCTGCATCTCGTTCATGCTGCCCTCGGCGACCTGCGTCAGCGAGATGCCATCGTTGGCGTTGCGCTGGGCCTGGGCGAGGCTGCGGATGTTGGCCTTGAGGTTCTCGCTGATGCCGAGACCGGCGGCGTCGTCCGACGCGCTGTTGATCCGCATGCCCGAGGACAGACGACCGACCGAGGCCGCGAGCGAAGCTTGCGTGGTGGCGAGGTTGCGCTGGGCGTTGAGCGAGGCGACGTTGGTCAGGACGGAGATAGACATGGCGATTTCCTGCGTTCCGGTTTTGCGTTCGTCGAGACCCTGTCGGTCTCATGGGAGTGGGTCGCCCGGTTCCTGCCGTGTGATAGGGCTAGAACTTCGGATGATCAGGTCGAGGGGTTGAGCACCGCGACGATATGCGAGGACACGGCGCGCGAGACCTCGAGCGCCTGCGTGGCCCTGGCGAGCTCGCTCGCCGCGCCGACCGTGTCGGACTCGACGAGCCGCGAGATCGTCTGCTGCACGTCCTGCTCGAGCACCGCGCGCGCCGACGTGGCCTGATCGAGCACGTTCATCGTGCCGCCGGCGGCGGTGCGCGCCGACGAGATCTGCCGCACCGCGGTGGCGAGATCGGGGAGCGCGGCGGCGAGCGTGGTCATGTCGTTGGTCGACAGCGCGGTCGCGACCCGGTCGAGCAGGGGCAGGACGTCGACGCCGCCCGGGGTCGCCGCGGTCAGCGCGGTGCCGGGGATCGTGACGCCGGTGGTCAGCGAGCCCTCGCCCGGCAGCGCGCGCGCGCTGGCGTCGCCCAGGTAGGCGCCGGTGGCGTCGAACGGCTGGGTCAGCGACGCGGCGCCGGCGAGCAGGTACTCGCCCGCGTTGTCGCGCGCGTTGGCGGCGTCGAGCGCGCTGCGGAACAGGCCGCGGACCTGGACCCCGAGCCCGGCGCGGTTGGCCGGGTTGTAGGTGTCGGACGCGCCCTGGATCGCGAGGCTGCGGACCTGGGACACGAGGTCGCCGAGCGAGGCGAGCGCGTTGTCGGTGAGCGCGAGCTGATCGCGGCCGGCGGCGACCGCCGCGCCGGTGCCCTGGCTCAGCGCCTGGCGCAGCTTGGTGCGCTGCGCGGCGAGCCAGGCCGCGGGGTCGTCCGACGGCGCGGCGACGCGCAGCCCCGAGCTGACCTCGGCCGACGCGGCGGCGACCGCGTTCTGGTTCTTCGTGGTGGAGGTGGCGGCGAGATCGATCAGGCGGTTTCCGGTGATGCGCATGGCGAGCCTTCGCCGGGCGGCGCCCGGGGTGGAGTTGCGCGAGCGGGGGCTAGAGCTGATCGATCAGCGAGCTCAGCATGCTGTCGATCGTCGAGACGAACTTGGTCATCGCGGTCGAGGCATGCTCGAACCGGGCCAGGTTGGTGAGCTCTTCCTGGGTGTCGACGCCGGACAGCGAGTCGCGCAGGCCGGCGAGGTGCTCGGCGACCAGGCCGTTGCGCGTGACGTCGCCCTTGGCGTCGGAGGCCGCGAGCGCGACGCCCGACACCACGTCGAGCGCGGCATCGCCGAGCGTACGGCCGCCGGCGGCGACGCCCTGGCTGCCGAGCCCGAACAGCGCGAGCGCGCCGCGGTTGTCGCCGGGGCCGGCACCGGAGGCCGCGAGGGCGAGCCGGTCGGGGTTGGCGACGAGCGCGGGGTCGAGCGCGATCGCCTGCGCGGCGCCCGCCACCTGGGTGAGCGGCGTGAACATCGGGCGGCCGGTGCCGCCGTCGAGCCCGGCGTTCGCGGCGTGGACCGTGTTGACGCTGGTGGTGATGTCGTAGGCGAGCTGATCGAGCTGGCCCGCGGCGTCGGCGGCGCTGTGATCGCGGAACCTGAGGTCGCCGCCGAGCGAGCCGCCCGCGATCGCGTCGGTGACGTCGCGGCGCACGCCGCCCGCGTCGACCGAGAGCCGGGCGAACCCGGTGGCCGGATCGGGGGTCGCGGTGACGGCGGCCGCGTGGCTGCCGTCGACCAGGACGGCGCCGCCGTCGAGCACGTAGCGCATCTGACCGTCGCGATCGATCCGGGCCTGGCCGCCGACCAGCTTGCCGAGCTGCTGGGCGAGCTGGTCGCGGTGATCGCGCGCGGCGGGATCGTCGGAGCGGGCGACGGCGGTGTTGGCCGCGGCGAGCTGCTTGGCGAGCGCGGTCGCGGTGCCGGCGCCATCGCGGATCCGGGCGTCGGCCTCCCTGCGGGCGGTGGCGACGTCGGCGGCGCGGCGCTGGATGCCGGCGACGAGGTCGCGGGCGGCCGCGATCACGGCGTTGCGCGACGCCGAGTCGGTCGGGGCGGCCGCGGCCTGGCTGAACCGGGAGAACAGCGCGCCGATCTGCTCGTCGATCGTGCCGCCGCTGGTCAGGCTGCCCTGCAGCTCGTCGAGCGCGTCGGCGAACGCCTGGGACATCGCGAGCGAGCCGGCGGCCGTCTGGATCTGGCCGGACACCAGGTCGTCGGCGAGCCGCTGCGGGGTGCCGCTGCGCACGCCGCCGACGATCGGCGCGGCCTCGAGCGACTCGAGATCGGCGCGCTGTCGCGAGAACCCCGGGGTGTTGACGTTGGCGACGTTGTTGGCTGCCACGGCGACGCCGGTGTTCTGCGCCGCGATGGCGGCCGAACCGAGCGAGAGCAGTGACAGGAGGTCCGACATCAGTAGGTCGCTAGCAGGGTCCGCAGCGGCGGAGTGGTGGTGCGCCGGGCGGCGCGATCGTAGGCACCGGCCGTCTCGTAGCCGAGCAGCGATCGCACGGCCTCGGTGGCGACCGTCGCGAGCAGCGCGTTGGCGTGGGCCTCGGCGCGCAGCGCGGTGAACAGCTCGCGGACGACCGGGGCGTCGACGATGGGCGCGGCGTCGCGGGCGAGGGCGAGCTGCTCGGCGAGGTGCTGCTTGTGGACGGCGAGGTAGGTCAGCCGCGCGTGGTCGAGCGCGCCGATCGCGCGGCGCTCCTCGGCGAACGTCGCGCGGAGCTCCTCGCCGAGCTCGCGCAGCTGTTCGAGCCAGCGCTGGCCGGGGGTCGTCATGCCCGCCCCACGCGCAGCAGCTCGTCGTCGACGATGCGCGACGCGAGCAGGTCGAGGTCGACGGGGTAGTCGCCCTTGTCGAGCATCGCGCGGATGGTCTGCAGCCGGGTGGTCGTCGTCGGGGCCACCGCGGCGGCGCCCGCAGATGCCGAGGCACCCGCCGCCGACAGCTTGACCACCGACGCACTGCTCGCGGCCGCCTCGCTCTTGGCGGTGGACGGCGCTTCACGAGCGTCGCGGGTGACGGGAGGGATCACGACATTGGGATCGATACGCATGCCTGGGTCCTCTGCTACCGGATCGTTCCGGGGCCTCTGTTCACCGGGTCGTCCGCGAGGCCGATCTGTGTAGCGGCAGAAGCGGGGCGGGATCGATTGCCTGGCCGTCGTGGCGGACCTCGAAGTGCAGGTGCGGCCCGGTGGAGTAGCCGGTGCTGCCCACCTTGCCGAGGGCGGCGCCGGCCTCGACCCGGTCGCCGACCTGGACGTCGACCGCGCTCAGGTGTGCGTAACGAGTCTCGAATCCGTTGTCGTGACGCAGCGTGACGAGGTTGCCGTACGTGCCGGCGGGGCCGGCGTGGACCACGGTGCCGGCCGCCGCGGCGGTGACCTGGGTGCCGGTGGCGGCGGCGAGGTCGAAGCCCGGGTGGTTCACCGTGCCCCCGTGGACCGGGTCGCTGCGCAGGCCGTAGCCCGAGCTCGGGCGGCCGGCCACCGGGACGATGAGGTGAGGCGCGCCTGGCGGGAGGTCGATCGAAAGGGGTTGATCGATCGCGGTTGGCGCCGTGGCGACGGCGTGCGTGACAGGCAGTGCAGCGGCCGGCGTGCCGGGTGCGTTGGGTGGGCGCATTGCGCTGGGCGCGCGCGACGCGGAGACCTCGCCGGCCTGGCCGAGCTGCCGGGCAAACATCTGGGCCATGCCGATGCCGCCGGCCGCGGACATCTTGTCGGCGATCGCCTCGTCGAGCATCTGCTTGAACGTGTCGCCGGCGAAGCCGCCGTCGAGCGCGCCGCCGCCCTGCGGCCGGGTCTCGGCGAGCAGCTGGCGCAGGAAGAACGCCTCGAGCTGGCGGGCCGCGACGTGCACGGTGTCATGCTTGGCCTCGGAGCGGGCGTTGGCGCCTCGCGTGGCCTCGGGCGGGGAATGCGCCACGACCGCCTCGGTCTTCACAAGGTCTCCAGGTCGGCGCGCAGCGCGCCCGCGGCCTTGAGCGCGCGCAGGATCGAGACCAGATCGCGCGGCTTGGCGCCGAGCGCGGCGAGCGCGGCGGCGACGTCGCCCACCGTCGCGGCCCGCTTGACCAGGCGCATCGACGACTCGGTCTCGTTGACCTTGACCGCCGTGCGCGGCACGACGGTGGTCTTGGCGCCGCGCGCCAGCGGGGCCGGCTGCGACGCGGTCGGGGCCTCGTCGACCTCGACGGTGAGCGCGCCGAACGTGATCGCGGCGGGCCGCAGCGCGACCGCCTCGCCGATCACGATCGTGCCGGTCTTCTCGTCGACGACGACCCGGGCGCGGACGTCGGGATCGACCTCGATCGCCTCGAGCCGGGCGATCAGCCGCGCGACCTGGCCGCGCGCGTCGGGCGGGATCGCGACCACGACGGTCGCGGCGTCGCCGAGCCGGGCGGCATCCGCGCCGAGCGCGGCGGCGATCGCGTCGCGCATCCGCGTCGCGGTGGTGAAGTCGGGCTGGTTGAGCACCAGCACGATCTCGCGCTCGGGCATCACGGTGGGCGCGGTGGCCTCGACGGTGGCCCCGCCGGGCAGCCGGCCGACCGTGGGGTGGTTCTTCTTGCTGCTCGAGCCGGTCGCGCCCTCGGCGACGAAGCCGCCGACCGACAGCGCGCCCTGCGCGATCGCCCAGGTCCGGTCGTCGGGCCCCTTGAGCGCCGCGGCGAGCAGCGTGCCGCCGGCCAGGCTCTTGGCGTTGCCCATCGACGAGATCGTGACGTCGAAGGTCATGCCGGGCTTGGCGAACGCGGGGAGCTCGGCGGTGAGCATCACCGCGGCGACGTTCTTGCCCTTGAGATCGGTCGGATCGATCGTGATGCCGAGCCGCTTGAGCATCTTGGTCAGCGCGCCCTTGACCATCGGCGACCGCGCATCGTCGCCGGTGCCGTCGAGCCCGACGACCAGGCCGAAGCCGGTCAGGTGGTTGTCGCGGACGCCGGCGATCGTGGTGAGGTCCTTGATGCGATCGGCGTGGGCGGTGGCTGCCGCCAGGGCGAGCGCCAGCGCGGCGACGGTCAGCGCGGCGGCGAAGGTGATGGTGGGTGGGCGCATGGCGTCTCCGAGGAAAGCGACCGAAGTCCGGGCAGAGTGTCCATGAGAGGGCTGGTAGAACACCGCGCGACGCGACGCGCGGAGGGGTGAATGGACCGGCTTTGCCGGTCCAGAGGGGGCGGGAAAGCCCCCTATGGATCGGTCAGAACGGCCAGAGCTTGCTGAGCGTGCGTGCGAGCCAGCCGCGGCGCTGGGTGTCGGAGATGTCGCCGCGGCCGGTGTACTCGATCTCGGCGTCGGCGATCCGCGACGATGGCACGGAGTCGTCGTCGGCGATGTCGACGCGGCGGACGATGCCGCTGACGTAGATGTGGTGCTCCTCGGCGCCGACCATCACGACCTTGGTGCCCTCGACGAACAGATCGCCGCTCGGCAGGATCTGGCCCACGCGCACCGGCAGGATCGCGGTCACCGTGCCCTCGCGCTTGACCTGTCCGTTGCCGGAGAACTTCTGGTCGGTGGTCGACGAGAACAGCTTGGCCGGGTCGAGGTCGGGGTACCTGGACTTGAGCGCCGAGACCAGGCCGATCGCGGCGGGCAGGCCGTAGCTGGTCGCGTCGGACTTGTTGAGCTGGGTGTCGGCCTGGTGGCTGGCGACGTCCTTCTCGTCGATCTTGATCACCAGGATGTCGCCGATGCGGCTGGCCGAGTGGTCCTCGAACAGGCCGGGCGTGCCCTCGGCGTAGAGGCTGCCGCCGCTGGCGCGCGACCGGGCGCCGAACGCGCCGGGGTCGAGCGTGCGGTGCTTGGCGTGGTAGGGCGCGATGTGGCTGGCGCAACCGGTGAGCAGCGCGACGGCGGCGGCCGCGGCGATCGCGGCCACGGTGGCGGCGGTCAGGATAGTGCCGAGCCACTCGAGCATGTCGAGGGCGGAGCGCGGGAGGGCGCGGTGCTTCATGGCAGGTCTCCAACGACGAGGGTGGCGGGCGCGACCAGCGTCCCGTGAACGACGATCTTGGTCGCGGCGAGCCGCGCGCTGGCGGGCTCGCCGGGGCGGGCCGAGAGCTCGAGCGTGCCGGTGCCGCGGATGTGGACGGCGCCGCGCCGGAGGTCGATCGCGACCTGGGTGCCGCGGGCCAGCGGCGGCGGCAGCGCGACGTCGCGGGCGCCGATCGGGGCGCCGGCGGCGATCGCGGTGGTGACGGTGGCGCCGATCAGCGCGGCGGCGGGCGCCGGCGCGACATCGGCGATCGCGCGGTGCTCGATCGCGACATCGCCCGCGGCGATCACGTCGCCGGCGGCGAGCGCGCGCTGGGCGATCGCGACGTCGACCGCGGCGGCGATCGCGACCGGGACCCACGCGCTGCGGTGGCCGCGCACCGTGAGCTTGACGCTGGGCCGGCCGGCGCGGAGCTCGCGCGGCAGCTCGATCGCGACCGCCTCGGGGGCGGTATCGAGGCTGGCCAGGCCGGCTGGTAGATAGACCCTGGCGACCTCGAGGCCGGCCGGCAGCGACGGGGCGAGCCGGGCGCGGACGATCGCATCGAGCGGATCGGCGTGGACTCGGTTGGCGAGCACGGCGAGGAACGCCAGCGTGGCCACGAAGATCGCGATCTTGAGATCGCGGTCGTGACCGAGGCTGTCTCGCCGCGGGCTCATCCCGCAGGGACTTCGTCGGGCCAGGGTGGCCCCGGGTCCCTGCCCCGGGCGCGATCGAATGCCCTCGGTCATCGGAGCTGCGCCGTCTGGCCGAGCATCTCGTCGGCCGCCTTGATCACGCGCGAGTTGATCTCGTAGGCGCGCTGGCCCGAGATCAGGTCGATCATCTCCTCGACGACGTTGACGTTGGACACCTCGAGCATGCTCTGGCGGATCGCGCCGGCGCCGCCCTCGCCGGGCGTGCCGAGGACGGCCGCGCCCGAGGCCGAGGTCTCGCGGAACAGCGTGCCGCCCTGCGCGGCGAGGCCCGCCGGGTTGGCGAACGTGGCGAGCTGGAGCTTGCCGAGCTGGACCGGCTGGGTGTCGCCGGGGACGGTCGCCGAGATCGTGCCGTCGGCGGCGATCGCGATCGCCTGCGCCTCGGGCGGGATCGTGATGTCACCGGCGATCGAGTAACCGTCGGAGGTGACCAGGCGGCCCTCGGCGTTGAGCTGCAGCGCGCCGTTGCGCGTGTAGGCGGTCTCGCCGCTGGGCAGCGTGACCGGCAGGTAGCCGTGGCCCTCGATCGCGATGTCGAGCGGGTTGCCGGTGGTGTGCAGCTCGCCCTGGCCGAGCTCGCGCGCCGTGGTGACCAGGCGGGTGCCCAGGCCGATCTCGGTGCCGGTCGGCGCGTTGGCGCCGTTGCCCGTCGGTGCGCCGGCCGGACGCTGCGTCTGGTACATCAGGTCGGCGAACTCGGCGCGGGCCTTCTTGAACCCGTTGGTCGATACGTTGGCGATGTTGTTCGCGGTGACATCGAGCTTGGTCTGCTGGGCTTCCATGCCCGAAGCGGCGGTGGCGAGGGAACGGAACATGCGATCTCTCCTTCTGGACCTGGGTTACTTGGGGGCGCCCAGCTCGCGCGCGGCGCGGCTCTCGACGTCGTGGTAGCCCTGGATCACGCGCATCAGCGACTCGTAGGTGCGCGACACCTTCACGAGATCGACGACGCCGCGCACGACGTTGACGTTGGAGGCCTCGAGCATGCCGGAGCGCACCTTGGGCGGATCGCCGGCGAGCGGGCGGCCGGTCGCCGAGACCAGCGAGCCGCCCTCGCGCACGACCTGGGCCGGCGCGAACCGCACGAGCTCGAGCTTGCCGAGCGCGGCGCCGTCGGCCGAGACCGTGCCGTCGGCGGCGACCGCGACCTCGCGCGCCTCGGGCGGGATCGTGATCGGCGCGCCGCCCTCGCCGCGCACGGCGAAGCCATCGGCGGTGACCAGCCGGTGCTGGTCGTCGAGCTGGAAGTTGCCGGCGCGGGTGTAGCGCGGGCCGGCGGGTGTTCCGACCGCGAAGTAGCCGTCGCCGTCGAGCGCGAGGTCGAGCGGGTTCTCGGTCGCGGTGAGCGCGCCGGCCTGGCCGTCGATCCGTGTGGTGCCGGCGCCGACGGTGGCGACGTCGGGCGAGCGCGCGGCGGTCAGCGCCTCGCGAAACGTCACGCGGTCGCCGTGGAACCCCGCGGTCGCCGCGTTGGCGATGTTGTTGGCGGTCGCGTCGAGCGCGTTGGACTGCGCCACCGCGCCGGCGGTCGCGACGTAGATCCCCGAGCTCATGGCCGCGCCTCGCGCCGCGCGTCGGGTCGCGCGTCGGGGGCCGGCGCGCGCGGGACGGACTCGATCTCGGCGCGCAGCCGCGAGATCGCGCGGCCGTGGAGCTGGCACACCCGCGACGTGGTCACGCCGAGCACCTCGGCGATCTCGTGGTAGGTGAGCTCCTCGTTGTAGTACAGGCCGAGCACGAGGATGTCGCGCTGATCGAGCCGGGGCAGCGCGCTGCGCACGCGGGCGAGCGCCATGTGGCGGGCGGCGCCGGCCTCGGGCGAGGCCTCGTCGGCGGCGAGCGCCGGCGAGCTGTCGTCGCTCTGGTCGAGCGCGCCGACGGTGACGTGGACCAGGTGCTCGAGGTCGGAGCGGTACTCCTCGATCGGCACGCCGAGCGCGGCGGCGACCTCCTCGTCGGTCGGGCTGCGCCCGTTGAGCTTCTCGAGCTCCTGGATCTTCGCGCCGATCTTGCGCGCCATCTGGCGGGCGCGCCGCGGCATGATGTCGCCGCGGCGGAGCTCGTCGAGCACCGCGCCGCGGATCCGCTTCTCGGCGAACGCCAGGAACGGCTCGTTGCGGGTCGCGTCGTAGCGCTCGGCCGCCTCGGTGAGGCCGAGCATGCCGGCCGCGACCAGGTCCTCGCGCGCGATCCAGTCCGGACAGCGGCGCGCCATCCGCATCGAGATCCGGCGCGCGATCTCGATGTGCTCCGAGATCAGTCGATCGCGTTCCTGGGTAGAGCGCTTGAGTTGCGCAGCATATGCCTTCATCGGGAATCTCCTTGGGCCCGCGCGGCGCGCCACCACGACGCCCCGGTCTGGGGCGCGAGGGACGACAGGACGCGGGGCAGCTGGCGAATCGCACGCGCCGCCGGGCAGTCGGGCGCATGAATCATGAGCGGGACGCCGTACTGGGCGGCCTCGGCGACCTGGGGGTCGGCCGGGATCGGCGGCAGCGGCGTGATCTCGAGCTCGAGGAAGCGCGCGACCAGCGCGGCGAGCCGCGCGGTGAGCTCGCTGGCCTGCGAGCGCGAGGTCACGCGGTTGGGCAGGACGTACGCGTGGCGGACGTCCTGCTGGGTGGCGAGCGTCTTGAGGCAGGCGTAGGCGTCGGCCATCGACAGCGGCTCGGGGTTGACCACGACGATCGCGTCCGAGGTCGCGCCGGCGAACGTGGTCTGGGCCTGGCCGATGCCGGCGGCGACGTCGACGATCAGCGTGTCGAATCGCTCGGCGAGCGAGCCGACGAGGTCGATCACGCGGCGCTGCGCCGACGGGCCGATCGTCGACAGCAGGTAGCTGCCGTTGAGCGCGGGCAGGAGCGCGATGCCGTGCGCCGTGATCAGCACGTCATCGATCGGCGTGCCGCTGAGCGCGTCGAGCAGGCTCTTGTCGGGCGCGACGCCGAGCAGGAGGTTGAGGTCGGCCATGCCGGGGTCGGTGTCGACCATCAGCGTGCGCGCGCCGAGCTGCGAGTAGGCGATCGCGAGGTTGAGCGCGACGGTGCTCTTGCCGACGCCGCCCTTGCCGCCGCTGACCGCGATCGCCCGGCGCGGGACGGTGCCGCTCGATTTACGGGTCGAGTCGCCCTGGATGACGCGGAGCGTGGCTGCTTGATCGGTCATGCTAGGCCGCCCGGTGGCTGCGGGTGGACGCGGTGAGCGCGCCGCTGGCGAGCTCGAGGAGCCGGGCCGGCGTGGGCTGCTCGATGTCCTCGGGCACCGCCTGGCCGGTGGTGACCCAGGTGATCGGCAGGCCGGTGCGGCCGGGCGCCTGCGCGAGCTCGGGCGCGGTGTCGCACTCGTCGACCTTGGTGAACAAGAGGCGCGCCGGCGCGAGCGCGCGGTAGCGGCCGACCAGCTCGTCGACCTGCGCGGCGGTCGACGCCGCCGGGATCACGAGGTGGACCTCGAGGTCGAGGCCGGCGGTGTGGGCGGCGAGCTCGGCGATCGCGGCCGTGTCGCGCGGGCTGCGGCCGGCGGTATCGATCAGCGTCAGCTCGTTGGCCGGGTCGAGCAGATCGGCGAGCGCGGCCGGGGTCTCGGCGACCTCGACCGGCACGCCGATCAGATCGGCGAAGGTGCGGATCTGGTCGACGCCGCCGACCCGGTAGTTGTCGAGCGTCACCAGGCCGACGCGGCGGCCGTCGATCAGCGCGGCGCGCGCGGCGAGCTTGGCGATCGTGGTGGTCTTGCCGGCGCCGGTCGGGCCGACCAGCATCACCGCGGCGCCGGTGCTGGCGGCGGTGAGCGCGTCGTACGGCAGCTCGGTGGTACGCGCGCGCGGCGATTCGTGCGGGGAGGCGGCGCGGCGCGGCGCGGGCGGCGGGGGCGCCGCGGCCGGGCGCTGCAGGCTCTCGACCAGGCTGCGCAGCGCGGCGAGCTCGGCGCGCAGCTCGCTGGTGCCGCGGCTCTCGCCCGGCGTGCGGACCAGTGCGCGCAGCGACCGGAGCTCGTTGCGCAGCGGCGCGATCAGCTTCTCGAGATCGGGCTCGCTCGGGCGCGGCTGCGGGCCGCCGGTGGTCGGGCCCGACAGGTTCGGCGCCTCGCCCGCGTCGCCGTCGATCGCGGCCGCGATCTCGATCGCCGAGCCGAGCAAGCCGCGGCGGACCTGACGGGTCGAGATGATCACCGCCTGATCGCCGAGCTCCGCCTTCACCTTGGCGATCGCGTCGCGCATCGTGGCGCCTTCGAACTTCTTGACCCTCATGCGGACTCCTGCGCGGAGATCACCCCGCGGGTAACGAACGGCACGCCCGGATCGACCTCGCGGTAGCTCATGACCGCGAGGCCGGGGACATGGCGAGAAGCGATGCCGGCGACGATGCGCCGGAGGTCGGGCGCGACCACGAGCAGCGGCGGCTCGTCGCGCATCGCGAGGTCGCGCGCGCGGGCCGCGATGTCCTCGGTCAGCTTGCTGATCGCCCGGGCCTGGCGGCCGGAGCCGTCGCGCAACAGCGACTCGGCGCGCGGATCGAGCACGAGCGGGCGCAGCGAGCCGTCGCCCGACAGCTGTGCGCGGGTCAGCCGGCGCGCGAGCCGCTGGCGCACCATCTCGGTCAGGTCATCGGTGCTCTTGGTCGCGCCGGCGTGATCGGCGAGCGCCTCGAGGATCGTGCGCATGTCGCGGATCGAGACGCTCTCGCGCAGGAGGTTGCGCAGCACCTGCATCACCGCGCCCATCGACATCAGATGCGGGATCAGCTCCTCGACCACCTTGGCGTTGTGCTTGCCGGCGATGTCGAGCAGCTCCTGGGCCTCGCGGCGGCCGAGCAGCTCGTGCGCGTTGCGGCGCAAGAGCTCGGTCAGGTGGGTCGCGATCACCGCGGCGGCGTCGACCACCGTCGCCCCCGCGGCCTCGGCGCGCGCGCGGTCGCCGGTGAGCAGCCACTTGGCGGGCAGCCCGAACGTCGGCTCGGTCGTCGCCTCGCCCGGCAGGTGCTTGAGCGCCGTGCCGGTCGGATCGATCGCGAGCACGCGGTGGACGTGGACCTCGGCCTCGGCGATCACCACGCCCGACAACAGCACGCGGTAGCCGCCCGGCCGCATCCGCAGATCGTCCCGGATGTGGAGCGGAGGCACGATGACGCCGAGCTCGAGCGCGAGCTGCTTGCGCAGCGCGGCGACCCGGGTGAGCAGCTCGCCGCTGCGCGCCGCGTCGACCATGCCGAGCAGGTCGAGGCCGACCTCGAGCCCGAGCAGCTCGACGGGGAGCTGGGCCTCGAGCTCGCCGCGCTGGACCTTCTCGTCGTGGCGCGGCGCCTCCGCCGGGCGCGCCGCGGTCCGGCCGTCGCCCGCGTCCGGCCGTGCATCGGTCGCGCGGGTCGATGCCCAGGTCGCGATCGCGCCGAGCGCGAGGAACAGGAGGTGCGGCATGCCGGGCAAGAGCCCGATCACGCCGAGCGTGATCCCGGTGACCTGCATCGGCCGCTTGCGGGTGAGCAGCTGGCCCGCCAGCGCGCGGCCCAGCTCGGGGTCCTCGCCGCGGGTGGTCAGCAGCGCCGCGCCCGTCGACACCAGCAGCGCCGGGATCTGGGGGTCTGCGCCGCGCCGCCGATCGACATGCCCTTCTGGGCGATGCCGATGATGATGCCGCCGACCACGTTGACCGCGAGCACCAGCAGGCCCGCGATCGCGTCGCCGCGCACGAACTTCGAGGCGCCGTCCATCGCGCCGTGGAAGTCGGCCTCGCGCTGGATGCCCTTGCGGCGCTCGCGCGCGTCCTTCTCGTTGATCAGCCCCGCGCCCAGATCGGCGTCGATCGCCATCTGCTTGCCGGGCATCGAGTCGAGGGTGAAGCGCGCCGAGACCTCCGAGATCCGCTCGGCGCCCTTGGTGATCACCACGAAGTTGACGATCACGAGGATCAGGAACACCACCGCGCCGACCACGAAGTTGCCGCGGATCACGAACTGGCCGAACGCGGCGATCACCGCACCGGCCGCGTGCGCGTCGTTGCCGGTCAGGATCAGCCGGGTCGACGCGACGTTGAGCGCGAGCCGGAACAGCGTGACGAACAGCAGCAGCGACGGAAACGCGCTGAAGTCCGTCGGCCGCTCGACGTAGAACGCGACCAGGAACGTCAGCGCCGCCAGGCACAGCGACACGCCGATCAACAGGTCGAACACCACCGACGGCAGCGGCGCCATCGCCACCGCGAGCACGCCGAGCAGCGCGAACGCCATCGTCCACTGGCCGCGCGGGCGCGGCAGCGCGGCGGCCGTCACCGGCTACCCCGCTGGCGCAGGCGGTAGACATAGGCGAGCACCTCGGCCACCGCGCGGTACAGGTTGGCCGGCACCGCGCGGCCCTCCTTGACATGCTTGTGCAGCGCGCGGGCCAGCGGCGGCCGGCTCAGCACCGGCACGCTGTTCTGCCGCGCGATCTCGCGGATCTTCTCGGCCTGCTCGTCGACGCCCTTGGCGACCACGACCGGCGCGGCGTCGACCTTGTCGTCGTAGCGCAGCGCCACCGCGTAATGCGTCGGGTTGACCACCACCACATCCGCCCTGGCCACCGCGACCGCCATCCGGCGCTTCGCGAGCTCGCGCATGCGCTGCTTGCGGCGGCCGCGGATCACCGGGTCGCCCTCCTGGTCGCGCAGCTCGCGCTTGACCTCGTCCGGCGTCATCCGCATCTGCGCCGCGATCCGCCGGCGGGCCAGCGCGTAGTCGATCGCGGCGATCGCCGCGAGCACGCCGAGCACCAGCCACATCGCCCGCCGCACCAGCGCGAACGCCAGCGCGCCCAGCCCCGGCGCCTCGAGCGCACCCGCGATCGCCCGGTGGCGCAGCGCCACCACCACCACCGCGCCGACCAGCACCAGCTTGCCGATCGCGGCGCCCGAGCGCCGCAGCATCCCCGCTGGCGACAGCGTGTTCGGCAGGTTCTTGACCGGCGACAGCCGGCCCAGATCGAACGCCGGCAGCCGGAACGCCGGCGGCCAGCCCAGCTGCGCCACGATCGCGATCAGCGCGCCGATCGCCGCGCCCAGCATCGCCGGGCCCGCCGCGACCACGAAGCCGTGCACCGCCGCCGACGGCAAGCCCACCGCGTCGCCGCCGTCGCTCGCCATCGCCGCGCTGCGCGTCAGGTCGAGCAGCGCACCGCGCGACGCGCCCGCGCCCGCGACCACCCCGACAAAGCCGCCGGTCAGCGTCGCCGCCGACACCACATCGCGCGACAGGGCGATCTCACCGCGCTTGCGAAACTCGCGGATGCGCTTGGGTGTTGCCTTGTGAGTGCGCTGCGGATCGGCCACGTCGAACGCGGCTTGTGCAACGCAAGGGCCGCCGCTAACTCTTTGCCGTCCTTCGATTCTCGCTCGTCATCGCCGCCTGCGTGTCGGCAGCTCTGACGGGTCAGCGGCGGGTCAACGGCGCGAGTTTCTCTCGACCCATGGGTCGACCTCGCGCGCAGCCGATCAAGTCGGATTCGTCGACTTCGCTCACGGCACCCAGCGCAGCGGGCCCGTGCGCCATCGATGGTGTGCCGCGACAGAAGCCAGCGAATTCGAGACCGATGTCACAAGAGCTGTGCCAGGTTCTCGAGAGCGATTCGTCGGAGCTTCAGGTAGCGATTCGCGTCGACGATGTGTCTACCAGCCCACTCGACGACCGCGGTCGCGTCATCGGCCAGCGCCGCGGCGAAGCTCTGCGGCCAGTGATGCTGCCATGCGAACAGCCACGCAGCCAGCGCCTCGGCATCCCGTCCCGTCGGCTGCGCCTCGATCACGGCGCGCGTTGCGGCAGCGAGATCCTTCGCCTCGACCCTGCGATCCGATGCCGGAAGCGCAAGGGGTACGCCGCCGGCGCGGAGGATTTGCCATGGGTCGGCCACGCGCCCACGGTAGCACCATGAAGCCGCTGCGCTTCGATCACAGCCGGATCCAGGCATCGTGGGCCGGCGCATCGTCCGGCACCGCATTCAACGCGGCTTGCTCGGCACATCGCGAGCTGAGATCGATCCACACAATTTCCAGCCCTCCGCCAGCAACCAAGTTCTGGGCCGGTACACGATCATCGGATCATAGGTAGCGCGGATCGGCCACATCCAGGGCCTGTCCTCCCAGGGCCTGTTCTCCAGCTCCGCCCAGTCGGGGAACAGAATTCCCGTCGAGAACGGGTCCACCAGCCACGTGCTCGCCCGGCCTTGCCGATCCTCCTCATGGTGACGCCAGTTCCCCAAGACGTACCGGATGGTGTGGTGTGCTTGCGTCGGCGTTGTGAGCACCTTCACGTGATATCGATCCGCAAACACCTTGCCGCGCCGCCGCCGCTTGCCGTCTCCGAGAGCGATATTGATGTTCCTCGCCGCGGAGATCTGGAAGCCTTGCATCCCGCGGGCGAGCGCGGTCTTGTGCTCGGCCTCGACGAGCATGTGCACGTGGTTGCGCTGCAGGCTGACGTGCACGATGCGAAATCGCTCGCGCATCGCCGCGGTGATCGTGGCCTCGCGCATCGCCTTGTACATCTTGCGCCGCCGCAGGCTACCCACGGCAGGCGCAACCCGCATCACGACGTGCAGCGCGTGATACGGCTTGAACTCCGGCCGCGCGCCGTGCCGCTCCCCGGCACGCGCACCCTTGGGCTTGCGCCCGGCTCCCCGCCGCTTCCCGCCGCGCCGGAACAGCTCCTGCTGGACGTGCCGCCCGTGTCGCTTGCGCTTCGACTTCGCCGACCTCATGGGTCCATGGATTACCATGCGAGATCCGACTGTCAATTGATTGGGCACTATAATTACGATTCATAATCAACGATTTGGTCTGCAGCGAGATCGTGATGATGTATCTATTCGATGACAGTAATGCTCGAATAGAGATAGATGTCTCGGTGCGCGTACGGATATGCGAGATCGCGGGCAATTCACGGTGATTAGGTCGAGCGGATCGCCGAGGCTGAGTGGCTGACGGGACGTGCACGGCGCGATCGCCATGCCTCGGCGTCGGCGGTGCTGCATTCGAAGCGTCCTCGAGCGAGGACCTCTGCAGAGCATCGGGACGGCCTGATGGAGAACGGGTCGGCCTGATGACCCGCGCGGCAGCGAACCAGGCCGACGTGGGCGCGGCTCACAGGCCTCCTTCCGTTCCCCACAGTCCTGGCCCTCGACCCAAGGCTCCGAGCAGAGTCCTTTTTTGGATAGGATTCAGAAAAGAGACGGGCGGGATTGTGCCGAACGACGATATCGATTGTTCACCAGGCAGATCAATCACAGCTCCGATCAAACACAGATCAAAGCGATGCATTCGTCGAGCGGAGCAATCGGGCCACGCGTGCCCGATCTTCTCCTCTCCGGAAATCCCGAAATAGATCCGGAAAAGGAGCGCCGGTACGAGCACAGGGTTGTGAGCGGGGCGTCCTGACGAGCTTGGTCGGCCTACACGCGCCGGTCATAAGCCGGTTGGCGCTCTTCCGAGGGCTCATCAACCCACGCCCATGTCGCTCGGGTCGATCGATCCGTCCGCCTAGGTCGAGCTACGAGCCCGCGAGGACGTCGATCGCGGTGCGCGCGGTGTCGATCGCGCCGCCGACGAGGTGGGCGGCGGTGGCGAGCAGGAGGACGCCGCCGAGGAGGAGGACGGCGGCGAGGGCGATCGAGAACACGTTGACGGCGGGGGCGGCGCGGTTCATGACGGCGAGCGCGAGGTTGCCGACGAGGGCGGCGAGGACGATCGGCGCGGCGAGGGCGAGGCCGTGGCCGAAGGCGGCGGTGGCGTGGTGGACGAGGGCGGGGCCGAGCGCGGTGAGCTGGGCGAGATCGGCGGGGCCGGCGGCGGCGCTGCGGACGATGGCGGAGAGGCCGCCGGCGGCGAGGAAGGCGAGGCCGGCGAGGGTGGTGGCCAGGCTGCGCAGGACGCCCGCGGATTCGCCGGCGTGGGGGTCGTACTGGGCGGCGAAGCCGAGGCCGAGCGAGAGGCCCATGAGCTGGCCGGCGATCGCGACGCGCGACACGACGGCGCGCGCGATGAAGCCGGTGGCGAGGCCGACGGCGAGCTCGACGGCGGCGACGGCGGGGAGGCCGGACAGCGGGACGGGCGGGCGGTTGACGCCGATGGCGGCGGCGATGGCGAGCTCGAACACCAGGCGCGCCCGCAGCGAGGTGCCGGGATCGGCGATCACGGGGGCGGTGGCGGCGAGGCCGCCGACGCGAGCCAGCGCGGCGATCAGCGCGCCGATCTGGGGCTCGGACAGGGTCATGGTGAGGGAGTGGCGGCGCGGATCGGGCCGGACAGGGTCATGGTGAGGGTGTGGTGGCGGCGACCTCGGCGGCGAGGTCGGTCTGGGATTCGGTCTGGGCGGTGAACGCGGCGGTGGTGAACCGGCCGAGCTTGTCGAGCATCCAGTGGCCGGCGAGCGCGATGACGATGAGCGCGGCGGCGAGCTTGGGGACGAAGGTCAGGATGCTCTCCTGGAGCTGGGTCGCGGTCTGGATGACGGCGACGGTGAGGCCGACGACGAGGCCGGTGATCAGGAACGGCGCCGACACGGCGGCGGCGACGGTGAGGGCGCTGCGCCAGAGGTCGAGCAGCGAGTCGGGGCTCATGTCAGCGCTCCGCGGAGCAGCGACTGGACGACGAGGTGCCAGCCATCGATCATCACGAACACGAGGAGCTTGATCGGCAGCGCGACGACCTGGGGCGGCACCATCACCATGCCGAGCGAGGTCAGGATGGTCGCGGCCACGAGATCGATCACGAGGAACGGCAGGAGGATGGTCAGGCCGATCTTGAACGCGAGCCGCAGCTCGGACAGCAGGAACGCGGGGATCGCGATCTTGAGGGGGACGTCGTCGATCGTGGCGGGGCGCGGCGCGGACGCGACCTCGTAGAACAGCGCGAGGTCGGCCTCGGTGGTGTGGTGGAGCAGGAACGCGCGGAGCGGCGGCGTGGCGGCGTCGAGTGCCTGCTTCTCGTCGAGCTGGCCGGCGAGGTAACCGCGGCCGGCGCGGTCGTAGATCTCGGTGGCGACGGGCGCGGACACGAACACCGACATGAACAGCGCGAGGCCGACCAGGACCTGGTTGGGCGGCGCGGCCGGGGTGCCGAGGCCGGTGCGGACGAAGCCGAGCACGACGATGAACCGCACGAAGCAGGTGCACGACAGCACGATCGCCGGCAGCAGGGTCACCAGCGTGAGCAGGACGACCATGCCGACGGCGCCGAGCGCGCCGTGCGAGGTGGCGGCGGGGGCGAGGTTGGCGAGCGGATCGCTCGCCGGCGCGGTGGCTGCGGCGGCGGCGAGTGCGGCGATCACGACCGGACTCCGGGCCGGCCGATGGTGGCGGCGAGGATCTCCTTGGCCCACAGGCTGTCGGGCTCGACGTCGGCGGGGAGATCGGAATCCATCGTCGACAGCCGAGCGCGAGATCGGCCGGCGGGGCGGGGCTCCGCCGTGGGATCGACGGCGGGGATCTGGCCGGTGCGGCCGCGCAG
>VBLP01000247.1:18742-32512 GCA_005887925.1 Deltaproteobacteria bacterium | reverse complement strand
AGCTCCAGCTGTCCCAGGCGGACGCAGCCACGCTGAACCGGCTGCTGGAGGAAGTCGAACGCGCGGGCCACGGGGCACCCTGATGAGCTCGCCCGATCTGGCGGCGCGCCTGGCGCGCCTGTCACCGGAGCAGCGAGCGCAGCTCCTCGAGCGGCTGCGGCAGGTCCCCGCCGTGGGCACGCCGCCGATGCCTCCGTTGACGCCGCGACCCGCGGACGCCGGAGCGCTGCCGCTGTCGTTCGCGCAGCAGCGGTTGTGGTTCCTCGCCCAGCTTGATCCCGAGGACACGAGCTACAATATCTGCCGCACCCTGGAGCTGCGAGGCCCGCTCCAGGTCGCCGCGCTCGAGGCGGCGCTCGAGGCGCTGGTCCACCGCCACGAAGCGCTCCGCACCACGTTTCCCTCCGTCGAAGGTCAGCCGACACAGCACATCGCCGCTCCTGCGCCGCTGGCGCAGCCGGTGACCGACCTGAGCGGTCACCCCGCCGCGGCGCGCGAGGCGCTGCAGCGACAGCTCATCGACCAGCTCGGCCGGCGTCCGTTCGATCTCGCGCGGGGGCCGCTGCTGCGGACCCACCTCCTGCGCCTCGAGGCCGAGGTCCACGTGCTGGTGCTGGGCGTGCACCACATCGCGATGGATGGCTGGTCGCTGGGCGTGCTGCTCGACGAGCTCGCGGCGATCTACGGTGCGCAGCTCCGGGGCGAGCCGCCGGCGCTTCCCGCGATGCCGGTGCAGTACGCCGACCACGCCCTGTGGGAGCGGGGCTGGCTCCGGGGCGCGGTGCTCGACGAGCAGCTGACCTACTGGCGCCAGCAGCTCGCCGGGGCCCCTGCGCCGATCGAGCTGAGCGTCCGGCCCCGCCCCGGCCGGCCCAGCCTGCGCGGCGCCCATCGTGTGGTCACCCTGCCATTGCAGCCTGCCCGGGCCGTGACGGCGCTCGCCCAGGAGGAGGGGGCCTCTGCCTTCATGGCGCTGCTCGGCGCGTTCCTGGTGCTACTGCACGTCACCACGGGGGAGGAGGATCTGGTGGTCGGCACCCCGATCGCCCACCGCACCCGCTCCGAGATCGAGCGACTGATCGGCTACTTCGCCAACACGCTGGCGCTGCGCGTGCGGCTTTCCCCGCGCGATTCGTTCCGAGCGCTGCTCCGCAACGTGCGCGCCGTATGCCTCGACGCGTACTCGCATCAGGATGTGCCGTTCGAGAAGCTGGTGGAGGAGCTCAAGCCTCCGCGCAGCCTCGGTCGCGCGCCGTTCTTCCAGCTCATGTTCCAGCTCGAGGACAACCGCTTCGCGCCCCGGCCGCTCCCCGGGCTGGACGTGCGTCTGATGGCCGAGGACAACGGCGCCTCGGCGTACGACCTGGCTCTCGGGCTGGCGTGGCGCCCCGAGGGGCTCGTCGCCGATGCGCAGTACAGCACCGACCTGTTCGACGGCGACGAGGTCGGCCGGCTGCTCGAGCAGCTGGGGCGCATCGTCGAGCTCGTGGCCGCAGCGCCGGACTGTCCGGTCCAGGACCTCCGGATCCCGTCCGCCGCGCAGCGCCGGCTGCCCGCCGCGTCCAGCGACGCCGCGCGGCCGCCGTCCCCCGATCGCGATCCGGGGGTGCCGCGCTCGCAGCTCGAGCTGCTGAGGCCGGCCGAGCGAGCCGCGCTGTTCGAGGAGCCGGCGCGATGCGTCGCCTGGGAGCCGCGGGGTCCGGGGGTGATGGCGCAGATCGAGCGGCGGATGGCGATGACGCCGGACGCACCGGCGATCCTGTCGGAGGCCGGCTGCGTCGACTACCGCGAGCTCGACGCCCGGTCGGCGGCGCTGGCCGCACGGCTGCGCCGCCGCGGGGTGGGACCGGATCGGACCGTGGCGGTGGTCGCGGAGCGCGGCGCGCCGCAGATCCTCGCGATCGTCGCAGTGCTGCGCGCGGGGGGTGCCTACGTGCCGATCAAGCCCGATCTGCCGGGGGAGCGGATCGGCTGGATGCTCGACGAGGCGGCGCCGGTGGTGATCCTGTGCGACGGCCCGCCGCCCTCCGCGCTGGCGCTCGCCACCCGTCACGCGGACCGGATCGTCCGGCTCGACGAGCCGTGGCCCGAGGCGCCCGAGGTCAGCGCTGCACGTGACCCGCAGGACGGGTCCGCGGTGCCGGCCGATGCGCTGGCCTACATCATCTACACCTCGGGCTCGACCGGCCGTCCCAAGGGCGTCCTGGTCACCCGGCGCGGCTTCGATGCCCAGCTGCGCTGGATGCAGGACGAGTACCCGCTCGCCGCGCGCGACCGCGTGCTGCAGCTCGCGTCGGCGATGTTTGACTTCTCGGTGATCGAGATGTTCTGGCCGCTGCTGGTCGGGGGCGCGCTCGTGCTGCCGCGGCCGGGCGGTGAGATGGACCCGGCGTACCTGGCCCGGATCGCGGGCGAGCACGCCGCCACCGTCGTGCACTTCGTGCCGTCCTTGCTCCGCGTCGTGATCGACGCGTGCCGGGGCACGCCGTGGACGACGATCGAGCAGGTGTTCTGCGGCGGCGAGGCGCTGGCGCGGGACCTGGTGCGCGACTGCTCGAGCGTGTTCCCGCGGGCCGCGGTGCACAACCAGTACGGGCCGACCGAGACCACGATCAACGCGACCTACTGGCGATGCCAGCCCGACGACACGTCGGTGCCGATCGGGCGGCCGGTGGCCGACACGACGGTGTACGTGCTCGACGACGAGCTGGCGCCGGTGCCGCCGGGCGGGGTCGGCCAGCTGTGGATCGGCGGGGTCCAGCTGGCGCGCGGCTACCTGCAGCGGCCTGCGCTGACGGCGGAGCGGTTCCGGCCCAACCCGTTCGCGGCGCGGCCGGGGGAGCGGATCTACCAGACCGGGGACCTGGTGCGGCAGCGAGGTGACGGCGTGCTCGACTACCTGGGGCGCACCGACTTCCAGGTCAAGCTGCGGGGGTTCCGGATCGAGCTGGGCGAGATCGAGGCGGCGCTGCTCGACCATCCCCGGGTCCGCGCGGCGCTGGTGGTGGTGCGCGACGAGCGTCCGGGCGACGCATCGGCGGGCGCGGTCCTGGTCGCGTACGTCTGCCTGGTGGATCCCGCGGCGTCCTCGCACGGCGTGTCCGGCGAGCTGCAGGGCTTCCTCGCCGCCCGGCTGCCCGGGTACATGATCCCGTCGGCGTTCGTGGTGCTCGACGAGCTGCCGCGCACCGCGAGCGGCAAGCTCGATCGCACGGCGCTGCCGGCTCCGGCCGACGACGCGCACCAGCGCACGGCGTACGTGGCTCCGGCCACCCCGACGCAGACGCTCCTGGCGGAGATCTGGCGCGAGATGCTCGGCGTCGATCAGGTCGGGGTCCACGACAGCTTCTTCGCGCTCGGCGGCCACTCGCTGCTCGTGGTTCGGCTCGTCGCCCGCATCCACCGCAGGCTCGGTGTCGAGCTGACGATCCGGTCGGTGTTCGAGAGCCCGACGATCGCCGGTCAGGCGGAGCGCATCCTGGCGCGCGCCGGCAGCCCCGAGGCGAGCGCCGGCGATCCGGCGGAGCGCGAGCTGGTCGCACACGCCGCGGAGCTGCCCGAGGCCGAGGTGTCGGCGCAGCTCGCCGAGTGGTCGAGCGTGCTCCTCGACATCCCGCCGGCGTCCGCGGCGAGCGAGCTGACCGGGGCGCGGCGGGAGCTCGCCGAGCGGCTGATCGCGCAGCACCGGATCGACGTCCGGCCCAGCCAGCCGCTGGCGCGGGGCACCAGCCCGACCGCGCCGGCGACATTCGCGCAGCAGCTGCAGTGGGACTATCACCAGCGCGGCAACTTCCCGACCCTGGGCATCCAGGCCACCGCGTTTGCGGTGCGCGGCCGGCTGGAGGTGCAGGCGATGCAGCAGGCGATCGGCGATCTGGTCGAGCGCCAGGCGGCGCTGCGGACGGTGTTTACCCTCGAGCGCGGCCGGCTCACGCAGGCGGTGCAGGACGTGGGCCCGGGGCTCGACGTGGTCGACCTGTCCGGCGTGCCGGCGGCCGAGCGCACGAGGCAAGCGCGCCGGCTGTTCGCGGCGATCAACCGCCCGCACGACCTCGGCCGCGAGGTGTTTCGCGCCCAGCTGGTGCGGCGGGGGCCAGACGATCACCTGCTGTTCCTGGCCCCGCACCACATCGCGAACGACGGGTTCTCGTGGAGCGTGCTGGAGGCCGAGCTCGCGGCGCTGTACGGCGCGCGATCGGCGGCCGCGGACGCCGGGGCCGGGCTCGCGCCGCTCGCGCTGTCGTGCCGCGACTTCAGCTTCTGGCAGCGCAGCCTCGAGGATCGGCCGGCGGGGCGGGCGCAGCTGGCGTTCTGGGAGCGCGCGGTGGCGGGCTACCCGGGCGTGGAGCTGCCCGGGGATCGCCGGGCAGCCCCGCGAGGGTCGATCGGCATGGCGACCGACACCTACGAGGCGGGCAGCCTCCCGTTCGGAGTCGACGGGTCGCGATGGAGCGCGGTGGAGCGCGCGTGTGCTCGGCTGGGGACGACGCCGTACGTCGCGATCACCTCGGGATTCTTGCTGCTGGTGTCGCGGTGGTCGGGGCGCGACGACGTCTGCGCGCTGAGCGGTCACCTTCACCGCAACCGGCCGGGCAGCGAGGCGGTGATCGGCAACTTCGTGACGCCGTATCCGCTGCGCGTGGCGTTCGACGAGGGGGCGAGCCTGGACGCCCCGAGCTCGGCGCGCGGGGCGTGGGTGGAGTGGTCGCGCTACAACGTGAACTACCAGATCGGGGCGCCCGGGGCGGGCGCGCTGGACTACGGGGCGGCAAAGGTGGAGCGGCTGGACTGGAGCGCGCCGGCGCAGCGCACGCCGCACGATCTGGCGCTGTTCGTGCGGCAGGACGCGCGGGGCGTCGGTGGCGACCTGGTCTACAACGCCGAGCGGTTCTCGCCGGAGCTGGCGGCGCGGGCGGGGGCCCGGCTCGGCCAGCTGATCGACCTGATCGCGAACGAGCCGTCGCGTCGCGTCGGCGCGCTGCCGCGTGCGCCGTGAAGCGGGTGCACCGCTACCTGCAGCTCGATGCTCGCACGCGGGGCCTCACTGGCTCAGGTCGAACGTGTACGAGTACTTCAAGAGGAACGTCTGCTGGTTGAGCGTCGGATCGCGGTCGTCGTACGAGTGCCCGTTGTCGTAGACCAGGTAGAGGTCGTGGCCCTCGCTCGGGTTGTACCGCAGGCGCGCGTTGACCAGCGTGCTGCCCTTGATCGAGTTGATCTGCGCGAACGTGGTCAGCGACAGCTGGGCGTTGAGCATGACGAGCAGCCGCACGAGCCCGAGGTGCGACACGAAGGTGGGCTGGCCGGCGTCGAGCTTGATGTAGTTGAGCGTGTAGCTGCCCGACACCACCAGGTGCTCGGTCGCGCGCACGGCCATGATGAGCGACGGCGCCAGGCGCTTGCCGTCGAAGTACTGGCCCGCCGTCAGCTGCGGCTGGTAGCTGAAGGTCTGATCGGTGGGCGAACTGTACGAGAGCGTGCCGGAGGCAAACGAGTAGTGGCCCGCGGGGATCGATACCTTGTCGGACAGCGGGAATGCCTTGGCGACGTTCTCGCGATCGAAGGTCGCCGACACGCCGAAGCCCGCGCCGGCCTTGGTTCGGCCTCGCCACGTCGGTGTGACGAGGGCGCTCTGCAGCGAATCGTCGACGTTGCTGGTGTAGACCGTGCTCGACATCGCGAGCGTCTGCGAGCGGAAGTTCCCCACGTCGGACCAGCCCCAGCCCAGCCGGCCCGCGAACCGCGCGAAGTTGGTCCGCTCGAGGAATCCCAGCCCTGGCACGAAGCCAGGCCCCGAGCGCGCCGCCTCGGCGTTGTAGAGCAGGCCCTTGCTCGAGCGACGCTCGATGCGCAGGAGCCCGAAGCTGTCATCGATCGCGTGGCCCCCCGCCGAGGTCGCCGGCGCGTCCATCGTCGGCTCGGTGCGCCACCACGCGTGCGCGAGGTTGAGCTCGAGATAGGTATCGCCGGACAGGTGGAGCCCGCTGTCGACCGAGCCGACGGTGTTGCGCGAGCCGTTGTTGCCGATCCGCGTGGTCAAGAGGCCGCCGAGGTACGAGGTGTCGTCGATCACCTGGCGGCGAAGCCGCACCACGCCCATGTTCTCGGACGGCGCGACGCCGGAAAAGTCCTGGGTCTGCAGATCCATGACGCCGACGTCCCAGTCGCCGAACCGGCCGATGCCGCGCAGGCCGCCGTAGATCCCGACCTGGTGGGTGCCGACGATCCCGATATGGCGCGAGTAGAACAGGCGATCGTTGCCCTCGAGGGGCACCTCGAGCACCGCGGCGCGCTCGAGGAAGAACGACCGCTTCTCGGGATAGAACAGGTTGAAGCGGTTGAGGTTGATCTGGAAGCTGTCGGCTTCGACCTGGGCGAAGTCGGGATTGATCGTGGCGTCGAGCGTGAAGTTGCTCGTCACCCCGTACTTGACGTCACCGCCGATCTCGCGGGGGAACTGGTGGTTCTTGTTCGCCGCCATCGTCGTCGCATCGAGCGTCGTGAACGTGCCGTAGCCGCCCATCAGGTAGGGCGTCGCATACAGCGGGGTCCAGTGCGGCACGCCGTCCAGCGTGACGTCCCTCGACTTCGATGGCCTGCCGGGGTTGTAGGCGGCCTCGATCGCGGGGAACGTCGAGAGCTCGGCGAGCCGCGGGATCATCCGGTACAGGATGATGCCCATCGTGACCTTGCCGTCGACGACGTTGTAGCGCAGGGTCGAGAACGGGATGCGGAACTCCGAGCTCCAGCCCTGGGCGTCGCGGTGGGTCACGACGTCCCAGAAGAAGTTGGGATCGCTGACGAGCGCCGGCGTGACGGTGGCGTCGTGCGTGATCGCGCCGTCGCTGCGGACCCCGGCGGGGTTGGTGTAGAACGCGAGCGAGTTCTCGTTGTCGTTGAAGCTGTCGATCAGCACGCAGTTGAGATCCTGGCTGGGGAAGTCGATGCTGTCGCGCTTGAGCGTCGTCACCTTGATCGTATCCGGCTTGCTGTCTCCGTTACGGAACGCGACGTAGAGGTAGCGCTCGTCATGGGCGATCCTGGCCTCGGTGGGCTCGCGCGGCGCCTTGCCGAACTCGGGCCAGTGCGTCGTGAACGAGACCGGTGTGACCGCTTGCCAGGCGGGCTCGTCGGGGATGCCGTCGAGCTGGATCGGCCCGGTGAGCCGGGGGATCGGGAGAAGCTCGGTGGTCCGGGCACCCGCGTGCGCCGCGGTCGGTGGCGCGGCCAGCGGCGCGGTCGGCGGCTTGGTGACCGCAGGTAGCTCGGGCGGCGGGGTCGGCTGGGTCACGGCCGCGGGTGTCGGGGCCGCGGGTGTCGGGGCCGCGGGTGTCGGGGCCGCGGGTGTCGGGGCCGCGGGCCGCGGGGCCGCCGGCGTCGGGGCCGCGGGCGTCTGGGGCTCGGGCGTCGGAGGCGCGGGCTCGGCCAGCGTCGACGCCGGCCACGCGAGGTGGACCAGGAACGCAAGGAGCGCGAACGCGCCCGCATCGCGCCACCTCCCGCCGCACAGGCTGGCTCGGTCACGCACAACGTGCGGGTACAGAATCCCCATCCGGGCAGCGTAGAGGATCGAAACGAGGTTCTCAATTCACCGCGGGCGATCCGCGTCACCGGGTGTGATCATCGGCGCAAGCTGCCCCGCGGCGGGCGGCCCCTGGTCGCGAAGGAACAGGCGCGGAACGCTGGCGGCGCGAACGCAGGCCTCGAGTGCCTGGCCCGTCTGGCCGGCGTCCTTGCAGGCCTGAATGGCCTCCACCACGGTCATCGTGGCGAACCCCGGCGTGTAGGTCGCCTGATCCGCCCGGGTCGCCGCCTCGAGCGCGTTCCATGCGCGATCGCTGGCCTCCGGCGCGCCGGCTGCGCGGCGGATGAGGTGCTCTGCCAGCGACCAGCGCCAGACCCCCGGCGCCCGCAGGGACGCGCCGAGCTGGTGGCGGGCTTCCTGCTGGTCGGCGGGTGTGCGCCACAGGTGTGCGATCAGCGCGTCGATCAGCGACATCCGCTCCGCGACCGAGAGCGCGCGGTCCCTGGGCATCCGCGTCGCCGACACCTCGGCCAGCATGTGGAGCAGGCGGTCGCGGGGCAGCGCGTGGCCCTCGAAATTCGGGACCCCGACCGCGCCATCGAAGTGGCAGCCGCTGCAGGTTCCGTCGATCGCGCGCTCGAGCTCGGGCGACAGCGGCACCGGGCCCGTGCCCGACCAGCTCGGCGCAACGGGCAGGGCCCCCGTCGGCTCACCGGGCTGAACGCGCGTCGCCCAGCGCAGCAGCGCCTGCTTGACGAGCTGCTTGACCGTCGTGCGGCTGGCATCGAACCCGGCCGCCAGCGCCGCCGCGTCGTCGGCGCCGGCGTCGATCCCGAGGACGTGCTCGACCGCGTTCCGCGACATGCAGCGCCCGAACTCGGGCTGGCGCAGCGCGAGCCCGGCGAAGCCCGCCGGTGTGAGCTCGGCCTCGCCGCGCGGATCCTGGATGTCGTTGCCGTAGAGCATCCCGCGTTTGCCGTTGCGCGCGATCTCGCGGACGAAGTGACCGGCAGACGGCTTGGGATCCGGGAACGCCCAGAAGAACTGGAAGCCGTAGTCGGTGCGCGCGTGGCAGTCGGTGCAGATCGGCTGGCTCGCGAGGCGCTGCCAGCCCTCGTTCTTGCCGCCCTGGAAGCTCGCCACGCCCAGATCGAGCACGCTGTGCACGGTGGCGCCGTTGGACGACGCGCCGGTGCACCACAGCCGTTCGAACAGGAACCATTGCCGCTGCCGCCGGTCGGGGAAGTAGTGGAGTATGCCGGGCGCGGTCAGCAGCCCGGCGTGCTCGCCGGGAGCGCTCTCGAAGCGCTCGGCCCACTGGCCGTCGGCGGGCCAGGCGTCGAGGTCGGCCAGCAGCTTGCCGTCGCTGCGCTGCTCGGCCTCGATCCGCCAGACGCGGTAGGACAGCTCCATGTTTCGGTCGTGGAAGGTGCTGCGACCCGAGAACAGCGCGGCGAACGGCAGATCGTGGTCGATGACGTAGCGCACGGTGTCGCGCAGCTCGGCGTGCGCCGACGCGGCGCGCGCGTCGTGGTCGGCCATGCCGCGGATGCAGCGGATCAGGTTCGGCCCGCAGCCGCAGCCGGAGTCGCCGAACCTCGGCGAGGCCTCGATCGCGTCGCAGGTGTGCTCGGCGTCCTTCGAGGTCCGCGTCCGCCAGATGTCGGGGCGGTACGCATCGGGACACACGAGCACCTCGCCGTGCAGGTCCCACCACGGGTGGACGCGGACGGCCGCCTTGCGCGGGCACGGCTTGGCCACGTAGTAGATCGGCGGCCCCTCGCTCGCGGGTGTGGTCCGGACCACGAAGCTGAAGCGAACGACGTGGTACGGCCAGCCGACGAGGGCCTCGCCGATGATCATCTCGGGAGCCACGGTGCCGGCGAACGCCGGGCTCGCCAGGAGCTCGTCGATGTACGCGTCGACCGTCGCCTCGCCGCGATCGATCCGGCGCGACCACGTGGCGAGCTCGTCGGCAGCGGGAGGGCGCGCGCGCGTCACGATCGACAGCCGGGTCAGGAGCGGCTCGCTGGTCACCCTGGGGGCGACCGGCGCGGGCACGGGTGCGCTCGCAGCCGGCCGGGGGGCGACGTCCGCGGGCTTCTTGCCGGAGCCACAGCCGGCCCCGGCGAGCCCGAGCCCGACGACGGCGCCGACCGCAGCGAGGACGAGCCCTGGCCGCATGGTCACGCCTCGACCAGGAAGTCGAGCCTTCGCCCGGTGAACCCGTACTTCTCCGGATCGATCCCGGCGAGCAGCAGCGCCGTCGCGCCGACATCGTCGAGGCGCAGCGGCTCCGGGCTGCCCCCGCCGGCGCGGCCGGTCGACACCGACACCGGGAGCCCTTCGAGTTGCTTGCCCGTGTCGCCGAACTTTCCGGCACGGAACGGCTTGCCGTAGAACAGCATCGAGGTCTGCGGGTAGTGGTCCTTGCCCTGCGCCTGGTTGAGATACGGGAAGCGGCCGAGCTCGCTGGCCACGACCACCGCCGTCTGCTCCGACAGCGGACCGTGCGCGTTGCTGCGGCGATCGAGCTCGCCGAACAGCCGATCGAGAATGGCGACCAGGTAGGGGGTCAGCCGGGTCTGGTTCTGGGCGTTGCGGGTGTGGCTATCCCAGGCGCCGCCGGTGAACACGCTGGCGGTCGCGACCAGATCATGCTCGAAGCACCACACGGCGCGTTGCACGTGGGCCGACAGCCCGAGGATCCCCTCGATCGGGCTCATCGGCGGCGGCAGCCACGGGTCGGGCTTGAACGCCGGCAGGGTCGCCGCCTTGCGCAGGAACGCGCCCGCTTGCTCGGCGGCCGCACGCGCGCTGGCGTCGCGCTCGGATCGCCCGGCGCTCGCCAGCGACGCGGCGTGCTCGGCCATCACGCGCCCCGCCAGCTCGAGCTCCTCGGGGGTGAGCTTGTCGAGCAGCTTGAACAGCGTCGTGTCCGCCGGGCCATAGGCGCCATCGTCCGGCTCTCCGAACATGCTGGGCGTGTAGGCCGTCGTGTACTGCGCGCCGAGCGACAGGTAGCCGACCGCCGCCCCGTCGCGGTGCGCCCCGATGATCTCGAACGCCGAGGGCGTCCAACGCGTCGTGCTCGTGCGCAGCCGCGCCAGCTGGAGCAGCCCGGTGTGGTGATTGGCGGTGTTGACGGCGACGCCGTTGACGATCGCGAGCCTGGGTGCCCATGCCGTGAGACCGCGGAACAAGGGCCCCAGGCGCATGCCGCCCGCCTCGACGATCTCGGCGGGCTTGTAGGGCACATCCACGCCGCTCGCGACCTCGCTGCGCATCCGCGGGTCGGTCGTGTAGATCGCGTCCATCCCACCCGCCGGGACGATGCAGAGCCAGTAGCGCGGGCCCCGGGCTTGCGTCCCGGGGGTCCGCGCCGCGGCGATGCGCCTCGCGGCCGGATCGAGCAGCGCGGCGATCAGGCCGGCCCCGGCACCGGACAGGATCTGCCGACGTGTCAACAACCCCCGACGAGACAGCACGGTCCGATACCGTATCGATGGGCGCTGCAGCTGTCAACGCGTGCCCAGGCGAAGCACGCGTCTGTGCCATGTCGCACGTTGATGAGCTGTCGTGCTCGCGTGACGGCGTCGCTGCAGCCGCTCTGCGACCGCGCGCGGCGCCCCACGCGACGGCTCGTCTGGTCCTCCGCGTGCCATGATACCCTGGCGGCAGTGCTCGACATGACGGCGTCCGCGGCGCTGCCGGACCTCGGCCTCGACGGGCTCCGGCCGTTCGACACGTTCACGCGCCAGCCCGACGCCTGGCCGCGGCTGGTGCGCGCGCTGACCGGCCGGCCGTTCCTGCGCTCGGAGGGCATGGCGATCATCCCCGGAACACCGCACGTGGCGAGCGGCCGCCTGCTCGCCGAGTTCCGTGAGGCGGTCGCGCGGTTCGACCGGTTCTACCGGGCGGTGATCGCGGCGTACTACGCGGGCGGCACCGAGCTCGTGCCCGATCCGATGTTCGCGCGGATGCTCGACGCCGAGCGCACGATCGAGCTCGCGCTGCCGCTGACCCGGCTGGACCTGGTGATCACCGAGGACGGCGCGCTGCGCGCGATCGAGCTCAACTCGGTCGGCGTGTGCACCCATCACATCCGCACCGCGGCGTACCTGGGGCGCGAGCTCGCGCGCCTGGGCTTCCCCGACGACGCCCGCCGGCTGGCGTGGTTCTACGACGAGATGGTCGCCTCGATCCGGCGCGCCTACGTCCGGCGCGCAGCCGACCCGGTCGCCGCCCCGCGCATCGCGGTGCTCTACACCAGCGACATGTTCCGCGCCTCGCGCGTGCTGTGGCGCGATGCGTTCACCCGCCGCGGCTTCGGGTTCGTCGCGTGTCATGCCGACGAGCTCGCGCTCGGGCCCGACGGCGTGCGCGTGCGCGGCGAGCCGGTCGACGTGGTGTGGAGCGACTACCTGTTCTTCTTCGGCTACCAGCAGCGGCGCTACGCGGAGACCAGGTTCCCGTCGCGGTTCGGCGACTTCAGCCGCGCCCAGGCCGAGGCCACGCGCATCCTCGACCACCCGGACTGGCCGCGGCTGATCGCGGACGGCCGCGTGGTGTGCGTATCGCCGGCGCAGGCCTACCTCGCATGGTCCAAGCACCTGCTGTCGTGGATCCACCGCGGCGATCGCCCGATCCCCGAGGCGGATCGCGCGTGGCTGGCCGAGCACGTCGCGCGCACGTGGTCGGCGAGCGAGCGGATCGGCGGCGCGCTCGCGATGGACGAGGCGATGCGGCGCCGCGACGAGCTGCTGATCAAGCCGTGCAGCTACGGTGGGTCGCACGGCGTGTTGCCCGGCTGCGAGTGCTCCGCCGCCGACTGGGCGCGCCGCATCGAGGAGATCTGGCCCGATCCCGCGTGGGTCGTGCAGGCGTTCCATCCGCCGCGCCGCACCGCCGACGGCCAGTTCCTGTCGCTGGGCCTGTACAGCTACGGCGGCCGGCTCGGCGGCATCACGCTCCGCGCCGGCGCATCGCGCAACGTCAGCGCGCGCGACTCGGTGTTCCTCCCGGCGGTCGCCGACGACGTGACGTGACCTGAAGATTGTCGCGTAGGTTGATGATCAAGAAGATCCGCGCGACGCGACGCGCGGAGGGGTGAATTCGCCGGCTTTGCCGGCGAGGAGGGGGCGGGAAAGCCCCCCATGGATCGATCGGCCTGGAGCTCAGCGGCGCTCCGGCGGCCACTGCCCGGTCTCGTGATCGGGGTGCTGGCGCGACCGGGGCAGCGAGCTGCCGGTCTGGGCGAAGTCGCCTTCGGTCGTGCTCGACGGCAGCGACGCGAGCTCGCCGAAGAACGGCACCACCGCCTCGGCGCCGAAGTTTCGCCTCGGCTTGACGCGCGCCGGATCATCGAGCGTGCCGAGCGCGATCGCGATCCGCTCGCGCGCGACGTAGCGGAAGCTGAGCGGGGTGCCGCACTCGTGGCAGAAACCGCGCTCGACCTCGTCGGAGCTCTTCCAGACGCCGGGCTTGCCGCGCGTCCACGTAAACTCCCGGAGCGGCACCGACGCATAGGCCGCGAAGTAGTTGCCGACCGCCTTCTGGCACATCCGGCAGTGACACAGATAGGGATGCAGTGAATCGACGTAGACCGCGTAACGTACGGCGCCGCACTGGCAGCCGCCCGTGTGAACAGGAGCGCGGTCCGTTACGGGGCGGTCCGTCACGGGGCAGTCCACCTCACCGCGCACAGCTGAGGTAATACTTTTCGCAAGCACTACATCAGGAGAACAGAAAGGACTGGCAATCGTCAATCTCCCCGGAAGCGAGCGTCCTGTTCCCTTGCGGTTGGCCACTGGATGTGCATTCACCGGCGTGGCCACGATCACGATCCGCAATTCACCGACGCGGGTGCGCAGAATTGATCGGGCCGTGCCGGGCGCCGGGTCGGTTCGCAACGCGCCGGGCTGTCGTGGCCTCACTCCGCTGGTGCGGCAGCCGCGGCGCCGGCCAGCTTCTGCTGCGCGCGCACGATCGCGCCGGTCGCCAGCAGCCAGAGCAGCGCTGCCGCCTTGAGCCAGTTGGCGGCGACGAACCCGATGCACGCGGCGTCGAGCCTGGGCCCCGGCAGCGCCAGCGCGACGGCGAGCCCGACCGCCTCGCCCGCGACGATCAGCAGGCTGGCCCGCACCGTGGCGCGGTGCGCGGCGAAGGCGGCCAGAAGGATCTGCCAGGTCGCGACCCCGGGAGCCGCCCAGCGCAGGATCGACAGCGCGTGCGCGGCGGCGTCG
>VBLP01000247.1:0-18410 GCA_005887925.1 Deltaproteobacteria bacterium | reverse complement strand
GCGCCGCGGCGGCCCACCAGCGCGCGCCACACCACGACGCTGAGGCCGAGCGCCGCGAGCCCCTGGGCGACCGGGCCGCCGGCGACCCCCATGCCGAGCTCCATCGCCGCCGGCACGAGCGCCGCCGTGCACGTGAGGTTGACCATGACCCGCACCAGGTTGAAGCGGGTCCAGCCCGTCGCGCTCGCGATGTCGAGCAGCACCTGCACCACCGTCGCCGCAGGCAGCGCCACCGCGAACCATCCGATCACGAAGCCGAGCATCGGCCGCTCGATCGCCAGGCCGCCGGCGAGCACGCCCGCCAGCTGCGGCGACAGCGGCAGCACCACCACCGCGACGGCTGCCCACAGCGCGACCGCCAGTGTCGCGGCACCCGCTGCGATCGACAGCCCGCGGCCGTCCGAGGCCCCGACCGAGCGCGACACCAGCACCGAGGCGCCGACCGACGTCGCGCCGAACAGCCAGCCGACCAGCAGCCCGAGCGGCCGGAACAGCGACTCGACTGCCAGCCCCGTCTGCCCCGCGAGCCGGCCGAACCAGAACAGGAGGATCGTGAGGCTCAGGATCGACAGCTGGTTCGACACCGCGATCGGCCATACCAGCGACCAGATCGCGCGGCCAAGCGGAGCCGTGAGGACAAAGTCTCGCCGGTCGGCCACGTGGACCCTGTCACTGTACGTACCGCAGGATCATCACTATAGTCGCGGTTCGCGCGTCGAATCTGCGCCGGGAGGCTCGATGTCCGAGGATGTGCGGTATCAAGTGGTCGTCAACGACGAAGAACAGTATTCGATCTGGCCCGAGGGACGCGAGCTGCCGCTGGGCTGGCGCGCCGTCGGCAAGGCGGGGACCAAGCAGGAGTGCCTCGCCTATATCGAGGAGGTCTGGACCGACATGCGGCCGCTGAGCCTGCGCCGCGCGATGGACAAGACCGACTCGTGACCGGCGCGCGAGACATCCGGGCGCAGCTATCGCACCCGGTGATCGATGCCGATGGCCACCAGCTCGAGTTCGAGCCGCTGTTGCTCGACTACCTGCGCGACGTCGGCGGCGGGCTGTTCGCCGCCCGCGCCCAGGACGCGCTGCGCACGTTCTTCGGCTGGTACGAGCTCACGCCGTCCGAGCGCCGCGCCGCGCGCGCGGTGCGACCGCCGTGGGGCCTGCAGACGACGCGGCCCGACGACATCGCCGCGTGCATGGTGCCGGCGCTGTTCCGCCGCAACATGGACGAGCTCGGCATCGACTACGCGATCGTGTATCCGACGCTCGGCGTGCCGTACGTGCGGTTCGCCGCGCCCGAGCTGCGCTCCGCGGTGTGCCGCGCGATCAACCAGTTCTACGCCGACAACTTTCGCGACCACGCCGACCGGCTGGCGCCCGCGGCGATGATCCCGATGACCACGCCCGGACAGGCGATCGCCGAGCTCGAACACGCGGTCGGGCTCGGGCTCAAGGTGATCGTGATCGACTGCGCCGTGCCGCGGCCGATCGAGGCGCTCGCCCCGCTGCGCGCGCAGGTCTCGCCCGGCCTCGCCCGCGTGATGACCTGGCTCGACACGTTCGGCGTCGACAGCGAGCTCGACTACGATCCGTTCTGGGCGCGCTGCGTCGAGCTCGGCGTCTCGCCGACCGCGCACATGGCCGGCCTGTGGGGCACCCGCACGGGCGAGGCGCTGTGCAAGTCGCTGTTCCTCGCCGGCGTGACGTTTCGGTTCCCCCGGCTCCAGGTCGCCCTGCTCGAGGGCGGCGCGAGCTGGGCGTGCTCGCTGTACGCCGACCTGATCGGCCACTGGGAGAAGCGCAACCTCGCCGCGATCGAGGCCTACGATCCCGGCAAGCTCGACCGCGACCGCCTGGTGCGCGCGTTGCGCGAGCACGGCGGCGAGCGCTACGCGCGGCTGCTCGAGCGGCCGCTCGACGAGTCGTGCCGCGGCCTGTTCCTGCTCTCGGGCTGGGTGCCCGAGGCCGGCTGGGCGCCGCGCGACCCCGCGCTGCTCGACGAGTTCGCGCGCTGCCCGATCGCGCGAGAGGATGACATCCGCGACCACTTCGTCGATAACTTCTTCTTCGGCTGCGAGGCCGAGGACCCGAGCGTCGGCTGGGCCCTCGACGGCCGCCTGCCGATGGGTGCGCAGCTGCGCGTCATGTTCGGCTCCGACATCGGCCACTGGGACGTCACCGACATGCGCTCGGTGCTGGCGGAGGCCCACGAGCTCGTCGAGCGCGGGCATGTCAGCCCCGACGGCTTCCGCGCGTTCACGTTCGACAACGCGGTCCGCCTGCACGGCCGCCACAACCCCGGGTTCTTCCGCGGCACCAGCGTCGAGCGTGCCGCCGCCGCGGTGCTCGAAGCCGAGCCGCGGTGACGCCGCTCGTCCTCGACCTGATCGACCGCGCGGCCGCGCGCGGCCCCGACCGCACCGCGATCGTCTGCGGCAACGAGCGGCTGTCGCACCGCGAGCTGCTCGCGCGGTCGCACGCCCTGGCGAGCTACCTGGTCGCGCGCGGCGTCGGCCCCGAGCACCTGGTGTGCATCGCCGTCGAGCCATCGCCGTGGGCGCCGATCGCCATGCTCGGCGTCCTCCGCGCCGGAGCCGCGTACGTCCCGCTCGATCCGGCGTACCCCGCAGCGCGGCTCGCCGACATGCTCGCGCAGGTCGGCCGCGGCGCGCCGATCGTGCTCACCACGTCGTCGTCAGCGAGCCGGCTGCCGCCGGATCCGGCCGCGACCCTCGAGCTGGACCGCGCGTGGCCGGAGATCGGCGACACGCCCGCCGCAGCGCTGCCAGCCGCGGCGCCGGAGCAGCTCGCCTACGTGATCTTCACGTCCGGCTCGACCGGGCGCCCCAAGGGCGTGATGGTGCCGCACGCCGGCCTCGCGAACCTGGTCACCGCGCAGATCGAGACCTTCGCGATCGACGCCGCGAGCGTGATCCTGCAGTTCGCACCGCTCAGCTTCGACGCATCGGTCTCGGAGGTCTTCACCGCGCTGGCGGCAGGCGCCACCCTGTGCCTGGCGCCGCGCGACGAGCTCGCGCCCGGCCCGCGCCTGGTCGAGCTGATGCGCCGGCACCGCGTCACCGTCGCGACCCTGCCGCCGTCGAGCCTCGCCCTGCTCGACCCCGCCGCGTTTCCGACGCTGCGCACGATCGTGTCGGCCGGCGAGGCGTGCTCGGCCGATCTCGTCGCGCGCTGGGCCCCCGGCCGGCGCTTCCTCAACGCCTACGGCCCGACCGAGGTCACCGTGTGCGCCACCATGGCCGTATGCGACGTCGATGTCTCGGGGCGCGCACCGAGCCTCGGCGAGCCCTTGCGGGGCGCGAACGTCCATCTGCTCGACGCAGATCTGCGGTCGGTCGGGCACGGCCGGCCCGGCGAGATCTTCGTCGGTGGCGCCGGGGTGGCGCGCGGCTATCTCGGCCGGCCCGACCTGACCGCCGAGCGCTTCCTGCCCGATCCCTGGGCACACGCGCCCGGCGCACGCATGTACCGCACCGGCGATCTCGCGCGCCGCCGCGACGACGGCAGCCTCGAGTTCCTCGGCCGCACCGACGACCAGGTCAAGGTCCGCGGCCACCGCATCGAGCTCGGCGAGGTCGAGGCCGTGCTGCGCACCGCGCCTGGCGTGCGCGATGCACGACCCTCGAGGCGCAGCTGCCCGCGTTCGCGCGCCCCACCGACCTCGTCGTCCTCGACGACTGGCCACGCAGCCCGGCCGGCAAGATCGACCGCGCCCGGCTGCCCACTCCGATCCGCGCCGGATCGGCCGGCGCGGCACGCAGCGATCTCGAGTTCCGCCTGACCGAGATCTGGCAGGACGTGCTCGGGGTCGGCGCGATCGGCCCCGACGACGACTTCTTCGATCTCGGCGGGCACTCGCTGCTGGCGATCCGCATGCTGTCGCGCGTCCGCGACGAGCTCGATGCCGACTTGCCGCTGTCGCTGATGGCGGAGCGACGCACGGTGGCGAGGCTGGCCGAGGCGGTCGCCTCGCACGGCGCACACGCTGCGCTGGGCTCGCCCGTCGCGCTGCGCGCCGCCGGCACGGGCCAGCCGCTGTTTCTGGTTCCGCCGGTGTCGGGCAGCGCGCTGGCGTACCTGCCGCTTTTGCGCCGGATGTCGGCCGATCGACCGATCCACGCGTTTCACGCGCCCGGCCTCGACGGCCGCAGCGCCCCACCCGCGCGATTCGAGGACCTCGCGGCCCACTTCGTTCGCGAGCTCCTCGCAGCCCGCCCTCGGGGCCCCTACCTGCTCGGCGGCTGGTCGAACGGCGGCGCAGCCGCCATCGAAATGGCGCTGCAGCTCGCCGAGCTCGGCCACGACGTCCCCGCATTGGTCCTGGTCGACAGCAACGCGCCGACGCCCTACCTGGCCCAGGGCGTCCGGGCAAAGTTCGGCGAGCTCAACGCCGCGACCCTCGCGTTCATGTACGTCAACAACTTCGCGCGCTGCTTCGAGATCGATCTCGGGCTCGACAAGGCACGGTTCGCCGGCCTCTCCCCCGGTGACCTCGCGCAGGCGGCCCTGGGCGAGCTGCGCCGCGTGCCCAGCTTCGCGCCGGACATCGACCATGCGCGGCTCGACGCCCACATCGCCGTGTTCGGCGCCACCGCGACTGGCTTCATGCGCTGGCAGCCGGCGCGCCGCTACCGCGGTCGCATCATCAACTTCCTGGCGCGCGACGGCCACCCGGAGTTCGGCCACGAGCGCTACGACTGGTCCAGCTTCGTGGAACGGCCGGTCGAGACCATCGAGGTCCCCGGCAATCACTTCTCGCTGGTGAACGAACCGCACGTGGCGGCGCTCGGCGCAGCGCTCGACCGCGTGCTGGAGGGCATCCCATGACCAGCAACGGCGACAGCGTGGCCGCCATGTTCGTGTCCGCCGCGCGCGCATACCCGGACCGCACGTTTCTCCGCTGGTGCCGAGGCGACGAGCGGATCACGTGGAGCTACGCCGACGCCGCCGTCCGGATCGAAGCGCTCGCGACCCGGCTGGACGAGCTCGGCATCACGGCCGGCGACCACGTCGTGGTCCACACCGCCGAGATGGTGCCTTCGATCGTGTTCGACCTCGCGTGTGCCTGCGCCGGCGTGGTGTTCACACCGCTCGAGACCACCTCGCTGCCGGCGGTGCTCGACCTGTGCGTCCGGATCGATGCCCGGGCGGTGCTCACGACACCCGATCGCATCGGACCCTACGACGGACGTCCGATCGTGGCCGAGGACGGCCGCGCGGCGAGCACGGGCGATCCGGCGCTCGCGATCGCTCGGCTCGGCGAGCGTGCCCGGCGCCGCGATGGCGACACCACGTACATGCTCCAGCCGACCTCGGGCACCACCGGCGGCAGCAAGCTGGTGATCCGGCGCCACGCGGCCTTCGTCCGGATCGCACGGGTGCTCGGGTTCGGGCTCGAGCGGGCCAGCGAACCGCCGTCACGCTTCCTGATGGTGGCGGCGATGACCCACGGCATGGGCCAGTACCTCCTGTCGGTCGCGATGTCGCTGGCGGCCGAGCTCTGCGTCACGACCCGGATCGACGTCGACGCCGACATCCACGAGATCCGCTGGCTGGATCCGACCTACTGCTGCCTCACGCCGAGAGTCCTGCGCAGCCTGGTCCGGCAGCTCGGCGGCGTGGGGCACGGCGAGCGGATCTTCGGCCCGTCCGCCCGGTTCCTCGTGAGCGGCGGCGCCGCCCCGGACAACGATCTCCTGACCACCGCCGAGCGCAGCGGGATGATCGTCGTCAATACCTACGGAGCGAGCGAGTTCTCGCTCGTTGCGATCACCCGCCCGGGACACTGGCGGCCCGACCTCGTCGGCCACATGCTCGACGACGTGACGCTGCGGGTGACCGACGACGGCGAGCTGGAAGCCCGCACGCCCGTCATGATGCGCGGCTATCACGGCGCCGACGACCTCACCCGCGCCGCGTTCACCGACGACGGCTTCTACCGCACCGGGGATCGGGTCACGCTCGGGCCCGACGGCGAGCTCCGCTACCACGGCCGCCTGGTCGACAGCTTCAACCTGTTCGACGGCTCGCACGTGGCACCCGGACCGATCGAGGATGCCGTGACCCGGCTGCCCTGGATCGATCAGGTGCTGCTGCTCGGCGATCAGCGGCCCTACCTCACCGGCTTCCTGGTCCCCCACGCAGCCCTCCGCGGCGCCGCCGCGAGGCGCGCGTCATCGCTCCGCCGGCTGGTCGAGCGCGACCTCGGTCGGATCTGTTCCGCGCTGGATCCCAGCGCCCGGGTCCGTCGCGTCGCGGTCCTCGATCGCGCGCTCCCCGACGCCGTCCATCAGGTGGTCGGTCACGGCAAGGTCCGTCGCAAGCGTGCGGCCGCCGCCGAGCTGTTCGCCGACACGGTCGAGGCGCTGTACGGCGGCATGGCACCACCGGGCGTCCTGCTGATCGACGTGCCCGGAGCGGCCCAGGAGCGCCGGGCCAGCTCGCGCCAGCGCCTGGTGTGGCTGTTTCGCCTCGACACCGGCGACGAGTCGATCGTCGCCTGCACCCGCGACGTGAGCCGCAGCGGGGCGTTCCTCGAGCTCGACGGTCCGATCCCACCGGGCCGGCCGATCGCCGTCGAGGTGATCGCGCCCGAGAGCCAGGGCTTCGTGCTCGACGCCGCGCTGGTACGATGCGACGCATCCGGCTGTGCGATCCGCTGGACCGGGCCGGCGGCGGCGCTCGCCGAGCTCACCCGCCGGTTGCCGCCGTAGCGCCGGTGGCACTACCCCTGCGCGGCTGGCAACAGCGTCCGGAAGTACGCGACATCGAGCTGACCATCGGGGATGCGCAGGGCCGTCGGTTCGTCGATCCGCGAGAAGAACGCAGCGACGCCGCCGGCCAGCTCGCGCAGCGACCCATCGTCGAGCGTGGTGAGCAGCGGCAGCGCCAGACGGAGCGCCGGCCCTCGCCGGGTGCCGGCGACCTGCGCGCGAACGCCCGCGACCACGTACAGGTGAGACAGCAGCGCGATCATCGCGGCGATGTCCCCGGGCGGCAACCGCGCGCGATCGATCCCTAGGTACACCGCATGCGCCGTCACCGGCTGCACCACCTCGACGCCGTGCTCGGCAAGCGCGGCGGCCAGCCGGCGAGCGACGGTCAGACGATCGCGGACGAGCCCCGGATGGTCGAGCACGTACCTCGCGCCATCCCGCAGGTCGGCCCGCTGCTGCGGCGGATCGATCGGGCTCATGCTGGTGCCGGACTTGAACAGGTGCTGGCAGGCGCGCGCCACCAGCGCGGCATCCGGCGAGCCGATCACGGAGCCGACGGGCACGAGCAGCTCCTTGGCGCACGAGATCGTGAACGCGTGCGCCAGCGACAGGATCCGGCGCGCCGAGCCGACCAGATCGTCGTGGCCCAGCCCCGCACTGTTCGCTAGGGGACGTGCCGCGTCGATCACCAGCCTGGCGCCGTGGCGGTCGCACGACGCGCGCACGGCGGCGACGTTGGCGTGGCCGAGCGGCCAGCCGAACAGGGCATTGTTCGCCACCTCCAGATAGACGAGCTGCACACCACCCCGGGCGAGCCGGTCCTCGAGATGATCGAGATCGATATCGGCGGAGCCGGCCGGCTGGGCGAGCCGGAGATCTTCGAGCACGGCCGCGCAACGGGCGAGCGCCGCCTGCGTGGTGCTGAACAGCCCGTGAGTCAGGACCACCGGCGGCCCCGCGAGCTCGAGTGCGTCGACCAGCGCGATCTCGGCCGCGCGACCCTTGGTCGCCAGCGCCAGCCGGGCATCGCCGGTGAGCGGCGCCAGCGCCTCGCGGACCTCGTCCGGACTGGCCTCCGATGAACCCTGCGCCGATCGTGGCACCAGGACACGCTCGGCGACATCGCTGAACAGATCGAACCGGACCCGCGCGCGGGCCAGTCGAAACAGGTTATGGCCGACCTCGGCGAGGTGCGCGCGGCGTTCGGATTCGCTCATGCCTGCTGCCACTCGATTCCGGGCACGCGAACGTCCATGGCGACCTCCTCGCAGGAGGATACAAGTTCCGTCCCACGCTTTATCCGCCGATCGTACACTCGCGTGTGATGCCGCTGGCAATTCTTCGCGCGGGCGACGCTCGCATGGCCCCGGTCGTGTGCGTACATCCGGTCAGCGGCCGCGCGGTCGACTACCAGCTCCTCGCCGATGCGCTCGACTGGCCCGGCCCCGTGCTCGGGCTGAGCGCGCCCGAACCGGGCGGCGACGCACGCGAGCCGGGCTATCGCCTGACCGAGCTGGCGAGTCGCTACTGCGACGAGCTCGACCTCCGCACGCCGCAGCGGCTGCTCGGCTGGTCGATCGGCGGTGTCCTCGCCGCAGAGCTCAGCCGGATCATCGTCGCCCGAGGTGGTGTCGTGACGTTCCTCGGCGCCCTCGACAGCCGCGCCCCGCAGCCCGAGATGCGCGAGCGACCCACGGATCGCGATACCCTGGCGCGGTTCTTTCTCCATCAGCTGGCGCTGACGCGCGAGCTCGTGCCCGTCGCGCCGCCGCCGTCCACCAGGCCAGACGACCTGCTCGCCGCGCTGCGAGCCCTCGGCGCGGCCGACGAATTCGGCGACGAAGCCGAGGTCGAGCGTCGCCTGCAGATCTTCATGGGCCTGATCCGGGCATTCTTTCACCATGTGCAGCGACCGGTGCCGGTCAAGCTGCACCTGTTCGAAGCGGCTGCCGCCCATCCATCGCATCCCAAGCCGCCCACGCTCGGGTGGGACGATCTGGCGCCGAGCATCGAGCGCCACGAGGTGGCCGGCACGCACTTCACGCTGCTGGCGCCGCACCGGATCGAGGCCCTGGCCCGAACGATCAGCCGCCACCTGCCGCGTTGACCGCGTTGACCGCGTTGACCGCGTTGACCCATTGATGCAGCCGGCGGCGTGGTGATCGATGCGGGCTACCTCAGGGCGATCCGGTGCCGTCGACCAGCGTGCGCGCGCGAGCAGCAGCGACCTGGGCGGCCAGATCGCCCGGCTCGTGCGGCCCGTCCTCGATGATCGCGGACAGGCCGACGTCGACCACCGCCTGGCTGCTGCCCGGCGCGACGAGCGGGCCGACCCAGGGCGCGCCGCCGTCCGGCCCGGCCAGGAGCGGCGCGAGCTGCGCCGTCAGCGCGATCAGCTCGTGGACCCGCGCCGCGATCACCGCAGCCACCGGCGGCATCAGCGCCTGCGCACCCGCCGCGCGGATCGCATCCGCCGCCGCGCGCGCTTGCGCACCGCGATCGACGAGGATCACCGCGTCGCCCGCGCGCACCTGCCCGATCCAGCGCGCCAGCTCGTCGCTCGTCGCCACCGCGATCGCGCGCTCCGCCGCGCCGCGCTCGGGCGCCGGGTCCAGCCCCGCCGCGGCGAGCCGATCCGCGATCCGGCGCAGCCGCGCATCGTCGAACCCCGGCAGCCATGGCCGCATGCCCACCGCGGAGGCCGCCGCCACCACCGCGCGGATCGCATCGCTCCACAGGTCATCCCACGCGCAGGTGAACGCGCGCTGCCGGCACGCCGGCAGGTCGCTGCGGCCCGCGAGCGCGCTGTCGACCAGCAGATAGCTCGGCCGGCGGTCGGCGGCCAGGTCGATCGCGCCCGACCACGCCACCGTCGCGCCCACCAGCGACGCCGACTGCCACGGCAGCGCGCCGTCGAACGGGAACACCTCGCCCGGCACCAGGTGCAGGACGCTCGGCACGTGGTGGCGCGCCGAGCGAACCACCAGGCTCTCGCACACCCGCGATGGTGCGCACCAGCGGCTCGCTCGGCTCGCTCGAGCCGGTGCGCTTGCAGCCGTCCGCCGCGCGCTCGAACACCGCGGCCGGAAAGTCGAACTGATCGAGGCAGCTCTCGCGGCGCGCCTCGCGCCCGACCCGCACCATGTAGTCGGAGAGCGACAGCCCGCGCTCCTTCGCCTGCGCGGTCACCGCCGGCACGTTGCGCGAGTGCAGCATCGACGCACCCGACACGAAGTGCATGGGGCTGTTGCCCTTGCCCTCGAACAGCACGCGATACATCTGCGCCAGCCGCGCGATCGGCTCGACGTCGATCCCCGTCTCGTGCCCGCGCGCCTGCAGCGCCAGGATCAGCTGCTCCGTCGACGGGTTGCCCGTCGCGCGCCCGAGCCCGTTGAGCGTGCAGTCGAGCAGGGTCGCACCCTCCTCCAGCGCCGCGAGGCTGTTGGCCAGCGCGAGGCCGAGGTTGTTGTGCGCGTGCAGGCCGACCGCCATGCCCGTCGCGTCGCGGATCGCCCGGATGTAGTCGCGGACCTCCGCCGGCTGCATCCCGCCCGCCGAGTCCACCACGTACCACCACGCCGCCCCCGCCTTCTCCGTCATCGCCGCCAGCCGTCCCAGCTCCACCGGCGGCACGATGTACGACTGCATGCAGTTGATCGACACCGTCAGCCCGAGCTCGCGGGCGCGCTCGACGTAGCGCATGTTCGCCGGCGTCAGATCGCCCGGCATGTAGGCCAGCCGGACGAAGTCCATCCCCGCCGCGGCGACCTCGTCGAGGTACTCCACCGGACAGAACACCTCGCCGCAGGCATACAGCACGCCCAGCTTGGCGCGGCGCGCGGTCGCCCGCGCCGTCCTCATGTGCGCCTGATCACTGATCACCGCCCGCTCCTTGGGCCGCGTCACGCTCGCGAACGTGTGACTCCCGACCCCCATTCCATATCCGATCTCGATCAACCCGACTCCCGCCGCCTCCAGCGTGCTCACGACGAGCGCGACGTCTTCCTCGGTGAACTGATGCGACACCTCGTACCCGCCGTCCCGGATCGTGGTCTCGAGCACACGTACATCCATGGTTACCCTCGGCGCGAAGACACCGACTTTCGCAGATGTCGCGACGATCGCGCAAGCGCCCCGCATGCTCGGCGGCGGTCCCTGTATCTTCGCGTGATGTCAGTCGCACGCCTGCATCGGCTGCGGCCGCCAGTAGACGATCGAGCGCCACACCCACTCGAGCGGCCCGAAGCGAAACCACCGCAGCCAGAGATGGCTGACGGCGATCTGCACCCCGAAGATCGCGGTTCGCGAGCAGCACGCCGAGCATGGCGAACCACGCAGCACGTCGAGCATGGCGAACCCACGCAGCACGTCGAGCGTCGCGACGCGCTCGTGCGGTGAGACCGGCGTCAGCTCCCCCACGCCGCTAGGATACCGGCCGCGCCGCGATGGTTGCCCGGCGCCCCGCAGCAGGTAGGGCGAGGCCCCACCCACATGGCCGATTTGACGATCATCGAATCGATGGGTATAGATTCGACATGATCGAGCACGGCGCGCCGTCCACCGAGCTGTCCACCGTCGTGACCCTGTTCAAGGGCCTCGCCGATCCGACCCGCCTGCGCATGGTCGCGGCGATGGTCGAGCGCCCGCGCTGCGGCCAGGACCTCGCCGCCGAGATCGGCATCGCACCGGCGACGGTCTCGCACCACCTCAAGGTCCTCGAGAGGGCCGGGCTCCTGGTCGAGACCCGCCAGCCGCCCTACGTGTTCTACCAGGTCGACCTCGAGGCGATGCAGCGCGCGATGCGGGCGGTGACCACGCCCAAGCGCGTGAAGCAGCTCGCGAGCACCGCCGCCGTCGACGACGACACCCGCGACGTCCTGCGCGCGTTCTTCGAAGGCCCGCGCCTGCGCGCCCTGCCCGTGCAGCGGCGCAAGAAGGAGATCGTGCTCGAGGAGCTGCTGCGCCGCATACCGCGCCGCAAGGAGTACGAGGAGACAGAGCTCAGCCGCTTCATCGAGGTCGTGTTCGACGACTACTGCGCGGTGCGCCGCGAGTGGATCATGGCCGGCTACATGACGCGCGAGCACCACGTCTACAAGCTCGCCGAGCGCGGCCGCGCCGTCATCGAGCGCTAGGCGGGAGAGCTGCGGTGCGACCACCTTCCGCGCCGGTGCACGCCGAGCCCGCCGTGTCTGCGGCCGTGACGCGCCGGCTCGTGCCGCTCGTCGCCGCGCCCGACGACACCGCCGGACGGCGCGCCTGCGCCGAGCGCGATGGCTATCTCTACGTCCCGCGCCTCGTGCCCGGATCCGCGCTCGCGCCGCTCCGCGCGCGCATCGAGCAAGCGCTGACCCGCCGCGGCTGGTTGCGCGACGGCGCCACCGATCCCGCGCTGCGCCTCGGCCGCTGGGACGACGCGCGCTGGATCGACTTCCTCGGCGAGATCCTGCCCTCCGAGCCGTACCGCGCGCTCGCCGCCGCGCCCGCGCTGCTGGGCGTCCTGCGCGACGTGCTCGACGCCGAGCCCGAGCCGTTCGTCGGCGACGTCTGCCGGCTGGTCTCCCCCGGCGCACCCGAGCTCACCACCCCACCCCATCAGGACGCCGCGTACCTCAAGGACGCCGCCGCGGTCTGGACCGCCTGGCTCCCGCTCGACCCGTGCCCCACGCCGCTCGGCCCGCTCGCCGTGTGGCCCGGCTCGCATCACCTCGGCCTCCGTCCCCACGCGCCGGTCGTCACCGGCGGCGGCCTCGTCGGCACCGACACGCCCGACGACGCGCCCTGGGCCACCGGCGACCTCGCGGCCGGCGACGTCATCTTCTTCTCGGCGCTCACCGTCCACCGCGCGCTCGACAACGCCACCGCCGACCAGCTGCGCGTCTCGGTCGACTACCGCTACCGCCCGAAGCCGCGACCGCCGGCCCCATGAGGCACGGCCCGCAGCAACGGCGCGGCTGACCTCACGGACAACCGCGCTGGCTCGCGCTGGGACTGCGATTCGCCAGGTGTCCCTGGCATACTTGCAGCGTCATGGCGGTCCGCAGCGCTCGGCGATATAGCAAGCTCGTGGAATTCGCGCGAGTGGTCGGGCTCGCCGGGCTGGTCCTGGGCTGCGCGTGCGCCGGGGCGCCGTCGCGGGTGCGCGACCTGGACGGCCGGCCGGTGCCGCTGTACTCGGTGGCGGCGCACGGGCCGGCGCAGGCGGTGCGCTGCGCCGATGGGCGCGACTACGTGGTGCTGACCACGCCACCGCCGCCGTTCCTGGTCGGGGCGAGCATGGGCAGCGTGCTGCGCCGCGCGACGGGCGACATCACGACTCGCCTCGGGCGTCAGCCCGCGATCGTCAGTCCCATCTGGGTGCGCACGGTGAAGAAGTCCTCCGAGATCGAGTAGAGGACGAGCTCCTTGATCTTGTCCTTCACCTGCGGGCCGCCCATCACGACCGGCTCGGCCGACACCATGCGCGCCGCGACCTCGAGATCGCCGCACACGACGAAGCCGGCGCGGTGCGAGGTGGCCTCGACCGCGTGGCCCCACTTGGCGAGGTTGATCTCGGAAGCGGCCTGGATGAACCGCGCGACGACGCCGCCGAGCTGCTCGAGCAGCTGCGGTGGCATGCGCTTCTGCATCTCGGGCAGGTACTGCTGGACGAGCTGCACCATGTCCGGCGGCACCGGGAACCGCGGCTGGACCATCACGATCGCCGACAGGACGACGACCTTGAGCTCGGTGTTGGTCGGCAGCAGCATCTTCAGGTAGTACTCGGGCCGCATGAAGGTGAGGCGGCGGGCCGACAGGAACGCGATCTCGCGCTCGGACTTGCCCTGCATCAGGTGCGGCCGCACGACGAACGACGGGCACAGCTCGGTCTTCTCGATCGCGTTGGCGAGCTGGATGTCGGCGGCCTTGTTGTCCTCGACGAGGTAGACCTCGGGCAGCTGGACGTTCAAGACCTGGGCGACGTAGTAGAACAGCTTGGAGAACATCAGCGGATCGCCCTGGAGCTGGCGGCGCTCCTTGCGCTTGACGCCGTAGTCCTTGTGCGGGAACGCCTTCATCGCGGCGATGCCCTGCCAGCACGCGGCGAAGATCGCGCTGATGAAGCGGTTCTCGTCGGGGTGGATCAGCTTTCCCCACGTATCGGGGCTCATCACGTTCTTGGCCTTGACCATGCCGCGCGGCTTGTACTGCTCGTAGAACTGCAGCTCGTCGGCGTCGGCCTTCTTGAGGAACGCGAGGGTGTTGCACACGCACCAGGTCTTGTCGTACTGGTGCGCGTCCATGTAGATCCGGCGCAGCGCCTTGTACGAGTCGTACTTGAACGGCTCGTTGCGCAGCATCCGCATGTGCTGCTCGACGGCCTTGTCGGTGTACTCGGGGCCGGCGACCAGGTAGAGCTCGGCGAGGATCTCGGCGCGGTCGGTGCCATCGCTGCGCATCTCGTTGCGCGGATCGAGCTGCTGCGCGATCTCGAACGCGCCGGCGGCGGACTGGTAGAGCTTGAGCCGCGAGCGGTAGATCTCGCCGAGGCCGTCGAACAGGCCGACCTGGATCTTGTGGAAGGTCGGCGAGCCCTGGGACGGCAGGCGCTTGATCATGTCGCGGTAGGCGCGCTCCTGTGCCTTCCAGTCGCGCTTGGTGGTGAGGACCTTGTCGATCGCCTCGAACGACTTGAGAGCGCGCGGGATCATCGCCTCGGGCAGCCGCTCGGGTTTCTCGAAGAAGCTGTTGAGCGCCTTGTTGTAGTACTCGACGGCCTCGTCGAGCGACTTGAGCTCGTCGCGGCACACCGTGGCGGCGGCGTGGTAGTAGGCGCCGCGGCGCAGCGAGTCGGACTCGAGCGCGATGAACCGCTCCATGGTCTCGACCGCCTTCTTCCACTGCCGGGTCTCGGTGTAGAGGTTCAAGACCTTCTGGAGCAGCTGGTGATCCTCGGGGGCGACCTCGAGGGCGTCGAGGTAGGCGGCGGTGGCCTTCTGCGGGTTCTGCAGCTTCTCGTGATAGATACCGCCGACCTCGGAGAGCAGCTGGGTCTTCTCGCGCGTGGCCGCGGTCGCCATGAGGCCGCGCTTGGCGTGGATCACGGCTTCCCAGTCGCCCTGCTGCTGCTGCAGATCGATCACCGCCTCGAGGGTGTCGCGGTGGGTCGGATCGATCTCGAGGGCCTTCTCGAACATGTTGAGCGCCTTCTTGCGCTCGCCGAGGGCCTGGCGAACCATGCCGAGCCGGTTGTAGATCCGGACCACGTCGGCCTCGCCCTGCCCGTCGCGGTGCTGGACGAGGATGGTCTGGTAGATCTTGCCGGCGCTCTCGTAGTCCGCCATCTTGAACAGGAGGTCGGCGCGGCCGACCAGGGTCGGCAGGTACGTCGAGTCGATGTCGTAGGCGGCCTTGTAGTAGCCGAGCGCCTTCTGGTAGTCGCCGAGCTCGTCGGCGGTGCGCGCGGCGCGGTAGTACAGCTCGTTGAGCTCGCGCGGGTCGGCGTGGAGCTGGCCGACCTTGCGGCACAGCATGTCGATCACGGGTGACAGCTCGGCCCACTGCTGGCCGGCGAAGTAGAGGTCGGCGAGCGGCTTGCCGGCCTCGACGTGCTCGGGGTCGAGCGCGATGACGGCGGCGTAGAGCTGCTTGGCGGCGTCGTCCTGGCGCAGCTTGTCCTCGTAGATCCGGGCGGCCTCGAACAAGAGGCGCACCTTGTCGATCGCGACGGGGGTGTAGCTCTCGGCGCGCACCATCATCTGGGCGGCCTTGAGCCAGTCGCCGCGGTCGCTGTACTGCCGGGTCAGCGCCTCCATGGTCGGAACGTGGCCGGGGTCGAGGGCGAGGCCGCGCAGCAGGTTGGCCTCGGAGGCGTCGGCGTCGCCGAGCTCGGCGTACTGGATCCGCCCCATCCGCCAGTACAGGTCGACCTGCTTGCGCGGGTCGCTGGTCAGCGTGGTGAGATGGGCCATCATGTCGACGCCGCGGTCCCACTCGCTGATCCGCTCGTACAGCCGGCCGAGCGCGTCGAGGGCGCGCTGCTCGTCGGGATCGAGCTGCAGGACGTCGGTGTAGGCCTCGATCGCGCGGTCGAGGTCGTTGAGGTTCTGGTCGTAGGTCACGCCCATGGCGACGTAGAGGTCGACGCGGGTCTGCACGTCGGCGGTCGCCATGATGTGGTTTCGGTAGGTCTCGACCAGCGCCTCCCACTTGCCGGCCTGCTGGTAGAGCCGGGCGAGCTCGCGGTAGGCGTTGTAGTTGCGGTTGTCGACCGCGACGATCTTCTCGAGCGACTCGGCCGCGCGGTCGAGCTTGCCGAACCGCTCCTCCCACGCGGCGGCCATGCGCTCGTAGAGCGCGATCTGCTCGGCGTCGGACGGCGAGGCGTCGAGCTGGGCCTCGAGGACCTCGAGGTACTTCTCGGACTGGTTGGTCTTCTCGTACAGGGTCTCGAGGGCGCGCAGAGCCGTCAGGTTGACCGGGTCGACGTGGAGCACCGCCTGGTAGGCGTTGATCGCCTGGCCGGCGTCGTAGAGCCGGAGGTCCCAGATCTGGCCGATCTCGAGCCGGAGCTTGACGATCGCTGCGTCCTCGGTGTCGAGCTCGGCGCGCCGCGACAGCACGTCGATCAGCGGCTCCCACTGCTCGGTGCGACGGTACAGGCGGTCGAGCGCGACCAGCGCCGGGCGCGACGCCTGGTCGTAGACCAGCGCCTGCTGGTAGGCGTGGATCGCGCCGCCGATGTCCTGCATCTGGCGCTCGAGCAGCTCGGCGAGCTGGATGTAGAGGTCGGTCTTCTTGTCGGGCGCCTGCTCGACGGCGGCGTGGCGCTGCAGGGTCTCGATCAGCTCACTCCACGAGCCGCGCTTGCGCTGGAGCTCGGCCATGCCGCCGAGCGCGCCGGTGTGGCTCGGATCGATGCGCAGCGCCTGCTGCACCGAGTGGATCGCGTACTCGAGGTGCGACAGGTGCTCGGCGTACCACCGGCCGATCTTGACCCACAGGTCGGCGGCCGAGCCGCGGTCGTCGCGCTCGAGCTCGTTGACCCGGTTGGTGTACTCCTCGAGCAGCTCCTGCCAGCGGTTGGTGGCGGTCGCGAGCCGCTCCAGCTCGTGGGCGGTCTGGTCGTGGGCGTAGTCGCGCTTGAACGCGGCCTGCAGGACGTAGAACGCCGACTCCTGGTCGCCGATCTCGGACTCGTAGATCCGCGCGACGCGGTTCAGGATCGCGATCTGCTCGTCGACGTTGGGCCGGAGCTCGCTGCGCTCGAGCAGGACCTCGACCAGCTCGGTCCACCGGTACTGCTGGGTGTAGATCGCCTCGAGCCGGTCGCTCACCACGGAGTTGGACGGATCGGAGGCGCGCACGCGCTCGTAGACCGCGGCCGCGCGGGTCAGGTCCTCGACCTTCTCCTCCCAGGTCGCGGCGGCCTGGAGCAGCGTGTCGCGGCGCTGGGTCTCGTCGTCGAGCACGAGCGCGCGCTTCTCGAGCACGTCGATCGCCTCTTCCCAGCGACCCTCGCGGGTGAACAGGGCCTCGAGCGCGCCGAGCGCGCGGAAGTCGCCGGGATCCATTCCGATGACCTCGCCCCAGGCGGTGACCGCGTCGTCGACCCGGCCGAGCACCTCGCCCTCGAGCTGGCCGAGCTGGGCATAGAGCTCGATGGTCTCGGTCTCGTCGATCGCGTCGGTCATCTGACCGACCTCGATGATCCGGCGCAGGGTCTGCGACAGCTCGTCCCACGACTGGGTCGAGCGGTACAGCCGCGCGAGCGATCGCAGGGTCTCGAGGTCGTTGCCGTCGATCCGGTCGGCGGCGAGCCACGCGTCGAGCGCGTTGCGCTCGCGGGCGAGCTTGTCCTCCCAGACCCGGCCGAGCTGCTTGTACAGCCGGATCTGGTCCTGATCGCCCTGGGTGGCGGCGATCTGGCGCTCGATGATCTCGACCAGCTCCTCCCAGCGCTCGCGCCGGGTGCACAGCTCGCCGAGCGCCTCGAGCGCCTGCGGGTCCTCGCCGCGGATGTCGAGCACGCGGCTCCACAGCTCGATCGCCTTGTCCTCGCCGAACCCGGGCGCGTGCAGCGCGTCCGACGAGATCCGCGCCATGCGCGCGTAGATCTCGGCCATCTCGTCGTCGGCCTCGGCGACGTCGATCAGCTTCTCGTAGGTCTCGTACAGCTTGGGCCACGCCTCGCGGCGGAAGTGGATGGTCTCGATCGCCTCGAGCGCCTTGCGGTTTCGGCTCTCCTGATCGAGCACCGCGACGTAGCACGCGAGCGCCTCGTCGAGATCGCCCAGCGCGTCGGAGAAGATCGCGCCGCGGCGGAACAGGAGCTCGATGTGCTCGTCGGGGTCCTGCGCGACCTCGATGCGGCGGCGCAGGATCTCCGCGAGGTCGTCGTACATCCCGGCGCCGAGGTAGAGCCGATCGAGCGCGGCGAGCGCGTCGACGTCCTTGGCCTCGATCTCGAGCACCCGGAGGTGGGTCTCGACCGCGCGCGCCGGGTCGGAGAGCTCGGTGTCGTGGACCCGCGCCATGCGGAGCAAGGTCATCCGCTTGACCTCGCGGTCCTTCGTACGATTGATCCCACCCCCCGCGACTTCGCTTCGCTCGTCGATCGCCCGCGTGTACGCGGCGACCATGTCGTCCCACGCCCCGATCGCTCCGGCCAGGCGCTCGGCCTCCTCGACCGCG
>VBLP01000032.1 GCA_005887925.1 Deltaproteobacteria bacterium | reverse complement strand
TGTTCCTCGCCGAAGATCGCGCGTCCGGCGAGCGCTGCGCGGTCAAGATCCTGCATCCGCACCTGACCCAGGATGAGACGGCCGTCGCGCGGCTCCGCACCGAGGCGCGCACCGCGAGCGCGATCCAGCACCCGGCCATCATCAACCTGCGCGGCGACATCGGGCGCCTCGCGGACGGCCGATGGTTCCTCGCGATGGAATATCTCGACGGGCAGACGCTGGCCCAGCTCGTCGCGCAGCGCGGGCCGCTGCCGCTCGCGGCGGTCCTGGACATCCTCGCGCCGATCTGCGACGCAATCGACCTGGCGCACGCCGCGAACATCATCCATCGCGATCTCAAGCCCGACAACGTGATCGTGATGATGCGCGCGGAGGGTCACGTCGCCAAGGTCCTCGACTTCGGGATCGCCAAGCTGCTCGACGAGCCGGGTGTGACCCGACCGGGCGCGACGCCGGGGACCACCGCGCACATGGCGCCCGAACAGCTGCGGGGCGATCCCGTGGATCGGCGCTGCGATGTCTACGCGCTCGGCGTTCTGACCTACCAGATGATCACCGGCGGACACCTGCCGTACGACGCGCCCGAGGGGGCGCTCTACCACGCGCAGATGACCCAGCCGCCGATCGATCCGCGCAAGCGATGCCCGGCGGTTCCGGAGGCAGCCGTCGGCCCGATCCTCGCCGCCATCCATCCCGATCCATCGCAGCGCCCGGCGACCGCGGGCGAGCTCGCGCTGGCGCTCGCGCGGGTGCTGGTCGGGCCGACGTCCGAGACGGACGGGATGGGGATCGTGCAGCGCCGCGCACCGCGACTGCTCGTGACCACGAACCTCCACGAGACGCTGCGCGCCCCGGGCGTGAGCCGCGCGCGGGGCTCGACGTCGTGGAGCTACAGCTACGTCGCGCTCCTCGGCAAGGGAGGCTTTGGCGAGGTGCATCGCGGCGTCAAGCACGGCTCGCCGGGGTTCGCACTGCCCGTCGCGATCAAGCGCATCGCGCGCGAGCACGTCGATAACCCGGCGTTCGTCGAGATGTTCCACCAGGAGGCGCGGATCGCAGCGCTGCTCGGCGAGCACCCCAACATCGTGAGGGTGATGGACCACCTGACCGATCCATCCGGTCAGCTCGCGATCGTGATGGAGTTCATCGACGGCGCGGATCTTGACAAGCTCCGCCAGTCCGGGCCCCTGCCGTACTCGGTCATCATCTACCTCGTCGGCGAGATCCTCGAAGGCCTTGGCCACGCGCATCAGCTGCCGCTCCCCGACGCCTTGTCTTCGCCCCAGGAGATTGCGGCGCGCGGCGACGTACGCGGCGTCATCCATCGCGACATGTCCCATCACAACGTGATGGTGAGCTGGCATGGCGCGGTCAAGGTGATGGACTTCGGGATCGCCAAGCTCCGCCAAGCGACCGTTGCGCCGGGCTCTGACATGATCAAGGGCAAGCCCGGTTACCTCTCTCCCGAGCAAGCGAGCTGCTGACCGGTGAGCTTCTGTTCGCGCGACACGATGACTACCGGGTCGTGATCGCCGCCGTGCTGCTCCAGCCGATCCCTCGGCCGCGGGTGTGCCGTGCCGACGTGCCACCCGAGCTGGAAGCAGTCGCGATGCGGCTCCTCCAGCGCGACCCGGCCGCTCGCTACCAGAAGGCGCACGAGGCGTGCGCGGCGCTCATGGCCTGCCCTGCAGCGTCACGCAACGCCAAGGCCGAGCTACAGCACCTCTTGCGAAGCCGCTTCCCGGAGCGCGCGGCGCATGCGCCGCTACCGTCCGCGGTCGCATCGCCCGCGCCGCCCGCGCCGGCCGTGCCCGCCGCCGCGGTGATGGCGCCGGATAGCCCCGATGCGGCCGCGGCTCCCTGGAGACCCGAGGGCACCACGCACAGCCACGCCGTCGGCCAGACCGCGAGCGGTGCGCCCGGACGACGCGCGACGCGGCTCGGCCTTGCTGCCATCGGTGTGGGGCTCGGTGCCGCCGCGGTGATCGCAGTCCTCGCCGGTCGCCACGGTTCCCAGGCCACGCCGGTGCTACCGGATCTCGCATCGTCGCCCACGACGCACACACAGATGCCGGACAGCTCGGCCACGACAGCGCGCGTTCCCGCGGCGGTTGCTCCGTCCTCGTCTGCACGCCTTGCCATGTCCACTCTGGCGATCGCGACCGAGCCCACCGATGCCATGCTGCGCGTGGAAGATGCGACCAAGCTGATCGCGGCGGGACGCTCACCGCTCACCGTTCCCGTTCCACAAGGCATCCGCATTCAAATTCGCGCCGAGGCGCCGGGCTTTGCGTCGGCACTGCAGGCCATCACGATCGGAGAGCTGGAACAGCAGGCCGTCACACTGTCGCTCGTGCCGGTCGCTCGTCTACCATCGGCCCCGACGAGCGCTCCGACCTCCATCGCCTCGCCGATCGCCAAGCCCGCTCCAACCTCATCGCGCCCGGCTTCGTCACGCTCACCCGAGAAGCCCGCCGCGTCCGACGATAAGATCCTGGAGTAAGTGCGGCCACGCTCGCCGATGTGCATCGGTGAACAGCGCAGTCGGCTGGGCGACGCGTTGGATCGTTCACATCCTACGACGGAAGGATCCCTTCCGGGGCCGTCTTTCATGTCTCGTATCTCTGCCTATCTACAGTCATACTCTGAACTATAGATCTATAGATTAGATATCTGATTGACACGTGAGAATTAGATGGCTAGTATGAGTGCATGACAGCAATCGCACTCGACGCATTCGCAGCCACGGTCAAAGATGCCATCTCCCGGGTGCCGGAGGGTGGCTGGTTTGGACCACGCAAGGTGTTCGTCTCGGCGGTATGGGACGCGCTCCCCGAGGCCGCTCGCGCTCGGCGGAGCCTCGACCGCTTCAAGGCGGAGTTGTTCGCCGCGCATCGCGCGCAACTGCTCTGCGCCGCCCGCGCCGGCCGTGCCCGCCGCCGCGGTGATGGCGCCGGATAGCCCCGATGCGGCCGCGGCTCCCTGGAGACCCGAGGGCACCACGCACAGCCACGCCGTCGGCCAGACCGCGAGCGGTGCGCCCGGACGACGCGCGACGCGGCTCGGCCTTGCTGCCATCGGTGTGGGGCTCGGTGCCGCCGCGGTGATCGCAGTCCTCGCCGGTCGCCACGGTTCCCAGGCCACGCCGGTGCTACCGGATCTCGCATCGTCGCCCACGACGCACACACAGATGCCGGACAGCTCGGCCACGACAGCGCGCGTTCCCGCGGCGGTTGCTCCGTCCTCGTCTGCACGCCTTGCCATGTCCACTCTGGCGATCGCGACCGAGCCCACCGATGCCATGCTGCGCGTGGAAGATGCGACCAAGCTGATCGCGGCGGGACGCTCACCGCTCACCGTTCCCGTTCCACAAGGCATCCGCATTCAAATTCGCGCCGAGGCGCCGGGCTTTGCGTCGGCACTGCAGGCCATCACGATCGGAGAGCTGGAACAGAAGGCCGTCACACTGTCGCTCGTGCCGGTCGCTCGTCTACCATCGGCCCCGACGAGCGCTCCGACCTCCATCGCCTCGCCGATCGCCAAGCCCGCTCCAACCTCATCGCGCCCGGCTTCGTCACGCTCACCCGAGAAGCCCGCCGCGTCCGACGATAAGATCCTGGAGTAAGTGCGGCCACGCTCGCCGATGTGCATCGGTGAACAGCGCAGTCGGCTGGGCGACGCGTTGGATCGTTCACATCCTACGACGGAAGGATCCCTTCCGGGGCCGTCTTTCATGTCTCGTATCTCTGCCTATCTACAGTCATACTCTGAACTATAGATCTATAGATTAGATATCTGATTGACACGTGAGAATTAGATGGCTAGTATGAGTGCATGACAGCAATCGCACTCGACGCATTCGCAGCCACGGTCAAAGATGCCATCTCCCGGGTGCCGGAGGGTGGCTGGTTTGGACCACGCAAGGTGTTCGTCTCGGCGGTATGGGACGCGCTCCCCGAGGCCGCTCGCGCTCGGCGGAGCCTCGACCGCTTCAAGGCGGAGTTGTTCGCCGCGCATCGCGCGCAACTGCTCTCGCTCGCCCGCGCCGATCTGGTCGCCGCGATGCCGGCCGGACTCGTCGCGGCCAGCGAGATCGAGCCTGACCGTGGGATCACGTTCCACTTTGTCGTCATCGACCGCAGGCAATCGACATTCGCCTGACGCGAGGGGGGCGCTCGTGCGGCCCGAGTCTTGATGTCGGCGATCTGCGGGTGCCTGCGCACGACCAACCGTTCGCGCTATCGGGTATCCGCATCGGGAGCGCGGAGGGTGTGGCCAAGTGCGCGCGACACGGAACGGCGAACGCGTGCGGTGCGACCCTCAAGGCCGATCGCACGCGTGATCGGCAGCATCGTGGCGTCTGGCGCACCGCCGCTGTTTGACGTTGTTGCCGTCGCGGACGTCGCACCTGCCGTCGCAGACGCGGCGGTAGCCGCGTATGCGAGGAGCCGCTCTCTCGCGGCCCGGTAGGTCCAGTCCGTCATTCCTGCTTGCAGCACATGGCGGCGCATGAGCCGCTTGCGACCCTTGAGCGCCCGCTCATGGAGCGCCAGGAGCTGCAGCGCCGGCTCGTCATCCTTGGCGAGATGCCGGATCCGGCCGACCAGCTCGACGGGATCGATGTCGGGGTGACTGCCCTCGCCAGGCCGCAGCGCTGACGTGTCGCTTACAAGCGCGTCCGGTGGTGCTCTCTCCAAGGGAACCCACACGGGGGGTGACAGATGGCGCCGCTTCCGGGGCCGCTCGTCGTCGGGCAGCGGTAGCGCGTTAGGCTTCCGTCGGCGCTTGGCCCGGCCGATCACGTGCGCCACGATCTGCGGCAGGATGTCGCGCGCTGGGTCGCTGCTCGCATCGCCGGTCAACATGTCCTCGATCACGTCGGTGACGATCTCGTGCGCGATCGGAGAGTCCGGTGATGACCGGGCGTACTTTGCAGCGAGCTGATGTAGTTGCTGCATCCTTTCCGCGTCGCGCATCTGCGCCGCGAGGCGTTCCGCAAGTGAATCGCGCTCGATTCCCCGCTCCAACTCGTCCGGCTCGACCTGCACCCGGCACCCGTCTCGCTCGAGCTTCGCTCGCTCCATGTCGACGCATATACGGCGCACCCGCGGGCCATCCACGGGGTCCGATGTCGAATTGACGGGTCTGATGCAAAAACGCGCTTGCCCGTCAGAGCCCCCTTGTTCCGTTCGTGAGCATGCTCGTGGATCGCGCGTCGATGCTAACGACCGCGTGCACGCGTGGTGCAAAATGCTGCGTGCGTCATCCCTGGGGCGGGCGTTGATTCGATAACTGTTTCACCCGGTCAACCGCAGCGGAGTCCTTCTCCAATGGCGCAGTGCACGATCCGTAGTTGCCG
>VBLP01000031.1 GCA_005887925.1 Deltaproteobacteria bacterium | reverse complement strand
AGCAACCGCCGCGATCGGTCGATCATATAGGGGGCTTTCCCGCCCCCTCTCTCGCGGCAGAGCCGCGAGATTCACCCCTCCGCGCGTCGCGTCGCGCGGGTCGATCGACAGGGGGCTTTCCCGCCCCCTCTCTCGCGGCAGAGCCGCGAGATTCACCCCTCCGCGCGTCGCGTCGCGCGGGTCGATCGATGGAATCTATCGCAGCTTCAGCGAGCCGAGCATGCTGCGGAACGCCGCGGCGCTGGCATCGACCGTCGCCTTCGCGCCGACCAGCTTGAAGTAGTACGGACCCGTGGGGCTGCCGACGATGGCCGCGAGCAACGCTTGATCCGCCTTGTCGACCGGGCCCGACCCGCCCGGCATGCCGCCGGTGTCGTAGCGGCCCGCCACCGACACCACCGTCGCATCCTGACCGGCGAACTGCGTCTTCTCGACCTTGGCGACGTCGCGCGACGGCTTGCCATCCGGCTGCTGAAACTGGCTGAGCCAGCGATCGATATTGCTCTCGATGGTCCCCGCGCCCTGGTTGCCGAAGTAGGTCACGACCAGCTCGGCCTCGGCGCCCGGCTTGTCCGACAGCACGAACTGCGCGGCGCGCATGCTCGAGGTCACCGGCTTGACCGTCCAGGCGGCCGGCGCGGCCAGCGAGAACGGCCCCATGCCGAGCCGTCCGTCGGGCAGCTTGTCGAGCGCGCGCGGCTCGGTCTGCGCCGCCGTCGGGCCGTGCGGGCTGCCGCCCGGCATCCCGGCGTGCGGGTTGGGCGGCGCCGGCTGCGGCCTGGCGCCCGCCGACGGTGCGGATGCCTTCCAGTCGGTGGCCGGCGGAAGGTCCCCCCTGGGAGGATCCTTCTTGCACGAGCCGGCGAGCACGAGGGCGACGAGCAGGGCGCTGCGGAGCATGGCGCAACTGTAGTGGCCTTGCCGGGGCGCCACCAGCCGCGGCACGAGATTCGGCCAACCCGGTGTTCGGCTTGCGATCCAGCGCACCCTCGCTCGGGTACCGTCGCCGCCATGCAGCCCTGGAAGACGCTGGCGACCGTCGCGACCGCCGAGGGCGCCCTCGAGCTGCGCCAGCGCGGCCACGGCTTCCTGATCGTCATCGCCGGCCGCGTCCTGATGACCAGCGGCGATCGCCGCTCCGAGCAGGCGCTCGCGACCCTGGCGTGCGCCGCGCTGACCGAGCCTCGCCCGCGCGTGCTGATCGGCGGGCTCGGCATGGGATACACCCTGCGCGCCGCGCTCGACGCGCTGCCCGCCGCCGCCGAGGTCGTCGTCGCCGAGCTGACCCCGGCGATCGTCGACTGGTGCCGCGGCCCGCTCGCCCAGCTGACCGGCGCCGCGCTCGACGATCCCCGGGTCCGCGTCGTGATCGACGACGTCGCGCGCGTGATCGCCGAGGCGCCTCCCGGCGGCTACCACGCGATCCTGCTCGACCTCTACGAGGGCCCGCACGCCGCGACCCAGCGCCCCGACGATCCGTTCTACGGCGGCACCGCGCTCGCCCGGAGCCGCGCCGCGCTCGCCGCCGGCGGCGTCCTCGCCGTGTGGTCCGAGGAGCCCGACGAGGCGTTCGCGCACCGGCTGTCGTCGGCGGGCTTCCAGGTCGCGGCCCACCGGCTCGGCGTGCCACGCAGCCACGTCGTCTACCTCGCGCGCCGGTGAGTCAGCGGTTGCCGACGCTGCCGCGCGCGATGCGGCCCGATCGGCGAGAGCCGAGCGCGGGGGGTGGGGACCCCGACGGCTCAGCCGGCGGGGCGGAGGTCCTCCCCCGTGGGCCAAGCGCGAGCGCGGGGGGTGGGGACCCCGACGGCTCGGCCGGCGGGGCGGGGGTTCTCCCCCGTGGGATCGACCGAGCGACCAGGCGGTCGACCAGCGTGCCGGCGCGGCCCTGGGCGAGCGGGCAGCCCGACTGCAGCGCGTGGCGGTAGGCGACCAGGGCCAGCCGGCGGGCGCGCTCCTGCTTGCCGAGCACCTCGTAGAGCGCGGCGAGCACGGTCTCGATCCGCCAGGCGTCGGCGCAGCGGGGCGCGTCGCTGTGGACGTCGGGCGTCAGCGCGGCGAGCGTGGTCTCGAGGCCGTGGGCCGCCTCGGCGAGCCGGCGGGCCTCGATCAGCCCGTCGGCCTGCGACAGCGCGGCGCAGATGATCGCGTCGCTGCCCAGGCGCTCGGTCGCCGCCCGGGGCGCGACCCGGGGTGGCTGCCGCACGGTCGGCTGGTCGACCCAGAAGTCGCTGCCGACGGCGAGCACGGGCCCGGAGCGGCCGGCGAGCGCGCCGCGGTCGAGCGCATGCAGCAGGACGCGGTCGATCGCGGGCGAGATCCGCCGGCTGGGCGCGCGCTGCGACGGCGCCTCGGCGGGCTCGGACAGCTGCCGGGTCAGGATGGTCGAGATGTGGCCGCAGAACGGCGTCGAGCCGGTCAGCATCTCGTAGACGATGGCGGCGGCGGCGTACAGGTCGCTGGCGACGCTCGGGTGCGCGCCGGCGATCACCTCGGGCGCCATGTACGCCGGCGTGCCGGCGACGAGGTCGGTCTGCGCGGACGCCTCGGCGATGGAGCGGGCGAGCCCGAAGTCGATGATCGTGACGATGTCGACGTCGTCGACGAGCACGTTGTGGCTCTTGAGATCGGCGTGCACGACCCGCGCGTCGTGGACGGCCGTCAGGCCGCCGCACAGCTGCGACGCGATCGTGGCGACCTGCTCGAGCGGCAGCGGGCCGCGCTGCGCGATCAGCTGGTGGAGCGCCGTGCCGTGCGCGCGGTCCATGATCAGGAACGGCATGCCATCGGGATCGGTGCCGTGGTCGATCGCCCGCACGACATTGGGATGCGAGATCGTTCGCAGCAGGCGCGCCTCGTCGCTCAGCCGATCGACCATCAGCCGGTCGCTCGACAGCGTGTTGCGCACGCGCTTGACCGCGACCAGCCGCCCGGAGCGATGGCGAGCGGCGTGGACCTGTCCCATACCGCCGCGACCGAGGAGCTCTCCGAGCTGGTACTGGTCATTCAGCATGGCCTGCACCAGAGCACCCGGCGTGCCGGATCGCGCACGCGCTGCGTCGCTCGATCTGGCCGAAATCGCTGAGCGCTGACGCTGCGTAAGACGCAGTACGCTGTAGCAACTACCCAGGACCCCCGAGTGAGTAGGTACCCGGCGCAGGCGGAAGAGCCCCTGTGCATGAAGCGGCCGCAGCGCCGCGATCGTGAGCGGGGCCCGCGTGATGGCGGGCTTACCCGAGCTGCGACCACAGCGGGATCGCCCACAGCACGCCGACGGCGACGGACAGAAGCCCGGTCGCGAGCCCCAGGCTGCGGCGCGCACCGGCCGACCGCGCGACGACGCGAAGCGTGGCGCCGGCGGCGCCCGACGCGAACGCCATGCCCGCGACCGAGCCGAGCCCGAACAGCGTCATGTACAGGAGGCGCGCGCCCGCGCCGGGGAGCTCGGCGAAGACGATCGCGGTCAGCGCGCCGCTGCCGGCGAGGCCGTGCACCAGGCCGACCGCGAGCGGCCGCCACGCGAGCGACCGCACGGCATGGCGGTGATCGCGCGCGGGGTGGGCCGCTCGGAATGCGACGACGACCGCGCGCACGCCGAGCGCGAGCAGCATCGCCGCGACGCCCAGCTCGAACGCCACGCCCGCGCGCGCGGGCAGGCTCGCGCCGACCAGCACCAGGATCCCGCCGACGATCACCAGCGCCACGGTATGGCCGATCCCCCACAGCGCGCCGAGCAGCGCGCCGCCGCGCAGGTCGTGGGTGTCGCCGACGAGGGTCGACACCGCGGTGAGGTGGTCGGGCTCGAAGCTGTGACGCAGCCCGACGAGCAACCCGAGGACGATGCCGATCGCGGTCGACGACACGGTGGTGAGCCTTGCAATCACCAGACCCGGACGCGCTGGTCCGGGGCGAGGTACAGCGCGTCGCCGGGCACGACGCGGAAAGCCGCGTACCACGCGTCGATGTTGCGGACGGTGTCGGCGCGGTACTCGGCCGGCGCATGGCCGTTGGTCAGGATCTGGCGGCGCAGCGCAGGCTCGCGCGCCTTGCGGCGCCAGGTTTGCGCGAAGCTGAGGAAGAACTGCTGGTCCCCGGTCAGACCGGCGACGGTCGAGGCCTCCTTGCCGAACGCGATGCGATAGGCGTCGTACGCCGCGGCCAGCCCCGCGACATCGGCGATGTTCTCGCTGACGGTGAGCGCGCCGTTGACGGCGAGATCGGGGAACGGCCGATAGCCGTTGTACTGCTCGATCAGCTGCTGGGCCGACGCCTTGAAGTGCGCGAAGTCCTCCGGGGTCCACCAGTTGTCGAGCCGGCCGGTCGCGTCGAACAGCGCGCCCTGATCGTCGAAGCTGTGGCTGATCTCGTGGCCGATGACCGCGCCGGCGGCGCCGTAGTCCATGACGATCGGCCGGGCGGGGTCGAAGAACGGCGGCTGGAGGATCGCCGCGGGGAAGTTGAGCGCGTTCATCGCCGGCAGGTTCACCGCGTTGACCAGCTGCGGGTTCATCACCCACTCGCCGCGGTCGACCGGCCGGCCGAGCTTGGCGAGGTTGCGGTGGTAGTCGAACAGCTCGGCGCGCTCGGCGTTGCCGTAGGCGTCGCCGCGCACGACCTCGAGCTGGCTGTAGTCGCGCCAGGTGTCGGGATAGCCGACGCCGACCTTGAGCGCAGCGAGCTTGGCCTTGGCCCGGGCCTTGGTCGCCGGCGCCATCCACGCCAGGTTGTCGATCCGGTGGGCGAACGCGGCGAGCTCGTTCTTGACCATGGCCTCGGCGCGCGCCTTCTCCGACGCCGGGAAGTAGCGGGCGACGTAGAGCTTGCCGACCGCCTCGCCGAGCGCGGCGCTGGTCGCGTCGACCGCGCGCTTCCAGCGCTCGCGCTGCGCCGGCGTGCCGCTCAGCACCTTGCCGTGAAACGCGAAGTGCTCGTCGTCGAACGCCTTCGGCAGCACCGCGGCGTGGCGCTCGATCGCGTGGAACGCGAGGAAGTCCTTCCAGGTGTCGAGCGGCGCGCGGCCGACCAGCGCGGCGATCCCGACCACGGCCTGGGGCTGCCAGATCACGAGCTCGGCCTGGCGATCGAGCCCGGCGGCGGCCAGGAACGCCGGCCAGTCGAGGCCGGGGGCGCGCTCGACGAGCGCGGCGCGGGTCCAGTGGTTATTGCCGCGCTTGACGTCCTGGGTCTCGACCCGCGGGGCGTGGGCGGTGGCGATGTCGTGCTCGAGGGCGGCGATCCGGGTCGCGCGCGCGTCGCCGTCGCCGATCCCGGCGAGCCCGAGCATCGCCGCGATGTGCGCCCGGTACTTGTCGCGGACCTCGGCCATGCGATCGGACGGGTCGAGGTAGTAGTCGCGATCGGGCAGGCCGAGCCCGCCCTGCAGCAGGAACGCCGCGTAGCGGGTCGGCTCGCTGAGGTCCTGCGCGACCCACAGGCCGAACAGGTTCTCGGTGTCGAAGTTGGTGTTGTTGAGGACGTCGACGTCGGTGCGCAGCGTGGCGCCGAGCGCGGCGGCGAGCGCGCGGCGGTCCGCGATCTGGGCGATGCGCGCGAGCTCGGCGGCGAGCGGCGCGGTGCCGCGGGCGGCGATCGCGGCCTCGTCGAGGAAGCTCGCGTAGTAGTCGCCGACCTTGCGGGCATCGGAGCCGGCGGGGGCACCCCGGGCGGCCTCGGCGATCACGTCGGCGGTGCGCTGGGCGGTCCGCTCCTCGACGATCGCGCCGGTGCCGTACGCGGCGCGGTCGGGCGGGATCTCGTGGCTCTTGAGCCAGCCGCCGTTGGCGTACGTGAAGAAGTCGCTGCCGGGCGGCACCGCCGGATCCATGCCGGCGAGGTCGATCGCGTCCGCGCTCGCCGCGGCGGGGGTGGTGTGGACCTCGGCATGGCCGGGCCCGCATGCCGGCGCGACGCGCAGCCGCCAGTCGCCCGCACGGCAGGGGGATTCGATCGGTGCGCGGGTCTCGTCGGTGGCCATGGCCGGTGCCCATGGCCGGCGGCCATGGCCGATGCCTGTGGCCGGCGGCGGGTGGGTCGCATGGCGTCGCAGCGTGCCGCACCGGGCAAGCAGCCGCAGTCTGCCACCACCAAGCGCGGTTCACGCCTCGCTGCGCTCCACTCGCTGCATCGCAGCTGCATCGATCGCCTCCGGCAGGCATGATGATGGCTGGTGCAGGGCGATGCGCAGATCCATCCCGCGATCGACCGCATCGCGATCCGTGACGGCGCGCGCACCGTGCTGGTGCTGCTGTCCGACATCGACTGGATCGAGGCCGCCGACTACTACGTGCAGCTGCACGTCGGCGCGCGGTCGTATCTCCATCGCGAGCCGCTGCGCGATCTCGAGGCCCGGCTCGATCCGCAGCGCTTCGTGCGGATCCATCGCTCGGCGATCGTCGCGCTCGATCGCGTCGTCGAGCTCCGGCCGAGCGCGCACGGCGATCACTGCGTGCGGCTGCGCGATGGCACCGAGCTCCGGCTCAGCCGCGCGCGCCGCGATCGGCTGCGCGGGCTGCTCGCGACGCAGGCGAGCGGCGGCGCGACGTCGTGAGCGAGCGCGTGCGCTTGATGTGAGCGCGATCGGTCTCGGATAACGCCGTGCGTTGCGCGCGACACTGCGCCTGTGGCGCGTCGCACAACGCATCTGCCGGATCCGCAGTCGTCGGAATAACTCTGTCGCCGCCCGCGCGCTGACCGACCGTCAGGGCGAGACGGTGTAGCCGGCGCTGCCCTTCATGCAGACGTCGATGTCCATCGTCCACGACGCCGCCGGGATCTGGCCGTCGAACTCGAGGTCGATCTTGAGCGAGCCCGCCCGCAGGTAGTCGATCGCGTTGTGGACGAGCGCGGCCGGCACCTCGAGCGCGTTGCCGTCGGGGGCGCAGTTGCCGCTGCAGTCGTACACCGTCAGCGGGGGCAGCGGCGTCGCCGGATCGGTGCTCGACACCACGACGTGGACCGCATCGATGAACGCGAGGTTCTCGATCCCCGAGGTCACGCGGACCTCGGCGCGCACGAACGACAGGCTCGCGTCCTGCTTCGCGACGTCGTGCACCGCGGACAGGTCGTCGAACACGAAGCTCTGGCTCAGCGACCCGACCGCCGGGCTCTGGACCTGCAGGTTGGGATACGTCAGGCAGACCTCGGGGACCTCGGCCTCGACGTCGACCAGCGGGCAGCCGGGGAGCGTTGCGAGGAGGAGGATGGCGGAGCGAGACATCTTGATCATGGTGGTGGTCATTTCGCGAGGTACACGACGAAGCCGATGCGCGCGGACACCGTCAGCAGCCGGACGCTGGGATCCTTCGAGAACGTGACGCTCGTGGTCTCCGCCGATTCCGACATCGTCTCGGCGCTGAGGTTGTGGATCGTGGAGGTGATCCGGCTCGCGCCGGCGTGGATGTAGAACGTGAACCAGCGCCGGCCGAGCTCGATCCCGAGGTGGGCGTTGGCGTAGTTGTAGCCGACGCGATCGAGGACCGCCGACGAGAACATCGTATCGCCGCTCACGGCGCGGACCAGCGGGTTGGCGTTGCCGTCGGTGTAATGGCCGTACTCGAGCGACACCGTCGGCGACACCCACCACGACAGCGGCGCCCAGGTGACGCCGACGCGCTCGCCCAGGCTGATCAGGTTGTGCGACAGCCCGGCGTGGGCGCGGATCGAGCGGATCGGGCGGACGACGAGTGACATCGTCGCGCCGTCGGGGAGGCCGAGATCGGCCATCGCGCCGATCCACGGTGCGCGCGACGGCGCCGCCGCGACCACCGTCGCCGATGCGCGGGGCGCGGCGACCTCCGGTGCGAGCGCAGGTGCGGCGTCCGGCGCGGCCGCCACCGACGGCGGCGGGGGCGTCTCCGGAGCGCCGGCGATGTCCGCGGGCGCGGGTGCTGATTCGGCGTCCGACGGCGTCGCCGGCTCCGGCGCGGGCGACTCCGGCGGGGGCGTTTCGGGCGCAGCCTCTGCGGGCGCGTCCGATCCGTCGAAGCCCGGCGCGTCCGGCGCCGTCGCATCCGGTGCGCTCGCGTCCGGCGAGGCCGCGACCGATGTCGCATCGGGCGATGCCGGATCCGGGGCAGCCGGCGCGTCCGGCGCGGCCGCGGCCGACGAAGCCCAGGCCAGGATCGGCGCCGCCAGCGCGGTCAGCCTGGTTACGGTGGCAGCACGTTCGAAGCGCAGCGATCGAAGCATCCAGGCGTTGCATCGGCGGCCCGGCAGCGTTGTTGATCGCGGCTACCCGGCACGCCCCCGATGCCACGCGAACCCGGGTGATCGACCGCAGCCTTTGCGCGTTCCGCCGGCAGCTCACATCGCCGCCGTCGGGCGATGTCGCCGGCTTCGCACCTGTGTGCGTCCGTCAGCGCCGCCGGCCCTGCGCCTTGATGTGGCGGCGCGCCGCCGGATGCTGCTCGAGCACGCTGCGCGCGAGCTTCTGCAGATCGGGCCGGACGCGGAACTGCGGCTGCACGAAGCGGCCGAGCTGGTTGAGGTCCTGATCGGCGAGCGCGACCAGCTCGGCGCGCGCCTGGCTGCGCTGGTTCGCCGCGAACCGCGCGAACACCCGCGCGACCCGCGCCTGCAGCGCGATCTGCTCGGCGTCCTTCTTGGGCAGCTCCAACGTGTCGAGCAGCGCGAGCGCCTCCTTCGGCTTGCCCGTGCGCGCCCACGCCTCGGCGACGATCGTCGCCGCCATCGGCCGGGCCTCCTTGCGCTGCGGGTTGTCCAGGTTGATCAGGTCGGCGCACTTGCGCGCATCGGCCGTCCGGCCGATCAGCAGGTAGAGCTGGGCCTGCAGCAGCGACACGTCGTCCTGCATCGCCGGCGGATAGTTGCGCAGCTCCACCGTGGCCAGCAGCTCGAGCGCCTCCTGCGGCTTCTGATCCATCGCGAGCAGCTGCGCGCGGGCGAACACGTTCGACGGCGAGCCGACGTCCTTGCTGTCCTTCAGCTTGGCCAGCGCCTCGCGGCGCGCGTCCGGCGACGCCATCCCGCCCTGCAGGAGCGACATCGTGCTGCGGTGCTTGCGGATCGTACGCAGCGCCCACAGCACGACGCCGGCCAGCACCGCGGTCAGCGCGCCGACGACGCCGAGCACGATCGTGTTGCCGGTGTTGATCGCGAACGCCCACATCGCCGCGACGATCACGCCGAGGATGATCCAGGTCTTGCGCGGGATCGTCGCCGCTGCCTGGACCGCGTCCGGCGCGGTGTCCTTTCCCTCTGGCTGTCCTTCCGCCGTCGCGTCCGGTTTCGCACCGAGCTTTGCATCGGCCTTTGCGCCCGCCTTCGCGCCCTTCGCCTCGGCTTCCGCCTCCGGCGCCCCGACGGCCAGCGCCTCCCGCTTCGCATTCCGCTTCGCACCGGCCCTGGCGTCCGGCTTCCCGCCGGACTGCGCGCCCGCCCTCGCGTCCGACTTCGCGCTCGGCTTGCCGTCCGGCTTCGTTTCCTTGGTCACGTTGGCTCCTGTCTACACGGTCGCCGCGCCGATCCAAAGAGCGCGCCGCGACATCGCAAACCCCGCAACGATCTCCACAGCTTGTGCGCTTCCCGGGCGGGGCCATCCGGGCGGAGTCGCCGGAATGGTTCCGTGCCGGGCCACCCTGGTTCCGTCTACCGCGCTACGCTTTCCTGGGTCGCTTCGGCGCCCATTGTTCAGCGGCACCCACGACACCTCGCAGTAAGGCTTCGACGACAAAGGAGCTGTCATGCGCATGCTTTGCACTCTCTGCTCGCTGACCTCGGCCGCGATCGGTGCGCTCTGGCTCACCGGCTGCGCCGACGCGCCCACCCCGCCCGGCGATCCCTCGGGCAACCCGCCTCCGCCGGACAAGCGCGACCTCGACGTCCACCGCACCGCCGCGCCCGTCGCCGGCAGCGCGTTCCAGTGCACCGGCACCTGGCCGAGCAGCTTGACCCCGTGCGGCTACGCATGGACCTCGCAGCCCGCCACGTCGGCGTACGTCGACGGCACCGTCGTCCACCTGTCGATGCACCGGACGCCGATCCCGGTCGACGGCGGCGCCTCCGTCATCTTCGTCGATCTCGAGACCAACAGTGCCACCGTGGTCAGCGCCAAGGCCTGGGAGTCGACGACGCATTTCGGCACCGCCCAGCCGCTGGAGACCAGCCGGCCGACCTCCGGCTGGATCGACCCCTTCGTCACCGGCGCCACCATGGGCACCCGCGACGCCGGCCAGTTCTCGCTCAGCTTCGTCTGGGGCACGATCAGCGGCACCTACGACACGTCGCAGTAGTGCATCGTCGCCGCCGGGTCGCGCTGGCGCGACTTCGTGCTCAGCGCTTGCCTGGCTTCGAAAGTCGCCGTTGACCAGGCTTGTGCTGTGCGGGGCTGCGAGAGGCAGCGATCATCTCGGATGCCTTGCGCCGGGCCTCGCTCGTTCTGTGAGCGCTCTTGCGGGGAACATGGACATCCGGCGACGCGCCAGGGCTGCAGAGCTGGTCGTGGAGATCCAGCGCGACGGTCCGTATCTCGGGAGCGAGTGCATCGAGCCACGCCTTGCTCCCCTCCACGACCGCCCGAAGCGCTTCATACAGGGGCGACCAGCGCTCGGCGATGTCCGCTTCGAGGAGGAGGTCAAGCGCTTCTCGTGCTCGGTTCTCGGCGACGCATTTGTGCAAGAACGCCAGGAGTGGCACCAGGTGGATCCTTCTCGTCGTCTGTCGTCTGACAAGCAGCACGAGGTGACGCGCACGGGCCCAATCGCTGTGTATGAGAGCAGCTGCTACCACGACGATATGGTCGACTGCCTGAGGGACCAACTGCAGTAGCTGGCGAATGACCTCATCGGGGAGAGGACGACTGTTTGCTTCCGTCGCAGCGATGAGCATCAAGATCGCGTTGGACGGAGAGTCTGCAAGCTCGATGATCTGACGTACCTCCTCGAATGTGCGTACATCAGCCAGCGATGGCGCCTCACCGCTGGCGATGGCACGCAACAAGCGTTCTCCGACCTCGAGCAGAGGCTCTCCCCACGCCGCGAGCCCTCCTCGAGGAGGATCAACTGTGCTCTGTACGAGGAAACGCGACCGCTGGTCTTTGAGTTCGATGGAGAACATCGGGTGTCGAATCAGATCTTCCGCGACGGCGTGTGGAGTGACACCTGCTGGCCAGCGAACATTGGCACTGACGATTCGCGCACGGATGTCTCGCAGTGCACGTACTCGATCGATGACTGGAGCCAGGTGCATGTCCTCGCCCTCGAGGTCGATCGCTTCCCGTATCGCTGTGAGTCCCTCCTCGGCCAGCAGACCGACCGCGCGAAACTCGAGCTGGCGGCGGAGGGCTTCATCGGGGATGGCAGATGCAAATGCAAGGAGCTTGGCCGGGCTGTCGACGCTGCCAGCCGGCGCGGCACGCACGAGCTCTTCGGCGCGCCGCCGCAGGTCCTCCTCGCCATAGAAGATCCGCAGGAACTCGACGAACCAGGACAGCTTGCGCCGCAGGCGACGGCTCGCCCGCATCAGGTACCAGATGTTGAAGAACCGCTCGCTGAGCTGAAAGCCGAGCTTGCTGCCCGGGAGCGCAACCTTCGCGAGCACTCCGCTCTTCACCAGCCGACTCAGCTGAGCCGAGACGACGTTGAGGTCGAGGCGAGTCGCCTTCTGACACTCTGCCGCGGTGATCGGATGCCAGTGCAGGGCGACCTTGTCGACCACGACCTGGCTCTGGGGCGGCAGGTCGTCGAAGCGCGCCTTGTAGTACGGCGTGAGCTGGTCGAGCAGGCCCTCGAGATCGCGCTCGACGCGATCGCTGGGGTCGAGCGCCAGCACGGTGTGCAACAGCGCGAGCGTGCGTGGTGTGCCGCCGGTCAAGAGGTAGAGCGCCTTGAAGCGCCCCGGATCACGCTCGAGGACCTCGGCCACCCGCGGCGTGTTCGCGCGCTGCGCGAGTGACAGCACGATCCGGCGAGCTTCGTCCTCGGACAGCGGTCCGAGCTCGTGAACATGGAAGAAGTCGTAGAACGGCGCCTGGTAGTCGATGGCTTCCGCGATGAACTTCGAGGACGCGCCGATCAGGACGAGGCCGTTGTCGGTCGACAGCGTCTCGCGCAGGTCCCACAGCGAATCGGCGAGGCGGTCGAGCACGAGGTCGAGATTGTCGATCAGCAGCACGACCAGGCGCCGGGCTTGCTTGACCCAGCCCTCGAGAACGGCGAGCGACTGCCTGGCGCGCTCGTCTTCCTCGAGCGGATCGATCTCGGTCAGCGAGGATTCGAGGTGCTTCACGGCAGCGCGATCGTTCTGGCGCTCGAGCGCGTCGATCAGCGCGTCGATCGCGTTCATCCAGAAGTCCGACGGCCGCGATACGTTGTACTGTTCCTCCGGGAATCGCAGCGGGATGCACTGCCTTGCGAGCTGCGGATCGTCTTCGAGCGCGGTGGCCAGACGGAGCAGGAGCGTGGTCTTGCCCGAGCCGCGATCACCGATCAGCAGATGGTGCCCGCCGCCACCGCGCCGGATGCTGTCGACCAGCTCGTCGAGCAGCGGTTGTCGTGCGACGAAGGTGTCGATCAGCTCCTGTCGCGCAAGGAGGTGTGGATTGTAGAGCGTCATGTCACGTGCCTCGCCCAGTAGCGGCGGAGCAGGCCCGAGCGAAATCTCCAGCGTCCATCGTGCTCCACGAGATAGCCGTCATTCGCGAGCACGTCGACGATCCATTTGAAGGTCTTGGCCCGCTCGACCAGATCGCCGATGAGCGGCGCAATGCACTGGCTCATGGCTGCGGGCGTTGCACCTTCCGATGCCTGCGAACAGGTCGCGAGCAGCGCACGGGCGATCGAAGCGCTCGGCTCGCCGAGGGAATCGTGCAGCCGCTCATCCCAGTACGAGAAGTAGGTCCGCCGATCGAGTAGCGTCTCGATCGCGCCCCGGAGCGTCTCGGTCGTGAGCTGCTCCGACCGGGCGGCGCGGCAGATCTCCGCGCAGAGATCGGGGTCGAGCTCCAGGTTGTAGCTGGTGGCGAGCCGTCGGATGAATTCATGTGCCGCTGCGGGCGCAAAAGGACCCAGCGGCCAGACCCGGAGGTCGTTGATCGTGTCGCTCAGCTGGTGGCGCCGCGTGACGTTGTCGAGGCCGATCGAGCCGGCGAGCACGAAGCGGAGCTTGTTCGCTCCGTCGGGATGTTGCCGGAGATTGCGGAACCACTGGAGGAATGTCCGGACCCGAGCGCCGGATGGGTCGCTCTTGGCCAGCGCGAGCACGAGCACTGGAAGCTCGTCGATCAGGATCAGCAGCGGAACATGGCTGGTGACGATCGCGGCGAACGCGCGATCAGCGTCGTCTTGCCAGGACCGTGTGCGCGTTTCGAGATCGATGCCGCTGCCGGCGACCTTCACGCTCTTGACACCTCGGCCCGCACCGAGCGCTCGTGCAACCAGGCCGCGCCTGAGCTTGCGCCCGCGCCTGGTCTGATAGATGGCCTTCAGCACGGCCTGGACGAACTGGGCCTCGCTGGTCGCGGGCGCCACGCTCGCGTAGACGCCGAGCGCAGAGCCATCACGTTCGACGCGCTTCACCAGCGCGTGCAGGAGCGAGGTCTTGCCAACGCGTCTGGGAGCTAGCAGCAGCACGTGCTCGCGCTCGGTGATCGCCTGGAGCTCTTCGAGCTCTGCGTCCCGGCCGAAGAAGTTCTCGTTCTCGACGGGCCTACCCATGATGTTCTCGATTTTCACGACGGTCTTGTTGTACATCATTTTTGATGTGCAACAAATATGTTGTACAACAGGGTTTTTTGACATGTTATCTCTATAAGTTAGCCGGGGAGTTTGCGGCGATGCAGGTCCGCGTGCGAGGAAGCGCTGGTTGGTCGCCGCGTGCCTGTCCATCGCGGATCGACGCGAGATGCGGTGGCTGATCCAACAGCGCCCGCGATGCGGGAAGTGGAGGTGCATCGCCGCCGCGCCTGCCAAAAACTTGCCCGCGGTCGCGGGGCAGGGCTGTATTTCGAACATCCAGAGGGTCTGCCTTTGGAGGTCGATCATGAGCCAAGCGCCGTCCGTCGCATTCGCCGGGATCACCGAGGACAGCGTCGTCGAGCCGCCGGCGAGCGTGTCGCTGAAGGGCACGACGCGCGGGCTGGAGGTGCTGATCTCGGGGACGCCGTCGGCGGCCGCGCTGGGCGCGCGGCTGACGGAGCTGCTGGCCGAGGCGCCGGGGTTCTTTGCCGGCAGCGATGCGCGGATCGCGATCGATGGTGTGCTGCCGGTCGGCGCGCTGGCGTGCCTGGAGGAGGTCGCGGCGCGGTTCGCGCTGCGGCTGGTCGAGATCGGGCCGGTGGCCCGGCGGGGTCGGCTGGAGGTCGCGGCGGCGCCGCGTGTGATCGCGGGCGCGCGCAGCGAGGCACGAGCCGGCAAGCTGGCCGAGGGAACGGGGCCGGTGTCCGATGAGTCGGGCGCACCGCGCCGGGATGACCCGCGGGCGATCGCCATACCGGCCCTGCCACCGGGCTTGCGCGCGGCGGCGGAGACGGCGAGCGGCAGCGGCTCCGCGGAGTCGAGCCCGGTGTCGCGTCCTGCTCCGGCAGCCGCCAGCGATGCGCTGGTGAGCGCCGCGACGGCGCTGGTGACCGCCGCGGCTGCGCTGACGAACGAATCGTCCGGGTCGCGGCGAACGACGGAGACGGCCGGCGCGGCTGCCTCGCCGGATGCGGCTTGCAGTGCAGGATCGTCCGCGCCGGCATGGCTCGCAGCGGGATCACCCGCCGCGGGATCGCCGGCCGCGGCATCGCTCGCAGCGGGATCGCCCGCCGCGGGATCGCCCACCGCGGCATGGCTCGCAGCGGCATCGCCCGCCGCGGGATCGCCGGCGGGGCCACAGGATGCGGCTTGCAAAGCGGCATCGCTGGCGTCGGACACGGTCTGCCACGCGGGATCGGCCACAGGGCCACGGGATGCGGCTTGCAAAGCGGCATCGGCTGGGCCCGGGGATCCGGCGGTCATGATGGCGCTCGCGGCGGTGCTCGCCGCGATTCCCGCCGCAGGGAGCCGCCCGGCGGACGACGGAGCGGGCCCGCGGCTGGTGATCGGCCCGGTGCGCTCGGGGCGGATCGTCGATCACGTCGGTCATCTGATCGTGATCGGCGACGTCAACCCGGGGGCCGAGGTGCGCGCCGAGGGCAGCATCATCGTGCTGGGCCGGCTGCGCGGGATCGCGCACGCGGCGATCGGCCGCGATGCGGGGTGCATCATCGCGCTGTCGCTGCAGCCGCAGCAGCTCCGGATCGGGCGCATGGTCGCCCGCGCCGGTGATGCCGACCGTCCCAGCGGCGGCGCCGAGATCGCGTATGTCACCGGCGAGACCATCGTGGTCGAGCGGTTCAGTGGACGACTTCCGAGCGGCCTTGCCGCCGGCATGTAGGAGAAACCATGGGTCGAGCAATCGTCATCACATCGGGCAAGGGTGGAGTCGGCAAGACGACCACGACTTGCAACCTCGGCGCAGCGATCGCACAGCTCGGGATGAGCGTGGTGCTGATCGACGCCGACATCGGGCTGCGCAACCTCGACGTCGTGATGGGCCTCGAGAACCGCATCGTCTACCACGTGGTCGACGTGGTGCAGCGCAAGTGCACGGCGCAGAAGGCGCTGATCAAGGACCGCCGGCTCGACAACCTGTGGCTGCTGCCGGCGTCGCAGACCGACGACAAGGACGCGGTGACGCCCGACGACATGCGCAAGCTGGTCGGCGAGCTCAAGGTGATCTACGACTACGTCCTGATCGACTGCCCGGCCGGGATCGAGCAGGGGTTCAAGAACGCGATCGCCGGCGCCGACGAGGCGGTGGTGGTGGCGACGCCCGAGGTGTCGTCGATCCGCGACGCGGACCGCGTGGTCGGCCTGCTCGCGGCGCAGGACATCCCGACCCGGCTGATCGTCAACCGGATCTCGGCGCACCTGGTCAAGAAGGGCGACATGCTGTCGCAGGCCGACGTGATCGAGATCCTCGCGCTCGAGCTGATCGGCGCGGTGCCGCTCGACGAGCACGTGGTGGCGTCGACCAACAAGGGCATGCCGGCGGTGCTCGAAGGCAAGTCGCTGGCGGCCCGCGAGTTCTCGCGGATCGCACGGCGGATGATCGGCCTCGAGACCGAGGCGGTGCGCGAGACCGGCGGCGGGTGGTTCTCCCGGCTCGGCCGCGCGCTGGGACTGTCGTCTGCCACCGCGGCCTGAGCCATCGGAGTTTCGTATGTGGAACATGTTTCGCGGGAAACCATCGAGCCGTGAGGTCGCCAAGGGCCGCCTCCACCTTGTGCTGGCCCACGATCGCGTCGGTCTGGAGGGCGGCAAGCTCCAGGAGATGCGGCGCGAGATCGCGGCGGTGATCTCGCGCTACGTGCCGATCGACCTCGACGCGGTCGAGGTCCAGATCGAGACCAGGAGCCGCGCGACCGAGCTCCGCGTGTCGAGCCCGCTGCCGGCGCGCGGCGGCGGCTGAGCGTCACCGCGTGAAGCGGACGGTGCTGCCGAGGCGGATCGAGAACAGCCGGCCGAGGTCGGCGCGGGCGACGACGGCGATCACGGGGTAGCCGCCGGTGGTCGGGTGCTCGGGCCCCAGGACGATGGGCTTGCCGTCGCGCGGGACCTCGATCGCGCCGATCACCATCGGCCGCGAGACCTCGGGGACGGCGGTGCGCGGCAGGGCCGGGCCGTCGATCCGGGTGCCGACGCGGTCGCTGCTGGGCAGGACGCGATAGTCGCTCGACACGAGCAGATCCAGCGCTCCCGGCGCGAAGTGGTCGAAGTCGGGGCCGGCGATCAGCCGGATCGGCACGTCCGGCGCGTCCGGCGCGGCGCCGGCGGCGGGTGCCGGGGGCCGCTCGGCGTCGCCGACCTCGGGGAGCTCGGCGGTGAGCAGGCGATGGCCGGCGCGGACCAGGCCGCCGAGGCCGGCGCACAGCAGCGCGCCGCGGCCACCGAGCACGAGCGGCGCCGCGATGCCGCCGCGCACCGCGAGGTAGGTCACGCGGCGAGTCGGCGCGGATCGCGAGCTGGCCGAGGACCTCGAGCGCGGGCGCGTCGTCGGGGTTATCCACGGCGCGGTTGGCGGCGATCAGGCGCTCGGCGACCAGCGCGCCGCCGGGCGGCACCGCCTCGTGCATGCGGCCGTGTCGACCGAGGTCCTGCACGGTGACCAGGCCGAGGGCGCGGACGATGGAGAACGTCATGGCACGAACCGGACGCGGTCGCCGAGCTGGAGCAGCGAGCCGTCGGGACCGAACATCTTGATGCCGACGACCGAGCCGATCAGGTGCCAGCCGCCCGGCGAGTCGAACGGATAGACCCCGGTCTGCGAGCCGGCGATCGCGATCGATCCGGCGGGGACCCGCGTGCGCGGCGTGGTGCGCCGCGGCAGCTCGAGCGCCGCCGGCAGCCCGGACAGGTAGGCGAAGCCGGGCGAGAACCCCATGGTCTCGACGGTGTAGGTCGCGCCGGCGTGCAGCGCGCAGACCTCGTCGACGGCGAGGCCGAGCGCGGCCGCGACCTCGGCGAGATCGGGGCCGTGGTAGGCCGCCGGCAGCGCGATGTCGCGCCCCGGCTCGGGAGCGTCGGGCGCGGTGGCGAGCGCGGCGATCCACGCCGGATCGACGTGCGGCTCGGCGGCGAAGTACGCCGCGACCTCGCCGCGGGCGACGACGACGTCGACCACGCCGGGCCACGCCCGCACGGCGTGCACGATCGTCCGCGCCGACCGCGCCGGCCGCGCGAACCGGATCGCGCGATCGCCGAGCGCGACCCAGTCAGCCATGCAGCGCCCCGTGCACCGCGCCGGCGATCGCGAGCGCGCCCGGGGTGTCGGCGTGGCAGCAGATCACGTCGACGTGGTCGGCGAGGGCGGTCGCCTGCGCGGCGGCGGCGGCGGGATCGGTGAGCAGCGCGCCGGGCTCGGTGCGCGGCACCAGACGGCCGTCGGGGCGCATCCGGCGATCGGCGAAGCCCTCGACCGCGAACCGCATGCCGCGCGCGGCGGCAGCCGTCCGCAGCACGCCGTACGGCGGGCCGATGAAGATGACGCGATCGCCGAGCGCGTCGGCCGCGGCGTTCACCACGGTGCGCGCCAGCTCGGGGTCGGCGGCGGCGTCGTGGTACAGCGCGCCGTGCGGCTTGACGTACGCGACCGTGCGGTCGTGCCGGCGGGCGATCGCGGCGAGCGCGGCGCACTGCTCGGTGAGGCTCGCGGCGAGCGCGGCGGGCGCGATCGCCATCGTCTTGCGGCCGAAGCCGGCGCGATCGGGGTACGACGGGTGCGCGCCGATCGTGCAGCCCGAGGCGACGCACCAGCGCACCACGCGCTCCATCGATGCGGCATCGCCGGCGTGCCCGCCGCACGCGATGTTGAGGATGTCGAACATCGCCCATAGCTCCTCGGGCTCATCGTCGTACTCGCCGGCGTCGAGGTTCATCAGCGACATGGCGGCATCTTACAAGATCGCGGCGCGGAACGGCTCGGCCCACGGCTGGTGGCGGGCGAGCGCGGCGGCGAGCCGGACCAGCGGCTCGGGGAGCGCGCCGGTCGCGGCCGCGTCGCAGGCGGCGACGAGCTC
>VBLP01000245.1 GCA_005887925.1 Deltaproteobacteria bacterium | reverse complement strand
TGCGAGTTCCTGCTCGGCGCCGACGGCGGGTTCTACTTCCTCGAGATGAACACGCGGCTGCAGGTCGAGCACCCGGTCACCGAGATGATCTACGGCCTCGACCTCGTGGCGTGGCAGCTCGACGTCGCCGAGGGCCGGCCGCTGCCGCTCGGCCAGCACGAGCTCGACGCCCGCCGTCGCGGCCACGCGATCGAGTGCCGGGTCTACGCCGAGGATCCGGTGAAGTTCCTGCCGTCGCCGGGGACGATCACGCACCTGCGCGTGCCGGACGGGCCGTACGTGCGCAACGACGCCGGCTGCTACGAGGGCGCCGAGATCCCGGTGCATTACGATCCGATGATCGGAAAGCTCGTGGTGTGGGGCGAGGACCGGCCGCGCGCGCTCGCGCGGATGCGGCGCGCGCTCGACGAGTACCAGGTCCTCGGCATCGAGACCAACCTCGCGTTCCAGCGCCGCTGCCTGCGCCAGACCGCGTTCGCCGCCGGCGATTACGACACCGGCTTCATCGCGCGCCACGCCCGCGAGCTGACGCCGGGAGCCGGCGAGCCCGAGCTCACCGCCGCGGTGATCGCGGCCGCGCTCGACGCGATGGCGACCGCCGCGCCCGCCGCGGCGAGCGACGGCGCGGCGACGACCGAGATGTCGACCTGGCGGCGCGAGCTGCCCTGGCGCCGCCAGCCGGCATGACCGGCGGCAACCGACCTGGCACCGGCGCGGCGGCGCGCATCGAGCGGTGGGATCTTCGAGCATACGCCCGCGACGCCGCTGATCAACGGCGAATCGACGAGCGAAGGGCCGATCGCCATCGCTTTTCGTAGATCACCGGGGTCGCATCGCTCTGCGATTGCGTGAACGGTGTGCAGTCGGTAGAACGCTGCGGGCGCACGGTTGTCGCGCCATCGAGGTGAGCCATGGCGCAGCAGACCAAGTTCGTGTTTGTCACCGGCGGTGTCGTGTCGTCGCTCGGCAAGGGCATGGTCTCGGCGTCGATCGGTGCGCTCATGGAGAACCGCGGCCTCAAGGTCGCGAACATGAAGCTCGACCCGTACATCAACGTCGACCCGGGCACGATGAACCCCACCCAGCACGGTGAGGTGTTCGTCACCGACGACGGCGCCGAGACCGATCTCGACCTCGGCCACTACGAGCGCTTCGTGTCGACCAAGATGTCGCGGCTCAACAACATCACGACCGGCCAGGTGTACTCGACCGTGATCGGCAAGGAGCGCCGCGGCGAGTACCTGGGCTCGACGGTCCAGGTCATCCCGCACATCACCGACGAGATCAAGGCGCGCATCCTGCGCTGCTCGGAGGGCCTCGACGTGCTGGTCGTCGAGGTCGGCGGTACGGTCGGCGACATCGAGTCGCTGCCGTTCCTCGAGGCGGTGCGCCAGCTCCGCGTCGAGCTCGGCAGCCAGAACTCGGTCAGCGTCCACCTGACCCTGGTGCCGTACATCCGCGCCGCGGGCGAGTTCAAGACCAAGCCGACCCAGCACTCGGTGCAGAAGCTGCGCGAGATCGGCCTGCAGTGCGACGTGCTCGTGGTGCGCTGCGAGCAGCCGCTGCCCGACGACTCGATCAAGAAGATGGCGATGTTCTGCAGCGTCGCCACCGACGCCGTGTTCCAGTCGATCGACGTCGACACGGTGTACCGGCTGCCGATCATGCTGTGCGAGCAGGGGCTCGATCAGAAGCTGGCCTCGCTGCTCAACATCTGGTCGCGCGCGTCGCGGCTGTCGGCCTGGGAGGAGGTCGTCCAGCGGATCACCCAGCCCAGGCGCAAGGTCGTGGTCGGCTTCGTCGGCAAGTACGTCCAGCTCGTCGAGTCGTACAAGAGCCTCAACGAGGCGCTGCTGCACGGCGGCATCGCCAACGACTGCCGCGTCGAGATCAAGCACATCGACAGCGAGGAGCTCGAGAAGCAGGGCACGGCGTCGCTCGCCGGGTTCGACGGCATCGTGGTCGCGCCCGGGTTCGGCGCGCGCGGCACCGAGGGCAAGATCGCCGCGGTCCGCCACGCCCGCGAGAACAAGGTGCCGTACTTCGGCATCTGCTACGGGATGCAGATGGCGTGCATCGAGTTCGCGCGCCACATCTGCGGCCTCGATCGCGCCAACTCGACCGAGATCGATCCGTCGACGCCGCATCCGGTCGTCGACCTGATGCCCGATCAGCGCGGCGTGATCGACAAGGGCGCGACGATGCGGCTCGGCTCGTACCCGTGCATCCTCAAGCCCGGCACGCGCGCGGCCGATGCCTACGGCACGACCGAGATCGCCGAGCGCCACCGCCATCGCTGGGAGATCAACAACAACTACCGCGACGCGCTCGAGCGCCACGGCATGGTGCTGTCGGGGCTGTCGCCGGACGGCCGACTGGTCGAGATGATCGAGCTGCCCCAGCACCCGTACTTCGTCGGCTGTCAGTTCCACCCCGAGTTCAAGTCGCGGCCGAGCGCGCCGCACCCGCTGTTCGCGCGGTTCATCCGGGCCGCGGTCGAGCGCCAGATGGCCCGGTGATGGCGGGGTGAAGCCCGATCAGGGCCGGACGGGGGAGCCGGATGCGCCAGTGGCGGGGCTGATCATCTGTCCATGGCCAGCGCTGTCGAGGTAGGCTGATCTGCGATGATCGGCGCCTTCTCCGCCCCTCACCCCTCGTCAACTGGCTAGCTTCGTTAGCCTAAAGCAAGAGCTGGGCCATTAGCCCTTTACAAGGCGCGACTCGCGGCGTAGGCTCTTTTCAAGCCTCATACCAGCAGCGTTCAACGCCCCTGTAAAATGCTAATAGGGCGAAAGGAATAAGGAGTTTCTCATGGCCATGGAGATGCGCCAGGAACTGAAGCTGTCGCAGCAGCTGGTGATGACACCGCAGCTGCAACAGGCGATCCGGCTCCTGCAGCTGTCGCGCATGGAGCTGGCCGACCTCGTGCACGAGGAGATGCTCGAGAACCCCATCCTCGATGACGAGATGGATCTCGACCAGGAGCGGTCCCGCGAGCGGGACGAGCTGGGGAGCGATGAGCAGCAGCTCCACCAGCTGGAGGGGGCGGGGGCGACCGAGACCCCCCTGGACGGGTCGGTGGTCGATGGCATCGCCCAGACCGAGATCAAGGGCGATGCCACCGCCGTCAACGAGATCGACTGGGAGAACTACCTCGACAACTACTCGATGGCTCCCGCCATGCCGGCGTTCCGCGGCGACGGCGAGGAGCTGCCATCGCTCGAAGCGACGCTGACCCGGCCGCCCAGCCTGTACGACCACCTGGCCTGGCAGCTCAAGATGACCAACCTGCCGCCCGACCAGCTCGAGATCGGGATGACGATCCTGGGCAACATCGACGCCGACGGCTACATCAAGGACCCGCCGCTCGACGAGATCGCGGCCGACCTCGGGGTCGATCCGATGCTGTGCGAGCAGGTCCTCGAGAAGATCCAGACCTTCGACCCGGTCGGCGTCGGCGCCCGCTCGCTCGCCGAGTGCATGCTGATCCAGGCGGTCGCGGCCGGCCAGGACGACGACCTGGTGGTCAAGATCATCAAGAGCCACCTCGGCAACCTCGAGAAGAAGAACTACGCCGCGATCGCGCGCGACCTCAAGCAGCCGCTCGAGGAGATCTACGAGGCCGCCAAGGTGATCATGGAGTTCGATCCGCGGCCCGGGCGGCAGTACTCGTCCGACGATCCGCACTACGTCACGCCCGACGTCTACATCCACAAGGTCGGCGACAAGTACTTCGTCGTGCCCAACGACGACGGCCTGCCCAAGCTCAAGATCAGCGGGTTCTACAAGAACGCGATGGGCAACTCGGCCGCGTCCAAGGACTACGTCCAGGACAAGCTGCGCTCGGCGCAGTGGCTGATCCGCTCGATCCAGCAGCGCCAGCGCACGATCATCAAGGTCGCCGAGTCGATCCTGAAGTTCCAGCGCGAGTTCTTCGACAAGGGCATCTCGCACCTCAAGCCCCTGATCCTGCGCGACGTCGCCGAGGACATCGGCATGCACGAGTCGACGGTGTCGCGCGTCACGACGTCGAAGTACGTCCACACGCCGCAGGGCATCTTCGAGCTCAAGTTCTTCTTCAACAGCGGCATCTCGCGGACCAACGGTGACGACCTCGCCTCGCAGGCGGTGAAGTCGAAGATCAAGGAGCTGGTCGACGGCGAGGACGTCAAGCGGCCGCACAGCGATCAGAAGATCGTCGAGCTCTTGAAGAAGGCCGGCATCGACATCGCGCGGCGCACCGTGGCGAAGTATCGCGAGCAGCTGGGCATCCTGTCGTCGAGCAAGCGCAAGCAAGTGTTCTAGGCGGCGATCGAAAACCGCGCGACGCGACGCGCGGCGGGGTGAATGAGCCGGCTTTGCCGGCTCAGAGGGGGCGGGAAAGCCCCCTATGGATCGACATCGCGCGGCGCACCGTCGCGAAGTATCGCGAGCAGCTGGGCATCCTGTCGTCGAGCAAGCGCAAGCAAGTGTTCTAGGCTGGACCTACCGACCGCGTGGTCTTTGTCGCTCCCGCTCGCCCGCCGGTATGCTCGCGTGTCATGGGAGCCCGGTCTACCTGCGGCCGAGCGCCGCGGGCGATAGTTGCCGCCAGTTGACCGGCGAAAGCCGGATGCAGATGCTGTAGAATTACCGCCCTCCCGACGAAATCCCGTCGACGATCGAGTGATCGCGTGGTGTGCGCGGCGGTATGATGGCTTTACACCATCCGGGAGGGCTCGATGCAATTCGCGGTGACGTTCCGGCACATGGAACCGACCGATGCTCTGAAATCATACGCGCGCGAGCGGATGGAGCGAGTACGCAAGTACCTGCCCGACCCGATCTCCTGCCACGTCGTCTTCAGCACCGAGCGTCGCCTCCATCGCATCGACGTCACCTTCCAGCTGCACAACGGGCTCGCCGTCGCCGGCCACGAGATCACCGAGAACATGTACAGCTCGATCGACCTGTGCATCGCCAAGATCGAGCGCCAGGTCCGCAAGTACAAGGGCAAGCTCGAGGGCATGCGCGCCCGGCCGCATCACGTCGTCGCCCAGCCGTGGTCGCACTCGATCGTGTCCGAGGCGTTCAGCGCGGTGGCCGACGGCGAGACCAACGGCGTCGCCAGGGACCTGCACGAGGTCGGGCCGGCGCCCGAGTTCAAGGTGGTCAAGACCGAGAAGTTCCACGCCCAGCCGCTGTCGATCGAGGGCGCGATCATGCAGCTGAACCTCATGCACGAGCCGTTTCTGGTGTTCTGCCACGACACCGACGGGCGGGTCGCGGTGGTCTACAAGCGCGACGACGGCAGCTACGGCTTGATCGAGACCGCCATCGCGTCCCCACCGACACCGGTCACCGTCGCGTAAGCGGCAGGGCGGCGAGCATCTGCCGATCGATGAGATGGATCTGCGAGAGGAATCCAGGTGAGCACGAAGCCTTCAGATGCAGGGCCGCGCGACGCGACGCGCGGGGGGGTGAATAGCCTGGCTCCGCCGGGCTATCCCCCAGAGGGGGGCCATGGCAAGCCCCCTTGGATCGAAAAGTGGTAGGTTCGTGAGCGACTGATGAAGATCGTCGACCTCATTCGGCGCGACATGGTCGTACCGGCGCTGCAAGCGACGGAGAAGCGCGGCATCCTCGAAGAGCTGGCGCATTACATGGCAGGTCACCATCCCCGGATCGACCGCGCCACGCTGTCGCGGGTGCTGATCGAGCGCGAGCAGCTGGCCTCGACGGCGATCGGCGAGGGCGTGGCGATCCCGCATGGCAAGCTCGGCACGGTGGGGGAGATCGTGGCGTGTCTGGGGCGCGCGCCAACCGGGGTCGACTTCGATTCGATGGACGGTCAGCCGACCTATCTGTTCTTCGTGCTGGTGGCTCCGGAATCGTCGACCGGTGCCCACCTCAAGGCGCTGGCCCGGATCAGCCGCGTGTTCAAGGACCCCGAGTTCCGCCGCCGGCTGCTGGCCGCGCCCGATGCCGAAGCGATGTACCACGTGGTCGCCGAAGAGGACGCCAAGTACTGAATGTCGAGCGCTATCACGGTGGGTGAGCTACTCGAGCGTCACGAGCTCGAGGTAACCGCCGTCGCGGGCCATACCGGGTTGTCGCGGATCGTGACCGTGCCGCGGATCCAGAAGCCGGGGCTCGCGCTCACCGGCTGGCCCGAGCAGCTGCACCCGCATCGCGTGCTCGTGCTCGGCGGCACCGAGATCGAGTACCTCGAGGGCAACGAACCGGCGCGCCGGGTCGGCATCGCCACGTTGCTCGCCAGCGAGCCGGCGTGCGTCGTGGTCTGTCGCGGGCTCGCGCCGCCGCACGAGCTGCTGACCGCCGCCGGGCAGCGCAGCGTGCCGGTGCTGGTCTCGCAGCTCGCCACCGCCGACTTCATCACCGAGGTCACGAGCTGGATGTCGGAGCTGCTCGCGCCGTCGACCGATGTCCACGGCGTGCTGCTCGACGTGCTCGGGATCGGCGTGCTGCTGCTCGGCAAGAGCGGCATCGGCAAGAGCGAGATCGCGCTCGATCTCGTGGTCCGCGGTCACCGGCTGGTCGCCGATGACGTGATCAAGATCCGCCGCCAGGGCAGCCACGTGATCGGCCGCGGCACTGCGATCATCGGCCACCACATGGAGATCCGCGGGCTCGGCATCATCAACGTCAAGGACCTGTTCGGGATCTCGGCGGTGCGCGACACCAAGAAGATCGAGCTCGTGGTCGAGCTCCGCGAGTGGAGCGATGGCGAGGAGTACGATCGGCTCGGGTTCGACGACCGCGTCGATCGCATCCTCGACGTCGCGGTGCCGGCGGTCCAGCTCCCCGTGCGGCCGGGCCGCAACCTCGCGACGCTGGTCGAGGTCGCGGCGCGCAACCAGCTGCTCAAGCTCCAGGGCACGCACTCGGCGCGCGCGTTCCGCGACCAGCTGCACGAGGCGATGGAAGCGCAGTCCGAGGCGGCACCGGATGTGCCGATGGACGCGGTGGAGTAGATGCAGATCGTGATCGTCACCGGGCTGTCAGGCGCAGGCAAGAGCACCGCGCTGCGCGCGCTCGAGGACATCGAGTTCTACTGCGTCGACAACCTGCCGCTGCCGCTCGCCGCGGCGATGATCGATCACCTCGCGCACGAGGGCGACCGCGACAAGCTCGCGATCGCGATCGACTCGCGGCAGCGCAGGAACCTCGCCAACTGGTCGACCGCGCTGGCCAAGCTGCGCGCCGGTCACCGCCTCGAGGTGATGTTCCTCGATGCCAGCGACGAGGTGCTGCTCCGGCGCTACAGCGAGACCCGCCGGCGCCACCCGCTGTCGGGCGACGACCTCAGCGACGGGATCCGCCGCGACCGCGAGGTCGTGGCCGAGCTGCGCCACGGCGCGGCCGTGATCGACACCTCGCACCTCAACATGCACCAGCTCAAGACGATCATCCAGGAGCGCTACGGCGGCACCGGCAAGCTCGCCGTCACCCTGGTGTCGTTCGGCTTCAAGCACGGCCTGCCGCTCGAGCTCAACCACGTGTTCGACGTCCGGTTCCTGCCCAATCCGTACTTCGAGCCGGCGCTGACCCACCTCGACGGCCGCGCGCCCGAGGTCGCGGCCTACGTGCTCGGGCCCGACGGCCTCGAGCTGGTCCGCCAGATCGAGGGCATCCTCCGGTTCTCGCTGCCGCAGTTCCAGAAGGAAGGCAAGCTGTACGTCACGATCTGCGTCGGGTGCACCGGCGGCCGCCACCGCTCGGTCGTCATCGTCGAGGAGCTGCGCAAGCGGCTCGGCAACGCGTGGGACATCCTGGTTCGCCACCGCGACGTCGATCGGGGGGACTGATGGCAGCCGACGACCGCGCCGAGAGGACGCTGCAGATCCAGAACGAGCTGGGGCTGCACGTGCGCGCTGCCGGCAAGTTCGTCAAGCTTGCGTCGAAGTTCTCCTGCGAGATCACGGTGACCAAGAGCGGCAGCGAGGTCAACGGCAAGAGCATCCTGAGCCTCATGGCCCTGATGGCACCCCGCGGCACGACGATCACGATCCGCGCCCGTGGCGAGCGCGCCGAGGAGGCGGTCGCGGCGCTCGCCCAGCTGGTCGAGGACCGGTTCGAGGAGAGCAGGTAGCAGATGACCCAGGTCCGGCGCGAGATCCGCCGCCAGGGGCTCGGCGTGTCGGCCGGGATCGCCTTCGGCCGCGCGTACCTGATCGGCCGCGACACGCTCAAGGCGCCGCGCCACCACATCGAACCCGACGACGTCGACACCGAGGTCGCGCGGCTGTACAAGGCGATCGCCGCGAGCGACAGGCAGCTGGCCAAGATCAAGGAGAAGCTCGCGTCGGAGAACGAGAGCGACTACCACATCATCACCGCGCACCAGATGATGCTGCACGACGAGCACCTGGTCGGCGCCGCGGTCGGCTACATCCGCGACGAGCTGATCAACGCCGAGTGGGCGCTGCGCCGCGCGGTCGACGACATCGCCGGGGTGTTCGACCGCATGCAGGACGAGTACCTGCGCGATCGCCGCAGCGACGTCGAGTTCGTGTTCGAGCGCGTGCTGCGCAGCCTGCTCGGCCGCGAGACCGGGCCGGTCCAGCCGCCGCCCGACGCGATCGTCGTGGCCTACGACCTGTCGCCGGCCGACACCGCCCAGCTCCACAAGGCCGCGGTCGCCGGCCTCATCACCGACGCCGGCGGCAAGACCTCGCACACCGCGATCATCGCGCGCGCCCACGAGATCCCCGCGGTCGTGGGCCTCGAGAACATCACCGAGATCGTCGAGACCGATGACCTGCTCCTGATCGACGGCGCGGTCGGCGTCGTGATCGTCAACCCGACCGCCGCCACCGTCGCCGACTTCCGCGACGAGCAGCGCCGCCAGGTCGCGGCGGGCGCCGCGCTCCACGCGATGCGCGACCTGCCGGCCAACACCCAGGACGGCGCCGAGATCGCGCTGCTGTGCAACATCGATGGCCCCGAGGAGATCGAGGACGCGCTCGACTACGGCGCGCGCGGCGTCGGGCTGTTTCGCACCGAGTACCTGTTCATGGGCCAGGCCGAGGCGCCCGACGAGGACGTCCACTACCGCAGCGGGGTCGACGTGCTGAACCGGCTCGGCGGGCTGCCCGCGACGATCCGCACGTTCGACTTAGGCGCGGACAAGCTGGCGCCGTTCCTCGAGGCCGCCGATCTCGAGGAGGTCAACCCCGCGCTCGGCCTGCGCTCGATCCGGCTGTGCCTGTCGCCGCTGGGGCGGCCGCTGTTCAAGGCCCAGCTGCGCGGCCTGCTCCGCGCGTCGGCCCACGGCCCGCTCAAGATCATGTTCCCGATGATCTCGGGAGTCTCGGAGCTGCGCGCGGCCAAGGCGGTGGTCGACGAGGTCAAGCTCGAGCTCCAGCAGGAGGGCGTGGCGTTCGACGAGCACGTCAAGCTCGGCATCATGATCGAGATGCCGTCCGCGGCGCTGTCGGCCGACTTCCTCGCCGAGGAGTGCGACTTCTTCTCGATCGGCACCAACGACCTGATCCAGTACACGATGGCGGTCGATCGCGTGAACGAGTACGTGTCGTACCTCTACGAGCCGCTGCACCCGGCGCTGATGCGCCTGCTCGGCCAGGTCGCGCGGGCGGCGCACGCGGCCAAGATCCCGGTCACGGTGTGCGGTGAGATGGCCGGCGAGCCGATGATCGCGCCGGTCCTGATCGGTCTGGGGATCCGCGAGCTGTCGATGAGCGCGGTGTCGGTGCCCGAGGTGAAGGCGATGGTCCGCGCGACGCGGATCCCCGAGGCCGAGGCGCTGGTCCAGCGGATCGGCCGGCTCGCCACCGCTGCGGAGGTCCGTGCGATGGTCGCCGACTACGTGTTCGGGCTGACCCCGCACGCGAAGGTCCGGGTGTGAGGCGCGCGCGGATCACCGCGCGGCCCATGCAGGGTACCTGATACAGTTGGGTGTGAGCCGGTCGAGCCGTTCCCGGGCGCAGCGCGCGCGGCCAGGCATCGCGCCATCGATCCTCGCGGTCGTGGCCGGGCTCGCGCCGTGGGCGTGGGCAGGGGACCCGACGCGGACCTACCGCACCGTCGAGAGCGACCACTTCGTGATCCATTACTACGCGCCGCTCGACGACGTGGCGCGCCGCCTCGCGGTGGTCGCCGAGCGCGCGCACCGCACGCTGGCGCCGGCCCTCGATCACCTGCCCGATCGCAAGACGATCATCATGCTGGTCGACGACACCGACGCCGCCAACGGGTTCGCCAGCGTGGTGCCGCGCAACGCGGTCGGCGTGTTCGCGACCGGCCCGAGCGGGTTCAACGAGCTCGACGATCATGACGACTGGCTGTACGGCCTGATCGCCCACGAGTACACCCACATCCTCCATCTCGACACCATGGAGGGGCTGCCCAGCATCTACAACGGCATCTTCGGCAAGACCTGGGCGCCCAACCAGATCATGCCGCGCTGGATCATCGAGGGCCTCGCGGTCTACGAGGAGTCCAAGCGCTCGGCCGGCGGCCGCAACCGCGGCACGCGGTTCGATCAGTTCATCCGGATCGCGCGCGACGAGCACAAGGACCTCCGGCTCGACGAGATCTCCGGCGCGCCGCGCCAGTACCCGCACGGCAACGCGGTCTACGTCTACGGCTCGCACTTCCTGCGCTACCTGTTCGATCGGTTCGGCGACGACGTGCCGCGCAAGATGTCGCACCTCTCCGGCAGCTACGCGCCGCCGTACGCGGTCAACCGCCAGATCGAGAAGGCGGTGGGCAAGCCGTTCCCCGCGCTGTACGACGACTGGAAGCACTACCTGCGCGATCGCTACAGCCTGCAGGAGGCCGCGGCCGAGCGCCGGGGGCTCGCGGCGGGGCGCGCGCTGACCCACACCGCCGAGAGCAACTTCTGGCCGCACTACACCGCCGACGGCAGGGAGCTGTGGTGGGTGCAATACGACGGCTACTCGCTGCCGCGCGTCCGCGCGATGCCGGTCGGCGGCGACGCGGCCCAGGCCCGCGACATCGCGCAGATCGACGCGCTCGGCCCGTTCGATCTCGTCGGCGATGGCTCGCTGGTGTTCGAGCAGAGCCGGATCTATCGCCGCGAGTACGCGTTCCAGGACCTGATGCGGTGGGACGGTGCGACCCACCAGTTCGTCCGGCTGTCGACCGGCCGGCGCGCGCGCGACCCCGCGGCGTCGCCCGACGGCCGCCGCGTCGCGTTCTCGATGAACGAGCACTCCGAGAGCGTGCTCGCGGTCGCCGACCTCGTGCCCGACGCGCCGGCGCAGGTGGTGTGGCGCGGCGAGCGCTTCGATCAGGCCTACCAGCCGGCGTGGTCGCCCGACGGCGCGCGGATCGCGTTCTCGGCATGGCGCAACGGCGGATTCCGCGACATCCTCGTCGTCGAGCTCGCGTCCGGGCGCGTCGAGGCGATCACCGCCGATCGCGCGATCGACATGGAGCCGGCGTGGTCCAGCGACGGCCGCTACCTGTTCTTCGACAGCGACCGCACCGGGATCCAGAACATCTACGCCTTCGACACCCGCGATCGCTCGCTGTGGCAGGTCACCAACGTGCTCGGCGGCGCGTTCCAGCCCCGGCCGTCGCCCGACGGTGCGCGCCTGGCGTTCAGCGCAGCGGTGCCGCAGGGCGGCTACGACCTGTTCGAGATCGCGCTCGATCCGGCAAGCTGGCTGCCGGCGCGCGACTACCTCGACGACAAGCCGCCGCCGCTGGCGATCCGCGACGGCGACGCGCGGGTCAGCGCGCCCCGGCCGTACCGCGCGCTCGAGACCCTGGCGCCGCAGAGCTGGGGCGCGAACGTGAGCCTGGGCAACACCTCGACCGCGTCGCTGCAGACCAGCGGCAGCGACGCCGCCGGCCTGCACGGCTACACGCTCGCGGTGTCGAGCGACACCGCCAGGCAGGCGATGAACATCGGCGCGGCGTACGCCTACAGCGGCCTCAGGACCGGGCTGCGGATCGCGGCCGCGCGCAGCCTGTTCGACCGCGCGGGCTTCCGGGTCGACGGCCGCAGCCTGCCCTACACCGAGGAGGACTGGAGCGCCGACATCGCGCTCGGCATCCCGATCGAGTCGCGCCCCGAGTCGTCGTGGGCGCTCTCGATCGACTACGCCCTCGACTGGTTCCGCCTGGTCAAGCCGCCGGCGTTCACCCTCGATCCCAACCAGCGGGTGCCGCAGCCGCCGCCGACCGACTACGTCCAGTCCGGCCTCAGCACGCGGGTCGCGTACTCCAGCGTCAAGTCGAACATCTTCGGCTACGGCGCGCAGGCCGGCTGGGACGGCGCCGTCAGCCTCCGGCTCGATCACCCCGCCCTCGGCGCGACCTACCGCAACATCACCGTCGGCTACGGCCTCGACCGCTACCAGCGGCTGTGGGGTGCGACCCCGGTGTTCGCGGTCCGCCTGGTCGGCGCGGTGCGCGCCGGTGACCTGGTGCGCCCGGGCGGCTTCTCGCTCGGCGGTGTGCCGCCGCAGGACGTCGTGATGTCGATCGTCAACACCACGCGGGCCGGCGTGACCGGCTACCTGCGCGGCTATCCCAGCCGCGTCATCGCCGGCAACCAGTACCACCTGCTCAACCTCGAGTACCGCCAGGAGCTGTTCCTGATCGAGCGCGGCCTCGACACCTGGCCGATCTACTTCCGCCGCGTCGACTTCGCCGTGCTCGGCGACGCCGGCACCGCGTTCGACACCACGTTCGACGCGCGCCGCGACCTGCGCGCCTCGCTCGGCGGCGCGCTGCGGCTCGACGCGTTCTTCGGCTACTACGCTGCCGGCACCTTCGAGATCGGATACGCGCGCGGCCTTGCGCACGACGGCATCAACGAGACATGGTTCCTCCTGACGGGGAGCCTATGACGCAGTCCAAGGCGCCGGAGCCAAGCCAGCCGGCCGAGGCCGCGCCGGAGCCAAGCCAGCCGGCCGAGGCTACGCCGGAGCGGACCCCGCTCGCGGTGGCCCCGGGCCCCGCCGCCGTGCCCCTGCTCGCCGTCGACCAGCCCACCGCTGCCTACGAGCTGATCGCCAGCGCGCCCGCCGACCCGCCCGCCGGCCACGCCCGCCGGATCGCCGGCGACATCGCCGTCGACGTCGCGCGCCAGCTCGCAGAGCCCGTCCGGGCGATGCGCGAGCGGCTCGGCCTGGTCGTCGATCACCTCGAGCGCCACGTCGCCACGTCGACCGGCCCGGTCCCGTATCCCTGGCGGTCGCTGCAGACCCTGCGCCAGGACCTCACCGCCGCCTACCTCGAGGCCACCACCCTCGCGCGCCGTCTCGACGAGCTCGATCGCGCGCTCGCCGACGATCCGCCCGGCTGGTTCGACGTCGCCGCCGCCGTCGACCTCGGCATCCACCTCGCCGGCCACCACCTCGCCGCCGGCATCGAGGTCCTGATCGACCTCGGCAACACCCCGCCCGCCCGCGGCGCCTCCGGCACCCTCGCCCTCCTCGTCGCCCAGCTGGTCGCCGTCTCGGCGCACTCCGCGCGCGACCTCCCCGGCAGCACCCTCAGCGTGCGCGTCGCACCCGAAGCCGCCGCCGCCCTCGTCGCGATCGCCGACAACGGCGCCGGCTCTACCCGCGCCGCCAGCCTCGGCGACCTCGCCCGCAGCATCCTCGCCCCCTGGGGCGGCACCGTCGACGCGACGTCCGTCCCCGGCGCCGGCTGCACCTTCGAGCTCCGCCTGGCGATCGCGCCGGGATAGCGGGCATCCATCGTCGTCGCCGCCGATCACTTCTTCGGTCGCCCGGACAGCTGCGCGGGGGCAGGATCATCGGCGGGCGCGGCGCTTGCCCGAAGTCGAAGGCACCGAGCAGACTGCCCGCGACACCATCGCGCGCGTGCGCGTTGCGCTTGCTCATGAAGCTCATGCCCCAGAGTTCCTCGACGAGGCGCGGCACGCTCGCTTGCTCGGTGCGGTGCTTCAGGACGACGCATTCCTGGCGTACGTCGATACGGCGAGATGATGATGAGCGGCAGGCGGAACCCGCTCCCGAACTGCGGGCCGTGCGCACCGGCGGCTTCACGTGATCGTAGAACCCGCCCCAGTCGTCTGCACCTTTTGGAATCTTGATGGCGCACCCAAGTTGCGCGTGGCAACTTGGCCGTGATGCGGACGGTGATGGACCTCCTCGACCAGCATGACCCGCGGCGCGGCTTGTTTCTCTACAGCTCCCTCATCGAGTCGCCGGAGTTTCTTTCCTATCGCGACCTCCGTGCACGCGCGTGCGTGGCCGTCGCGAGCTACCGTGCCCAGGGCCTCGCCCCGGGAGACCGCGTGATCTTCCCGTTTCACACGTCGCTCGACGCGATCGCTTCCTTCCTCGCGATCGTGAGCATCGGAGCGCTGCCATTCTCGGTGAAGACCGCGTTGAAGCCGGGAGCCGGCGTCGACCTTGCGTTTCTCGAGGTCATTGCCCGGCGGTACCGCGCCACGTACGCAGCTGGCCTCGGAGCGGACGACGCCCGCGCGCTCGCGTTGCGGCTGCTCGTTAGCGGCGGCGCCGTCGATGGAGCGGTCGATCGAGCCCCGGGCCTGCGACCGGGCAACGAATCCGACCTCCTCTTCGTCCAGTTCTCGTCGGGATCGACCTCGTTCCCCAAGGGCGTGCCCGTGACGCACGGGGGTCTGATGCAGCAGCTGGCGATCCTCACCACGGTCGACGACCGGCGCGAGGGCGACGTCTACGCGAGCTGGCTGCCCCTCTACCACGACATGGGGCTCATCGCGGGGATGCTCACGTCCCTCTACGCCGGCAATGACCTGCACCTCATGCCTCCGCTCGAGTTCGTACGCGATCCGATGGCATGGCTCGGCTTGCTGTCGCGCGTCGAAGCGACACACACGATCACGCCGTATTTCGGAATCAACCATTGCACGAAGCAGCTAGTCCTCGACGATGCGCCGGAGATCCAGAAATGGGATTTCCGCAAGCTCCGCTCGTGGTTCGTCGGAAGCGACCCGACCGATTACGACGTGATGATGGCATTCCAGAAGCTGCTCGAGCCGCGGGGTCTTCGGGCCGAGACGCTGCTCCCGTGTTACGGGATGGCGGAGGCAGTCCTCATGGTGTCGGGTATCGATCGCGCGGAGCGCCCGAAGGTGCACGTGCGGGAAGATGGGCGGAAGTTCGTCTCGGTGGGGCGGCTGGTGCCGGGGTTCGAGGCCCGCATCACACGCGAGGACGGGACGATCTGCAAGGACGGAGAGCTCGGCGAGATCGAGCTGCGCGGCGCCACGATGGTGGGCCGCTACTTCGAGGATTCGACCGTGGACTTCTTCAACGAGGGCGGCTATTTCCAGACCGGCGACATCGGGTACCTCATCTCGGGCGAGATCTACATCGCAGGGCGCATCGGCGATCGCATCAAGGTCAACGGGCAGACGCTCGTCTCGAACGAATTCGAGCTGGCCGTCGAGGCGCTTGCCTTCGTGCGCGCGGGGAAGTCCGTCGTGTTTCAGATCGAGGACCGGATCATGCTGCTGGTCGAAGTGCCACCGGAAGAGGCGAAGGCCGGCCGGCGCCGCGAGTTGATCGAAGCGATCGTCGCACAGCTCGGCGTGAAGCTGCGCCTCGCGGACGTCTTGTTCATTCGCTCCGGCCAGCTGAAGAAGACGAGCAGTGGCAAGCTCCGACGGCGAGTGATTGCCGAAGCGTATTTGAGGAATGAAATTCGGTTCATCGAGACAAGCGACTTCGAACCGAAGCGAACGGATCATCGGAAAGAAGGTGCCAATGTCTGACTCTGTGTCCACCATCACCGTTGACCTGGAGGCGTTGCGACGGCTCGTCGCCTTGAAGATCGCGGAGGCGGTCGCCCTCGCGCCCGAAGCCATTTTTCCGCCCGACTTGACGCTCACCGGGATCCTCTCTGCGTCCGAGCGTCTTCACAACAGCGTCGATCTCATGGAGGCGCTCGCCAAGGCGGTGAACGCCGCGCGGCGAGAGCTCGGCGTGAAGCTGAGGCTCCAGGCCTTCACCATGGACACGCCGATCTCGCGGGTCGTCGAATCGTTCATTGCCCAGGCACGCGCGGCTGCCAGCGGAGAGTGAAATGAGCGTCATCAATGACGAAGCAGGTACGGTCGATCCCACGGTCGAGCCGAGTCGTGATGGGTTGATGGACGTGATCTGGGAGCAGCAACGCTTTCACGAGCACCGGCGATGGAGCGCGGTGGAGTTCCTCGGAGCCGTGGACACGCGGTCGCTCGGCGAGAACGACCGGACCTATGTCTGGAATTTCGGGCGCGCCGAGCTCACGACGAAGCCCGGAGCCGACCGCCTCGCGCGGCTCTCCGATTCGGAGTGCCGCAAGTGGGTCGGCAAGGATGACGTACTCGCGAGCGTTCTCCAGGCTTGTGGGACGTGGAGCCGATACTGGAACGAAGAGGAGGCGCATCACGAGTCCGTGTTGACCCACCTCTCGCGCATGCTGTCCTGCGAGCCGATACGCGATGATGTCGTGATTCGATATCGCGAGATCTTCGGCGACGACGACATGTTGCGAACGCTGTTCTTGCTCGCGATCTCCGAGATCAACGCCACCGTGTTCTACACGAGCATGGCATCCAAGGTGAAGGACGAGGGGCTCCGGGCGCGGGCGCTCGTCGACAGCGGAAAGTACTCGCCCAGGAGCGTGCTCGCGGTCGCTCACCTGTTCGTGCGCCCCGGCGGTGAGCTCTACGGCTCGGCTCGCGATCGCGTCGAGGACCGGCGGCATATCAACTGGTGGGACCACCTCGAGTTCAAGGGCGCGGAGAGGCCCGACGATCACGACCGCCAGCGGAAGCTCATCTTCGCGTTCGTCGAAGATGTCACGTCGATCGCCGTGAACAGTGCCGAGGAAGTGGAGGACAGGTGGCTGGAGATGGTCGGCTGATCGGCATCGGCCACGATCTGCAACGCATCGCCGACCTCGCCGACGTGCATGCGCTGTGTGAGCCGGACGTGTTCTTCACCGCGGTGGAGAGCGCCCGGATCGAGGCTGGTGTCTTCCCGGCGCAGACCCGCGCCGCGTACTTTGCCGCCAAGGAGGCACTGTTCAAGGCGCTCGGGGGGAGAATCGACGCGTACTGGACGGATCTCGAGATCGTTCACGATCGCCACGGCGCGCCGAGCTTTCGGCTTCATCGCGCGCTCGGAGCCATGTTCGAGCAACGCGGTTGGCGGGCCGATCTGTCCATCTCTCATAGTGGTGAGTACGCGTCGGCCTTCGTCACTGTCTCTGCCAGTCGAGGTGCATTCGACATGGACGTGCCATCTGACGAGGCGCCTCTGTCCTGCGAGCTGGCGTCCCGCGAGCTGGCGTCCCGCGAGCTGGATCTCCTCGCCCCGGTCGTCGTCACGGTCGCGATGCGGCCGCGCGACACATGCGCGCGCGGCACGCACGACAGCCTGGTGTTCCTTGCACGCATCGAGGTCGACCACCTCCGCGAGATACGCCGCGGGGCGGTGATGACCCTGACCACGCGATTGCTCGAGCTTCCTTCGGAGTCGTCGTACCGCGCGAGGTTTCAGCAGGTCCTCGAGGTGACGATGAACGGCGGCGGCGAACCCCAGGTCGCCGTCGACGCGCGCTTCGAGGCGGTGTTCGTCGGCGCCGAGGACCGATCCCTCCGTCGCTTCGAGGACTATCTCCCGCGCTGACGTCGCGCTCGGCTCGCGGAGGGCAGGGGTGCTCAGGTCGGGACCCGCGAAGCCACGCGCATCGAGCCCAGAAGGCGTGCTTCCAGCAGATCGCACGCGGTGGCGACGCCGTCCTCGGCGGTGATGCGTCGCCCGAGCGCCGCCGCTCGTGCGCACGCCTCGGCGTCGCCCAGGACACGCTGGAGCTCGGCGGCCACACGGCCGACCTCGAATTCGTCGCGCGGGAGGACGCGGCCGACTCCGAGCGCCGCGGCGCGCGCGGCATTGTCGGCCTGGTCATGTGCGAACGGGACGATGACCATCGGTTTGCCCGCTCGCAGCACATTCGACATCGTGCCGATCCCACCTTGATGCACGACGGCGGCGGCGCGTGCGAAGACGGGGCCGTACGGTGCATATTCGAACGCGACGACGGACTCGGAGAGGAGCTCGCGGGGTGGCAGGTTTTCGCGGCGGCCGGTGAGGAGCACGGCACGGCGCCCGAGCGCGGTCGCCGCGCGAGCGGCCTCGGCGTAGAACCGTCCCGGATCCCAGATGGCGAGCGAGCCCAGGGTGAAGACGATCGGCGGCGGTCCGCTGTCCAGGAAACGCGCGAGCTCCGGTGGCATCTCCGAGGACGGTTGATCGAGGAGGCAGAAGCCCGTGGCCCGAAGCCCCGCGGGCCAGGTTGGTTCCGGCGCTGCGAACGCCTCCGAGAACAGTGCGAGCGCGAGCTCCGGAGCGTGCTGGCCTTCGAACAGCGGATGCCCGGCGTCCGCAAGCCCGAGGCGATTCCGGAGCCGGTCGACCGGCCGCACGCACGCGCG
>VBLP01000030.1 GCA_005887925.1 Deltaproteobacteria bacterium | reverse complement strand
TGGGCTGGCTCGAGCGCGAGCGGACCTTGCCGCCGCGGCTGGGCTCGGGGTCGGCGGCGCTGCCGAGGTTGCGCATCGCGCCGTTGATCTTGTCGGGCTCGGCGAGCCTGCGCTGGTTGGACAGGAACGCGAAGTACGAGTCGGGCATGTCGTCGAAGTCCATGACCAGATCGCACTCGTCGCAGCGGCAGGTCGGCGGCTCGTGGGGCGGCGGGCCCATGTCGCTGGCCTCGACGAGCAGGACCTTCTCCTCGTCGCACTCGGGGCAGAAATACGGGACGTAGAAGCTCTTGACGACGCCGCCGCCGGTGAAGTTGTTGACCAGGTTGATCTGGGCGACGATCGCCGGGGAGCACTCGACCAGGACGGAGCGGGTGCCGTTGTTCTCGAGCTTGGAGAGCCAGTTGACCCAGTCGCGCACGCCGCAGGAGTTGATGCGCTCGACCTCGCCGAGGTCGATCACGGCCGTGCCGGCCGATATCTTTTCCACGAGATCGCCGAGCTCGTTGTCCTCGTCGATCACGCCGCCCAGCTTCACGAAGCTCACGTCTCCGCGGTGCTGGACCGATGCCTGGAACTTATGGCTCATCGCACCTCCGGCATGTAACGACGGTATGGTTGATTACCACAGCCGCGCAAGCTGCCGTTCGCTCCACTGTACGATCTGAGACTTAAATCATCCAGATCGCCACGGTGTTCTTTGCGCCGACATGTCATCCGCCGCCTACCTATCGAGGTCGTCACCCGAAGCTGTCGCTCGGCACGGTCAGCTTGTCAACAGGTTACGAACCTGCTGGTAGCTGTCGCTCAGGTAATAGCGCACCAGGTCGGGGCCTCCGAGCACGGCGCCGAGGGCGACGGTGGCGTGATGGCTGGCCAGCTTCTCGCCGGACAGCAGGGCCACCATCCAGATCGCCGCGTGGAAGTCGTCACAGGCGACCAGGCCGGCGCGCTTGGCGCACGCGAGCATGCCGTCGATCCAGGCGCCGGGGTCGACGTCGCGGATCCGTGCGTGCTGCTCGATGATCTTCTGGGCGTGCACGCTGATGCCGCCGAGCAGGTCGGCGGCCGTGCCGGTGAGCTCGGGATCGGGGGTGAGCAGCGCGCGCAGGAGGTTGCCGAGGTCGCGGCGCTGGCGGGCGCCGAGCTGGAGCAGGGTGGCGTAACCACCGCGGATCGCCTCGAAGGCGTAGCCGAACAGGAAGCGGAGCGCCGGATCGGACTCGGTGAGCAGCGAGCGATCGAGCACCACGAGGCGGCGCGGGAACGCGGTGACGGCGGCCAGGCCGGGGACCTTCTCGCCGATGAAGATCTCGGCCTCGGTCTGGTAGAGCGTGGCAATCTCGGTGGCGATCGCGAGCAGGCGGGGCTCGCCGACGGAGACCGCGGGCTGGAGGTTGGTGCCGAGCGCGGGCTGGACGACGACGGCCGACAGCTCCTGGGCGAGGGCGTCGAACAGCTCGCCGAGCGGCTCGCGCGCGGCCGGCGTGATCAGGAGGCGTACGCGGTCGACGTCCTCGAGCGCGTTGCGCAGCGGCGGGCGGCTGCGCGCGGCGTTGAGCCGCTGCATGGTGGCGCGGTCGGACTCCTCGGCGAAGCCGAGCAGGTCGAGCACGGTGAGCACGCGGTTGGCGCGCTCGGTCGCGCCGGTGCGGCTGTAGAACGACGCGAGCAGCCGGTAGGCGGGGGCGTGGTGGATGTCGCGGTCGAGCACCTTGCGCAGCTCGCTGATCGCGCGCTGGGGATCGTCGACGGCGTAGATCTCGGCGAGCGCGACGCGGTCGCTGGCGCCGTCGGGCTCGACGTTGAGGATGCCGCGGTAGGCCTCGATCGCGGCGGGGCGGTCGCCGGACGCGAGCAGGATGCGGGCGAGGCCGCGCTGCAGCGGCACGGCGGCGCGCGGTCCGCCCTGCGCCATCGCGGCGTGCGCGGCGTCGATCAGCAGGGTCTCGGCCTGGCGCTGATCGCCGGCGTCGGCGGCGCGGCGGGCGAGCACGAGCGCGGGCGGCGAGTAGCCGGGGTCGTACTCGATCGCGCGGCGGTACTGCGGTGCGGCCGCGCGCTGATCGCCGGCGGCGTCGAGGATGCGGCCCTTGTAGTAGTAGTAGCGGGCGAGCGCGGCGGGGATCAGCGGCTGGCCGGGCGCGGTGGCGAGCTCGATCACGCGGTCGATCGCGGCGCGCGCGTCGCTGTGGCGGCCGGCGAGGTAGTACTGCTGGGCGAGCACGTAGTAGGCGTCCTGGTGCGACGGATCGCGGTCGAGCACCTCGCGCAGCACGGCGATCGCGCGCGCGCCGTCGAGCTCGCCGTCGGCGTGGATCGCGGCCTGGCGCATCAGGGCGGCGATCCGGTCGGCGGGCGCCGCGGTGGCGTTGCCGACGAAGCTCTCGATCGCGGCGAGCGCCTCGGTCCAGTGCCGCATGTCGGCATGGAAGTCGACCAGCGCGGACAGCACGGTGAAGTCGCCGGGCACGAGCTCGAGCGCCTGGCGGTACAGCTCGGCGGCCTGATCGAGGTCGCCCTCGCGCTCGCGGATCGCGGCGCGGCCGACGTAGACCCGGGCGAGCAGCGCGCCCGCGTCGTCGCGCTTCTTGTAGACCTTCTCGAGCTCGCGGTAGGTGGCGTCGAAGTCCCAGACGCCCTCGCGCTCGCGGATCGCGGCGCGGCCGACGTAGACCCGGGCGAGCAGCGCGCCCGCGTCGTCGCGCTTCTTGTAGACCTTCTCGAGCTCGCGGTAGGTGGCGTCGAAGTCCCAGACGTCGGGGCGCTCGCGGGCCAGCGCGCCGAGGTCGTCGAGCGCCTCGCCGTTGACCGGGCGGATCTCGAGGGCGACGATGAAGCTCTCGGCGGCGGCGCGCGGGTCGCCGGTCATCCGCGCGACGACGCCGCGCTTTCGGTAGAAGTCGCTGCGCGTGGTCGGATCGCCCTCGCGCATCGCCTTCTGCGCCAGCGACGCGGCGATCGGCTGCGCCTTGTCCCACGCGCCCTGCTCGAAGAAGTGCTCGAACACCGCCTGGTTGGCGGGCAGGCACTCGGGATCGACCGCGAGCGCGCTCTCGTAGTACTGCATCGCGCGGGCGCGGTCGCCGAGCTGCTTGTCGTAGATCCCGCCGATCTGGGCGAACACGCCGGCGCGCTCCTTGTCGTCCTGCCACAGCTTGATCTCGAGCTCGAGGGTCTCGATCACGCGCGGCCAGTCCTGGTGGCGGCGGTACAGGTCGCGAACGCCGTGGATCGCGGGCAGGCACGACGCTGAGGTCTTGATCGCTGCGTCGTAGTAGCGGATCGCGTCCTGCTCGCGGTTGAACTTGGCCTCCATCACCGAGCCGCAGCGGAAGAACAGGAGGGCCTTGGTGCTGCGGTCGGCGGTGACCTTGATCTGCTTGCGGGTGATGTCGATCAGCTCGGCCCACTGCTCGGTGGACTCGTAGATCCGGCCGAGCGCCTCGAGTGCGTCGCGGTTCTCGGGCTGGAGCTCGAGGATCTTCTGGTAGTGCTCGGTCGCGGTCTCGACGTCGCGCGCGCCCTCCTCGGAGACCCGCGCGATCCGCCTGAGCAGCTCGACCGATGCCGAGCCCTCGGTGTGGGCGAGCCGGAGCTTGAGCACCTCGATCAGCCCGGACTTGTCCTGGTTGTCCTCGTAGAACCGCTCGAGGGTCGACGACGCGCCGGCGTCGTGCGGGTCGACGTCGAGCAGCCTCCTGTGGATCCGCATCGACTGGCGGGGATCGCCGGTGTGATCGCGGGCGAGCTGGGCCGCGGTGCGCAGCGCGTCGATCTTGCGCTGCGAGTCGCGCTGGGCCTCGGCGCGGCGCTCCCACGCCGCGATCAGCGGCTGCCAGTCGTTGCGCCGCCGGCACAGGTCCTCGAGCGTCTTGGCCGCGGCCTGGGGCTGCGAGTCGACCTCGACCACCTTCTGGTACGACGCGATCGCGGCGTCGATCTGGCCCAGGAAGTTGAGCTGGACGTTGCCGCGGCGGGCGTAGAGATCGCCGAGCCGGTAGGCGCGGCCGGCGCCGCTCTCGACGTGCTCGATCGCGTGGTCGTAGAGCTGCATGACGACCGGCCAGCGCTCGGCCTTGTAGCACACGCGCTCCATCGCGGTGAACACGTCGCGGCTGGTCGGGTCGGCGGTGAACGCCGCGGTGTAGGCGGCGATCGCGCCCTCGACGTCGCCGCGCTGGCCGCGCAGCGCCGCGACCCGGCCGAGCAGCGCCGCGCGCGCGGGGCCGGTCTCGGTCTCGGCGCGGGCCTCGAGCAGCCGGGCGAGCTCGCGGTCGCGGCCGAGCTGCTCGTAGAGCTTCTCGAGCGCGGCGGTCGCGGTCGGCTCGCCGGGCCGGCGCTCGAGCACGCCCTCGTAGGCCGACGCCGCGTCG
>VBLP01000252.1 GCA_005887925.1 Deltaproteobacteria bacterium | reverse complement strand
ACGTCAACGTGCTCGGCACGGTCGTGTTCGACCTCGGGCGGTTCGGGATCCAGATCGTGGCCTCGCCGCGCCACGCCGACGGCCTGCTGATCACCGGGCCGGTCACCCAGAACATGCGGCTCGCGCTGCAGAAGACCTACGACGCGGTGCCCGATCCCAAGATCGTGATCGCGGTCGGCGCCTGCGCGATCTCGGGCGGCCCGTACCTCGATCATCCGGAGGTCGCCAACGGCGCGGACGCCGTGGTCCCGGTCGACCTGTACATCCCGGGCTGCCCGCCGCACCCCTACACGATCCTCGAGGGCCTGATCGGCCTGCTCGGCAAGAGCCGCCCGCCCCCGCCGCGGCCGTGAAACCGATCCCGGGGCCGCGCCGGCGTGGTACTTCCGTTGCCACCCATGCGCAGCGCTGCCGGTCTGTCGATCACCCTCGCGTCCTGTATCGCCATCGCCGCCGCGGGCGCCGCGGCCTGCTCGAGGCCTGGCTCCGATGGCGGCGGCAAGGTGCTCCGGCTCAGCATGATCCCGACGACCGATCCGGGGAAGATGGTGCGCGACAGCGAGCCGCTGGTGGCGTACCTCGAGAAGGCGACCGGCGCCAGGGTCGAGCTGACCGTGCCGCTCAACTACGCCGCGGTCGTCGAGGCGTTCGGCGCCGACAAGGTCGACGTGGCGTACTTCGGCGGCTTCACCTACGTGCAGGCGCACAAGCGGTTCGCCGCGCAGCCGCTGGTCCAGCGCGAGCGCGATCAGGCGTTCCACTCGCTGTTCATCACCCAGCCGGACTCGCCGATCAGCGCGCTCGCCGACCTCGCGGGCAAGCGCTTCGCGTTCGGCGACGTCAACTCGACGTCGGGGCACCTGATGCCCGAGTACTACCTGCGCCAGGCCCACGTCGATCCCGGCGTGATCGCCGGGGCGATCTACACCGGCGGCCACGATGCCACCGCGCTCGCGGTCGCCAACAAGAAGGCCGACGCCGGCGCGCTCGACGAGGCGGTGTTCGATCGGCTGACCAAGGACGGCAAGCTCGACGCCGCCAGGCTCAAGGTGTTCTACAAGACGCCGGCGTTCTTCGACTACGTGTGGGCGGCGCGCAAGGGGCTCGATCCGGCGCTCGCCGACGCGTTCCGCAAGGCGATGCTCGCGCTCGACGCCGGCGATCCGGCGCACAAGCCGGTGCTCGCGCTGCTGCAGGCGACCCGCTACGTCGCGGCCGACGACGCGAGCTACGACAAGCTGCGCGAGGCGGCCACGAGCGCCGGGCTCCTGAAGTGATCTACCAGCTCGATGCCGTCGGCAAGGCGTACCCGTCGCGGCGCGGGGCGGTGACCTCGCTGGCCGCCGTGAGCTTCGAGGTCGCCGCCGGCGAGCGCGTCGCCGTGATCGGTCCGTCGGGCGCCGGCAAGACCACGCTGTTCCGGCTGCTCAACGGCACGCTGCGACCGTCGTCGGGCCGCCTGCGCTGGCACGGCCGCGACGTCGCGTCGCTGTCGCCGCGCGAGGCCCGCGCGATGCGGCGGCGGATCGGGACGATCCACCAGCAGGCGCTGCTCGTGCCGTCGCTCACCGTGCTCGACAACACGCTGTGCGGCGCGCTCGGCGCGTGGTCGCTGGCCCGCGCGCTGCGCACCGCGATCTCACCGGCGCGCGGCGACGTCGACCGCGCGATGGCCGCGCTCGACCGGGTCGGGCTCGCCGACAAGCGCGACGCGCGCGCCGACGAGCTGTCGGGCGGCCAGCAGCAGCGCGTCGCGATCGCGCGGCTGGTGATGCAGGACCCCGAGGTGATCCTCGCCGACGAGCCGTTCGCGTCGCTCGATCCCGCGCTCGCCGACGCGATCGCCGAGCTCCTGCTCGGCCTCGCCGGCGCCGGGCGGACCCTGGTGTGCACGCTGCACGACGTCGAGCGCGCGCTCGCGCTGTTCCCGCGGGTCGTCGCGCTGCGCGCCGGCCGGGTCGCGTTCGATGTCCCGAGCCGTGCCGTGTCGCGCGAGGCGCTCGACGAGCTGTACCGGGGCGCGCCGGCCGCGGCCGCCTCTCCACTCCAGGCCGCGCCTCGTGAACAGATCGTCACGTGCTGAGCTGCGCCGTGCGGCCCTGGTGGGGCTCGCGGCGGTGGTCGTCGTCGCAAGCGGCGCGGTCGCCGGCGTGCGGCTGGCCCCGCTGTTCGATCCGGCCAACCATGCTGCGGTCCGCGGCTTCGCGCGCGGGCTGTGGCCGCCGGATGTGTCGCTGGAGTTCCTTCGCGTCGTCGCCGCCGCGACGCTGCGCACCGCCGCGATCGCGATCGCCGGCACCGCGCTGTCCTTGATCGTCGCGCTGCCGCTGGCGTTCCTCGCCACGGCGACGCTGTTCCGGCGCGGGCCGCTGGTCGAGGGCGAGCGGCGCGCGCCGTCGGGGATGGTGCTGGCGGCGGCCAGCGTCGCCGCGCGCGCCGCGCTGGGATTTCTGCGCGCCGTGCCCGACCTGGTGTGGGCGCTGCTGTTCGTGGCCGGGTTCGGGCTCGGCGCGGTCCCCGGGGTGCTCGCGCTCGCGGTCAGCTACGGCGGCATGCTCGGGCGCATCCTCGCCGACCTGTTCGAGACCGTCGACCCGCGTCCGCTCGAGGCGCTGCGCTCGACCGGCGCGACCCGCGCCCAGATCCTCGTGTTCGGGATCTGGCCGCAGGCCAGGACGAGCGCGATCGCCTACGTCCTGTACTCGTTCGAGTGCTGCGTGCGCAGCGCGATGGTGCTCGGGCTCGTCGGTGCCGGTGGCCTCGGCTACGAGATCAGCCAGATCGCCACGCTGATCGCCGCGCTGCTCGCCATGGTGTGGCTGACCGACGCGACGAGCCTGGCGCTGCGCCGGCTGCTCCGGGCCAACGCCCCGCCGGGCTGGTACGTCCAGCGCCGGCTGCGCACCGACGTGCCCGCCGCGCCGCGCGGTGCCATCGCGGCTGGGCTGGCCGCGATCGTGATCGCCGCCGGCGCCGCGATCGGCCTGTTCGATCGCGGCGTGCTCGATCCCGCGGCGCTCGGCCACATGGCGCGCCTGGTCCGCGACCTGTTTCCACCCGATCTCGCGCCCGATCACCTGCGCACGCTGATCGAGCCGGTGGCCCAGACCCTCGGCACCTCGGTGATCGGCACGCTGCTCGGCGTGGCGATCGGCGCCGCGCTCGGCGTCCCGGCCGCGGCGCCCCACGACGAGGACGATCGCGCCCGCGGCGCGGCCCATCTGGTCCGGCACGCGGTGCGCCGGCTGAGCCGGGCGACGCTGTCGCTGTTGCGCGCGATCCCGGATGTGCTCTGGGTGCTGATCTTCCTGCTCGCCGTCGGCCTGGGCCCGTTCGCCGGGACGCTCGCGCTCGGCGTCCACACCGGCGGCGTGCTCGGCAAGCTCTACGCCGACACCCTCGAGGAGGTCTCCCCGCTGCCGCTGCGCGGCCTGCGCGCGACCGGCGCGACCCCGCTGCAGATCCTGGTGTGGGGCGCGTGGCCCGAGGCGCGCCGGATGCTGGTGAGCTACACGCTCTTGCGCTGGGAGATGAACCTGCGGACCTCGACGGTGCTGGGCATCGCCGGCGGCGGCGGCCTGGGCATCGCGCTGTACAACGACGTCCAGCTCCGGTTCTATCCGCAGGCTGCCACGATGATCCTCGTGGTGTACGGCCTGGTGACGGCGACCGGCTGGCTCGGCGATGCGGTCCTGCGCCGGCTGGAATCGGCGAGCCTGGCCACCGCGCGCCGGTGACGAGCGAGTGATAGACTGCGCCGCGCCGCGCCCGCGGCGACCATGACGTCCGCCGATCCCCCTCGATCCACGCCGGCCGATCCGGCCGATCCCGCGGCCGAGCAGCCGCCGGCCGTGCGCAACGAGCAGGTGCTGTCGCGCCAGCTGTCGTCGGTCCAGCAGACCATGATGGCGATCGGCGGCGCGATCGGGACCGGGCTGTTCCTGCTCAGCGGCCTCGCCGTCGGTGTCGCCGGACCCGCGATCATCGTGTCGTACGTGCTGATGGCCGGGCTGTCGCTCCTGCTCGCGCGCGGCCTGTCGCAGATGGCGGTGGCGCACCCGACCGCCGGTGCGTTCGGCGTCCACGCCGACCTCTACGTGTCGCCGTTCGCCGGCTACGCGGTGCGGGTCAGCTACTGGGCGATGGAGGTGATCGCGACCGGCGGGCACCTGGTCGCCGCTTCGATCTACATGGGGTTCTGGTTCCCCGACGTACCGGGCCCGGTCTGGGGGTTCGCGTTCGCCGTGGTGATGCTGTACGTGAACTCGCGCGCGGTCGGCCGGCTCGGTGTCATCGAGTACTGGCTGGCCATGATCAAGGTCGTCGCGATCGTGCTGTTCATCGGTATCGCGCTGCTGTTCGTGCTCGGCGCCACGGGCGCGCCCGCGATCGGCGCCCGGAACCTCGTCGCGGGCGGGTTCGCGCCGTTCGGCGCCCAGGGCATCTGGCTCGGCTGCTGCTTCGCGCTGTACTCGTTCATCGGGATCGAGATCGTCGGCGTCACCTCCGGCGAGGCCGCCGATCCGGGGCGTACGATCCCGCGGGCGACGCGCCGCCTGGTGCTCGGCCTGTCGGCGATCTACATCATCCCGATCGTGCTGCTGACCGCGGTGATCCCGTGGCAGCAGCTCGGCGTCGATCGCAGCCCGTTCGTCACCGCGCTCGCCGGCGCCGGCATCCCGGCCGCGGCCGGCGTGATGAACTTCGTCGTGCTGAGCGCGGCCCTGTCGAGCGCCAACGCGAATCTCTACCTGATCTCGCGCACACTGTTCTCGCTGTCGCGCGCCGGCTACGTGCCCCGCGCGCTGGGTGCCGTCAATCGACGCAACACGCCGGTCAATGCGCTGCTCGCGTCGGGGATCGGCCTGGCCGCCAGCGTCCTGGTCGACGTGGTGTGGCACCGCACTGCCTATCAGATCCTCGTCGGCGTATCGCTGTTCGGCGCGCTGTTCGTGTGGCTCATGATCTTCGTGACCCACATAGCGTTTCGCCGGGCGGATCACCGGACCTCTGGCCGGCCGGCGCGCGCGCTGGGCTCGTATCTCGGCGCGGCGGTGCTGTTCGCGATCCTGATCTCGACGCGCTGGGTGCCCGGTCTCGAGTCGACGCTGATCGCCGGTGGTCCGTGGCTCGCGTTGCTCGTGATCGGTTACCTCGCGACGCGGCGCGCGCGCACCTGACGCCGTTGCCGCCACCCCGAGCGGCCCGCCGCGATCGCGCTGCGCGCCGACGACACGATCGCGCCGCGGTCCCCACATCCGACATCACCCGCTGGCTACCTGCACCTCGGTGGTTTCGGGATGACAGGCGCCCCTGCCGGAGAATACTCGACGCTCCCGAGGCTTCGGGATAGCCGCAGGGTAGCTGCTCCATATCCGAGAATGTCGGCTCTCAGGCTACGCGATCGCTGTGCAGCGATCGTGCAGATCGCAAGACCCGATAATTTACGCCCATCTAGAAGTTGATGGTCACGCCGGAACCGATCTCAGTTTACTGAAATTCAGTACTTCACCGTACAAATATTGTTACTTTGTTTGAGAAACTCCGCTCGTTTTTAGCCGAAATTTGATCGGCATCACACTGAAGGATTCCGTCCATACGGTATTTCTTCCGCATTTCTCTCAGCCGAGTAGTCTCGTAGACCTGATGGTCGGCTCGCATACGACATTCACGTGGAGCGATGCGATGAGCTCCACTGCGCGGATGGGGAGCGAAGACGCTCAGCCGCGGTGTGTGTCATGTCAGGCGGGGCGAGGGTGGTGTGCGCGGCGTAGCCGATCGACCGGTCGCGTCAGGACCGCTGGTGCCGCGTCGCGTGCCCCGGCAGAAGCCGTCCTGGCGCAGGACGGCCGGGTTCGCGCCGGC
>VBLP01000764.1 GCA_005887925.1 Deltaproteobacteria bacterium | reverse complement strand
TGATCCCGTTGACATTCATTGAAGAACTCGTCTACCTCCGCGTCGGGTAGCGGCACCACTTCGCATCGCCCCGCCTCTACGGCATCATGCAGTGCGTCCTTCACCTTACGACGCTCCGACGGCAAGTCGCGCAGGTAACGGTCGTCGGCAAGGTCGTTCGCATAGGCGAACAGGAACACGGGCGGCTTCCGCATCCGGGTCACCGTAGGCAATTCCGAGCGCCTTGGCCACCATGCCTGCCCCTGATCCGAAATGGCAGCGATGGCGCCGCCATGGTGGAGCGAAGGCGGCATGACAGCGCCTGCGCTTGGGGCAGCCCTGCGGAGAATGGCTCCTCCTAACATCTCGATAATATAGCCTTTTTGGCGACGTCTCTGCGCCGCGACGGTCTTCCATGTGATCGCCTGTCGTGATCGATCCAATGGCGTCGCCTTAGCTGGTGATGCAGCAACAAGAGATCGATGCGACCGCACGATGCATCGGTGGCGGGAGCGCGACACTCCACTGCAAGACTTGAAAGGAGCCAACGATGCGTGCAATGAAGTTTTTCGCCCTTACAATTTCCATCTTCACCATAGCTGGCGTGTGCTTCTTGTGTGGCGCAGGTGTAGACGCAGCTCGCGCTGAAACTGCAGCGTGCAAGATCTCGTTCACCTCACCAGCGCAGAACGCAGAGGTTGGCTCCAGTGGAGCGGTGACCGGAACGGCAGACGGCCTTGGCAAGGGGCATCATCTCTGGCTCCTTGCCCATCCCAAACGCCTTGCCAAGGAGTGGTGGCCTCAGGGCGGTGACGAAACAACCGTCGAGGATCAGAAGTGGGACGTCTTGGTCTATTATGGAAGCAAGGATGATATAAACAAGCTCTTCGAAGTGGTTGCGGTCGTGGTGGATGACGGCGTGAACAAGGAACTGACCGACTGGTTCGAGCGGAGCAAGGCTACCAACGACTATCGGCCGATACGCTTTCCTCGCATCGTGAAGGAATGTGAGTCCCCGAGGCTAGTCGTGAAGAAGACATCGCACTGAGCCAGGATGAAGAGCCGATCACGTACTACCGTTGCCCTCCCGCTGCGTGCTAGACTATCGATATGCAAGCGTCGATCGTCGTTCTGTTGCTCGTCACCGCGACGGCGTGGGCATGTCAGACGAGCCCACCCGACGGATCGCCGGATCCGGCGTGGAAGCTCGTTTGGTCCGACGAGTTCGATGGTCCTGACGGGGCGCCCGTCGCTGCGACCAGATGGTCGGCGGTCATCGGCGGGGATGGCTGGGGCAATCAAGAGCGCGAATACTATACGGATCGTCTCACCAATGTGCAGCAGCGGACTGGAAATCTGGTCATCAGTGCAATCAAGGAGCCTGCTTCTGCATATAGCTGCTGGTATGGCCCGTGCCAGTACACGTCAGCTCGACTGCAGACCAAGGCTCATTTCGACCAGCTGTATGGCCGCTTCGAAGCGCGAATCAAGATTCCATCCGGACAGGGTCTGTGGTCCGCATTCTGGATGCTCGGCAGCGATATCGACTCTGCCAGCTGGCCGAACTGTGGCGAGATCGACATCATGGAGAACATAGGCAAGGAGCCGAGCATCGTGCACGCCACCTTGCACGGTCCTGGATACTCCGGCACGAATGGCCTCACCGCAGCGGACGCACTCGGCGGAGCCACGTTCGCGGATGACTTCCACGTTTTTACCGTCGAATGGGAAAAGGACGTGATCCGGTCTTACGTGGACCATACGCTCTACGAGACACGAACTCCCGCTGATGTCCCGGCCGGAAATCACTGGGTATTCGATCACCCCTTTTTCTTGCTCTTGAATGTCGCCGTCGGTGGCAACTTTCCGGGAGACCCGGACCAGACGACCATCTTTCCGCAGACGATGCTGGTGGACTACGTGCGTGTGTATCGAAAGGCGTAGCGCGTTCAGCTGCTCGATGCGCTGCTCGTGGTCGATTCACGGCAGCGCGGTGTAGAGCAGGTGATCGAAAGGCGCCGGTCGCGGGATCGAGAACGGAGAGCGCGCCGCGACGGGTGATCAGCCAGCGGCCGTCCGGGCCGATCGCGAGGCTCGGCTCGTCGGCGCGAGGGTAGGCGACGACGGTGGGCGACAGCCGGATACTTCTCGTCGGGCTCGGTCCCGGGAGCCGGTGGCCTGGTTCCCTCGTGCACGATGTAGCGCGCGACGAACGCCGGCACCGTGAACCGCCACGGCGCAAGGCGTCCGCGTCGAGGTCGTCACCGCGACGGCTTGGGACCCTTGCGCGGCGCCGGCTCGGCGTACGACTCGCCGATCGAGATGACCTCGCGCGAGAAGGCGGTCGACCGGGCGCGTGCGCGCTCGACGAGATCGAACTCGCGCGGCTGTCGTAGTCAATCCACACCCGCTTGTCCCCGCGGCAGTCGTACGACCGGCACACCCGCGGGCGGAAGCTGTGGACCGTGCAGCCGCGGCCATCCGGATCGTTGTGGACGCAGTAGCCGTCGCTCGCGCGCTGGCGGATCAGGTACGGCTGGCCGTAGTCCCAGCAGATCACGCCCTCGTCGAGGTCCTCGGTCGACAGCGCGAACGACAGCGCGCAGCACCGCGCGTGGCACAGCGGGATCAGCTCGGCGCACGGGATCGCAGGCGACTCGGTGGTGTACTTCGGGCCGCCGTAGTCGAGCGAGACCCGGGTCGCGAGCCGCGCATCGCTGACCCGGATCGCGGTCAGCGTCGACTGGACCGCCGCGTCGGTCGCGGCCTCGACCGTCCGGGTCGGCGGCGGCGCCGGCGTGCCCGGCGGCGCGGGCAACGGCTCCACACCGTCGATCCGGCGGGTGAGCTCGTCGGTCAGCGCGACGACGCGCGCGGCGAGCTTGAGCAGCGTGTCGCGTAGCTCGAGGTCGGCCAGGTTGAGGTTGCGGATCGCCCGCTCGAGCTCGGTGCGGGTGGCCGGCGCGTCCGGCGCCGCAGTGCCGTACGCGTGATCGGTCTCCTGGTCCGCCATCCGGCGAGCGTACACGCTCGTCGGGATCACCAGGCAGCTTACATTGTCATACCCCTGCCAGCCGGATGGCTGGCACATCACGTGCGACCCCGGCGATGCGACGCGGCGGTGTCGCGATCGCGCCACGTGTCAGCTTCGGCGCAAACCGGCGTCCAGAGGTTTCAATTGCCGCCGGCACCATAGTAGAAGCGGCTCACGAGGTGCCGGAATGAGTCTTCGCAATTGTTTCGGTAGTCGAGCATGGACTGGACTTGCGGCGGTGCTGGCGGTGACCGCGGGGACGGCGAGTGGACAGCCGACGCTGCGCATGCGTCCCGGACCGCGGCTGGCCCAGGCGCAGCCGCAGCCGCAGCCACCGCAACCCGCACCGGCTCCGGATGCGCCAGCCCCGGACGCCCAGCCGCCGCCCGACGCAGCACCGCCCGCGCCGGCACCGGCACCGGCACCGGCGCCCGCGCCCGAGCCGGAGGCGCCGGTCACCGCCGAGGTCGTGCCGCCGACCCAGGGCGAGGTGATCGTGGTGACGGGCTCGCGCATCGGCGATCCGCTGGGCAAGCAGTCCCCGGTCCTGATGCTGTCGCGCGAGGATCTCGATCGCACCGGCCTGACGTCGGTCGGCGACATCCTGCAGCAGCTGCCGGTCTCGGGCGGCGCGATCAACGGCAAGTTCAACTCCAGCGGTAACTTCGGGTTCCCGCCCGACGGCGGCGGCATCGGCGCCGGCGCGGTCGAGGCCGACCTGCGCTACCTCGGCTCCAAGCGCGTGCTCGTGCTGGTCGACGGTGTGCGCTGGGTCAACGGCTCGTCGGCCAGCGGCGTCGCCGCCGCGACCGACCTCAACACGATCCCGCTGACCATCGTCGAGCGCATCGAGGTGCTCGAGGACGGCGCGTCGCCGATCTATGGCTCGGACGCGATCGCCGGCGTGATCAACATCATCACGCGCAAGGAGCTCACCGGCGCGATCGGCTCGGCGTACACCGGCGGCTTCGCCCAGGGCGACGGCCTGGTCCAGAAGTACGATGCGTCGTGGGGCTCGACCTCCGGCAAGACGTCGATCGTGGTCAGCGCGTCGTTCCTCGATCAGCGCTCGGTGTCGTCGGGCGACCGCGACATCTCGAAGTTCCCGGTCCCGGCGATCGGCAAGTGCACCAGCAGCTGCTCGTCGGCGACGCCGCAGGGCCGCTTGATCTTCACCGATGTCAACACCGGCATGGACAAGAACATCACGCTGAACGACGGCATCGGGATCCCGCGGTATCCGACCGACTATCACAACTTCACGACCGCCGACCGCTTCGACTTCGCGCCGTTCAACTACGTCGAGACCCCGTCGCAGCGCATGGGCGTGTACAGCGGGCTGACCTACAAGCTCCTGCCGACGGTCAACGTGCGCGCCAAGGCCGCGTTCACCAACCGCCAGTCGGCCAACCAGGCCGCCCCCGAGCCGCTGTTCATCGGCCCCGAGGGTGGCAACGGCAACCGGCTCGACCGGATCAAGATCGACGCGAGCAATCCCTACAACCCGCTCGGCTTCACGCTCGACCCGGCGACCAACGACTTCGTCGTCACCCGCCGCCCGATCGAGGCCGGCCCGCGCCACTTCTCGCAGGACGTCAACACGTTCTACGTCTCGGGCGGCGCCGACGGCCACTTCGAGGTCGGCCCGCAGCGCTTCAACTGGGACGCGACGCTCGCCTACGGCCTGAACCGCGCCAACCAGCGCCGCTTCAACTCGTTCAACTCGGCCAAGCTCGAGCAGGCGCTCGGCCCGGCGTTCCTGGGGCCCGACGGCAACTTCCACTGCGGCACGATCACCAACCCCGGCGATCCCAACTGCGTACCGTTCAACATCTTCGGCGGCCAGGGCCCCAGCGGCCGGGGCACGATCACCAAGGAGATGCTGGCGTACGCGACGTTCACCGAGCACGACGTCTCGGAGCAGTCGCTGGTCGATGCCGTCGGCAACGTCTCGGGCAACCTGGTCAAGCTGCCGGCGGGCTGGCTCGCCGCGGCCGCCGGCGTCGAGCATCGCCGGCTCGCCGGCTACTACGAGCCCGACGCGGTGGTCGCGGCCGGTGACGGCGCCGACGTCCCGTCGCAGCCGACCTCGGGCCACTACTCGGTGAGCGAGGCGTACGCCGAGCTGCGCGCGCCGCTGGTCGTGGGCACGCCGGGCGCCGAGCTGCTCGACATCAACGCCGCCGCGCGCGTGTCGAAGTACTCGTTCCTCGACGCCGAGCTGACCGGCAAGGTCGGCGCGCGCTGGAAGCCGACCACCGATCTCGTCGTGCGCGCCAGCTTCGGCCAGGGCTTCCGGGCGCCCGGCATCGGCGAGCTGTTCGGCAGCAAGGCGCGGTTCGACGCAACCCTGGTCGATCCGTGCAGCGACTTCAACGGAGCCGGGGTTCCGGCCGCGGTCAAGCAGCGCTGCATCGACAGGGGCGTCCCGTCCGACGGCAGCTACACCCAGCTCAACCAGCAGATCTCGGTGACCACCGGCGGCAACCGCGCGCTGCAGCCCGAGACCTCGAAGAGCTTCAACATCAGCGCCGCCTTCAGCCCCCGGGCGCTGCAGAACCAGCCGTTGGTCGACAGCCTCGATCTCGAGCTCGCCTACTGGGACATCCGGCTCGACCAGGCGATCTCGGCGCTCGACGCGCAGTTCCAGATCGACCGCTGCATCGGCGGCATGGTCGACAGCTACTGCGACGGCATCCATCGCAACCGCGCCGGCACGATCGACGCGTTCAGCAACGCGCTACAGAACCTCGGCGGCATCAACACGCGCGGCTTCGACCTGACGGTGAGCTACCGGATGCCGCGCCAGAGCTGGGGCAGGTTCCGCGCGACGTCGCAGTCGAGCCTCCTGCTCGCGTACGAGGAGCGCGTCCCCTCGGGCTCCGGGTTCGACACGGTCGACCGCACCGGCACGATCACCGGCACGCCGGAGCGCGCGTTCCCGCGGCTCAAGTCGGCGCTCGCGCTGGCCTGGCTCGGCAAGCAGCTCGAGGTCACGCTGACCACGCGCTACATCCACTCGCTGACCGAGCAGTGCCGCGACCTCGGCGACTTCCCGGGTACGTGCTCGGATCCCGACCCGGCGGACGACTCGAAGTCGAGCAACAAGCTCGGAATCCAGATCTACAACGACGTTCAGGTCGTGTGGTCGCCCGAGTTCGAGCACGGGCTCACGGTCACCGCCGGTGTCAACAACCTGCTCAACCGCGATCCGCCGACCTGCTTCAGCTGCTCGCTCAACGGCTTCAACCCCGCCACGTATGACGTGCCCGGATTCTTCGGCTACCTGAGCGCGACGTATCACGTGCAGTAGCGGCCGACCGACCGCCGCGGTCGCGGTGGTGCTGCGCGGCCGCCGTGGCCGCGACGATCGCGCGGGGGCTCGCGTCGCGCACCTGGGCCGGCCACCTGGCGTGGTGGCTCCGCGAGCTGTCCCTGACGCGGCATGACCGCGCCGCATGATCT
>VBLP01000251.1:26943-46979 GCA_005887925.1 Deltaproteobacteria bacterium | reverse complement strand
CGACTCCGGCGCCGCGCCGCTGGCCCCGCCCGAGGACAGCATCGCGCTGGCGCTCGACGAGCTGCGTACCGGCCTGCGCAAGATCCAGGATCAGACCGCGCCGCAGCCCGATCCGGGCGGCGACGTCAGCGCGAAGAAGCTCGCGCTCCTGCAGTGGCCCGCGGAGCAGGTCCAGCCGATCGTCGACACGCTGAACGATCGCGTGGCGTACGCGGCGCCGCTCGCCGCGCTGCCGGCGGGCCTCGCGTTCCCGCCGTCGCTCGGCGGCCGCGCGACGTACGATGGCCCCACCGCGCAGCTCCGGGTGACCGGCGCGCTCACCGCCGCGCAGCGCGACGATCTGCGCAATGCATCCACCGACGCGCCGTACCGCGCCGCGGTCGCTCAGCTGTTCGCTGCGCCGCGCGGCTTCCTCACCGAGCAGCTCAAGGCGTACACGCTGCCGCGGTTCGCCGCGCCGCTGGCTGCGCTGCCCGCCGGCCTGGTGATCCCGCGCGACCTGCGCAGCCGCGTCTACCACGACGCACCGGCGCACACGCTGTACGGCAACGGCCGCATGCTCGACTCCGAGCGCGCGCGGCTCGACGCGCTGTCGGCGGACGTCGCCTGGCGCGCGGCGATCGCGACCCTGTACGCCGCGCCGGCCGGCTTCGCGCCGAGCGGCGACAACGCGTTCTTCACCGCGGCCGAGATCTCGGCGCTGCTCGACGTCGCCTCGACGCCCGCCGATCGGTTCGCCGCGCTGCTCGGCAAGCTGCTCGGTCACCTGCGCGCCGCGTCGTCGCGCGGGCTGGTGATCCAGCGCCTCGCCGACGCGCTGGGGCTCGACGCGCGCACCGTCGAGGAGGTCGCGACCGAGCAGCTCACCGCGCTCGGCGGCGGACCCGCGATCGCCGACCTGCTCGATCCGGCCTACAGAAGGCGGCGCTGGTGATCCGCCGGCTGCGGCTCGACGCCGACGAGGTCGGCTGGCTGCGCGGGTTCGGCCCGACGGTGATCCCGCGCCCGGTGCCGTGGATCCACGGCGCGCCCGTGACGGCGGGCTGGCTCGCGCTCGACGACCTGCCGGCGGCGGCCACCGCCGCGTCGGCGGTGCGGTTCGCTGCCTGGTTGCGCCTGGTCGCGCTCGCCGCCCTGCGCGATCAGCTGCCGCATGGCGTCGACCTGCTCGGCGCCGTGTTCGCGCGCGCGCGTTCGCTGCCGGCGCCGACCGAGGACGACCTGCTCGCGATGATCGCCGGCGGGACGCGCTGGGCCAAGGACGACCTCGCGTTCATCGCCCATGCGATCGGGGTGACCGCGCCGGACGACTACAAGGACGAGGTCGGCCCGGCTCGCCTGCGCAGCCGGATGGTCCGCCTCAAGCGCCTCGGCGTCTCGGCCGCGCGCGCCGCCGAGTGGGCCAAGCTCGCGCTGACCGCCGACGATGGCGCAAGGCCGCTGCGCAACGTCCTGCGCAACCGCCAGCGCGAGGCCCTGGTCGCGTACCTGGTGGTCCGCCCCGACGCGGCGCGCGGCCGCAACTGGCGCGACGCCAGCGGCGTCTACGCGCACTTCCTGATCGACGTCGAGATGGACGCATGCATGATCACCTCGCGGATCAAGCAGGCGCTCAGCTCGGTGCAGCTGTTCGTGCAGCGCTGCCTGATGAACCTCGAGCAACCGGCGGTGATCGCGGACCAGAGCCGCGACGCGGGCTGGCAGGACTCGACGTGGATGAAGCAGTTCCGCGTGTGGGAGGCCAACCGCAAGGTCTTCCTGTACCCGGAGAACTGGATCGAGCCGGAGCTGCGCGACGACAAGAGCGATCTGTTCACCGAGCTCGAGAGCACGCTGCTCCAGGGCGACGTCACCACGGCCAGCGCGACCGATGCGCTCCTCACCTACCTCGAGCGGCTCGACGCGGTGGCGCGCCTCGAGGTCGCCGGCCTCTACCAGCAGGACGCCGTGGGGTCTCAGCCCGCGGTGCTGCACGTGTTCGGCCGAACGCGCGGCGCGGCGCCCAAGTACTACTACCGCCAGAAGATCGGCGACGGTCGCTGGACGGCGTGGGAGCACGTCGACCTCGACATCAGCGAGGCGCAGATCATCCCGATCGTCTGGAACACCAAGCTGTACCTGTTCTGGCCGCAGTTCACCGAGCGCAACGAGCAGACGATCCCGCCCAACAACCAGCCGGCGATGCCGACCGCGTTCTTCGACATCCAGCTGGCGTGGAGCGTGCGCAGCCACGCCAGGTGGCAGACCAAGCAGCTCACGCCGTTCAAGGTGACGTCGAACCTCAAGCCCGACACCGGCGCCGATCACGGGCGCAGCAAGCACACGTTCCGCGCCGTGTTCGCCGGCCCTGCACTCCACATCTGGTACGAGTATGCCAATCCCGAGATGACCGTGCAGGTGCGCAATAACTATTACGGCGGCGGCACGCATACCGAGCATTACGCATTCGTCACCGGCTTCAACTTCACGGGCTGCGACAACCGGGTCGAGCCTTATACCCAGATGATCAACGGCGTGTATCCGCCGAGCGGCACCCAGCTGTCCGGGATGATGTTCGACGAGATCGCGACGCACTCGCTGTACCTGCCGACGGCGGTCGCCGCGCACAACACCGACGACCGTGCGCTCCAGTGGTCGCCCGGCCTGTTCAGCCTCGCCTATCCCTACCAGGACGCGTACATCACCGGCCGGCGGCCGTTCTTCTACCAGGACGACGTCAAGACCTACTACATCGAGCCGTCGCAGATCACGGTGACCAGCTGGCAGATCCGCCGGGCCGACCTCGCGACGCCGACCCTGGTCGACCGCGTGCGCCAGGTCTACTACGCGCCGCGCGCGATCCCCGATCCGCTGGGTCCCGTCGAGGACCTCGTCGATCCGGTGCCGATCGCCGCCGCGCTGCAGAAGGCGCGCGTCCAGGCCGCACGGGTCGCCGCGCCCGCCGCCGCGCCCGCCGCGCCGGTCGCGCGCGCCGCCGCGCCGGTCGCGCGCGCCGCCCTGCCCCGGCTCAGCGTCACCACCGTCCACGACGAGGCCGCCGCCCGCCATGCCGCCGCCGTGGCCACCGTCGCCGAGGGCACCTGGATCCTCGACGCCGGCGACCGCACGCGCTACAGCGTCAGCAAGTACATCGACGACAGCCGGCTATTCGCGCCGATCTACACCGCACCGGTCAGCCACCTCGAGATGCGCTATCGGTTCTGGAACTTCTTCCACCCCTACGTGTGCAGCTTCCTCCAGCAGGTCAGCTGGAAGCAGCTCGATGGGCTGTTCCAGCGCAGCCTGCAGCTGCAGCACAGCGCGGTGTTCGAGCCCCGCTACTTCCCGACCGCGATGATCGACCGCGGCGACGCGACCAGGAAGGAGCGCTATCCCGTCGAGGACGTCGACTTCTCGTTCACCGGCGCCTACGCGCAGTACAACTGGGAGCTGTTCTTCCACACGCCGCTGCTGATCGCGACGCGGCTGTCGCAGAATCAGCAGTTCGCGGACGCGCAGCAGTGGTTCCATTACATCTTCGATCCGACCGACACCTCCGACACCGAGGTGCCGCGCAAGTACTGGCGGACCCGGCCATTCTACGAGGAGAGCCAGGCCGACTACGCCAAGCAGCGCATCGATCAGCTGCTGCTCGCGCTCGCGAGCGGCACCGCCGACCNNCTGCTCGAAGCTCTGGCGAAAGGGCAGCCGGATGAGGATCTCTCGCGACAACTGAGCGAATGGATTGCGAATCCGTTCCGTCCATTTGCGGTGGCCCGGGTCCGGACCGTCGCATTCCAGAAGACCGTCGTGATGAAGTACTTGGACAACCTGATCGCGTGGGGCGATCAGCTGTTCCGGCGCGACACCATCGAGTCGCTCAACGAGGCGACCCAGCTCTACATCCTGGCCGCCGAGATCCTGGGCGACCGGCCGCGCGCGATCGCGCCGCGCGCCGAGCCGGTGGTGTAGACCTACAACTCGCTCGACCCCAGCCTCGCCAGCCTGTCGAACAAGCTGGTGCAGATCGAGGAGCTGGTCGCGCCGCCCACACCCGACGCCGTGATCGTGCCGCACGGCACGCCGCCGCCGAGCATCCCGAAGATGCTGTACTTCTGCGTGCCGCCCAACGACAAGCTGCTCGGCTACTGGGACACCGTCGCCGACCGGCTGGCCAAGATCCGGAGCTGCCGCAACATCGAGGGCATCGTGCGCCAGCTCCCGCTGTTCGAGCCGCCGATCGACCCGCTGCTGCTGGTGAAGGCCGCCGCCGCGGGGGTGGATTTGAGTACCGCCGTGGCCGACCTCGCCCTGCCGCACTACCGGTTCCAGACCATGGCGCAGCACGCGGTCGAGCTCGCCGGCGAGGTCAAGGCGCTCGGTCAGGCGCTGCTCCAGGCGCTCGAGAAGCGCGACGCCGAGGACCTCGCGCTGCTGCGCGCGACCCAGGAACAGGCGATGCACGCGCTGGTCAAGAAGGTCAAGCAGCGGCAGTACGCCGACGCGGTGCAGTCGACGACGTCGCTGCGCGCGTCGCGCGCCTCGGCGGTCGCCAAGTACGTCAACTACCAGCGGCTGCTCGGCGTGGCCAGCCCGGGCGTCCCGGCCGAGGGCGCCGCCGTCCCCGACGTGGCGCCGAGCGCGCCGGTCAGCATCTCGCAGGAGGACGGCGTCAAGCTGACCCAGTACGAGGCCCAGGAGCTCGCGCGCGCCAAGAGCGCGGCCGACGACGCCGGCACCGCGTCGGACTGGGAGTTCATCGCAGGCCTGCTCAACCTGATCCCGAACTTCAGCGTCAACATCGAGCCGTGGGGCATCGGCGCGAGCATCAGCTTCGGCGGCTCGAACATCGGCGCCGCGCTGACCGCCGTCGCCAACCGCTACCGGACGACCTCCGCGCGCGCGACGTTCGACTCGTCGCGGGCCGCGCGCCTGGGCGCGTTCGCGCTGCGCGAGGGCGACTGGGCGCTGCAGTCCAACCTCGCCGCCAAGGAGATCATGCAGATCGATCAGCAGCTGATCGGCAGCGCGATCCGCGAGCAGATCGCGCAGCAGGAGCTCGACAACCAGGACGCCCAGATCGAGCAGTCCGCGGCGCTGCACGAGTTCATGACCGGCAAGTACACCAACCGCGAGCTCTACGACTGGATGGTCGGCCAGGTCGCGGCGCTGTACTTCCAGACCTACCAGCTCGCCTACGACGTGGCCAAGCGCAGCGAGCGCTGCTTCCGCAACGAGCTCGCCGCCGACGACGCCAGCTTCGTCCAGTTCGGCTACTGGGACAGCCTGCGCAAGGGTCTGCTCTGCGGCGAGCGGCTGTACCAGGACCTCAAGCAGATGCAGCTGGCCTATGTCGATCAGAACCGCCGCGAGTTCGAGATCGCCAAGAGCGTGTCGCTGGCGGCGCTGCACCCCGAGGCGCTGGTCGATCTGCAGGAGGGCGGCTCGTGCATCTTCGAGCTGCCCGAGGCGGTGTTCGACCTCGATCATCCGGGCCACTACCTGCGGCGGCTGCGCGCCGTCACGCTCACCATCCCGTGCGTCGCGGGGCCATACACCAGCGTCAGCGCCAAGCTCACCCTGCTCGGCAGCCGGACCCGCCGCGATACCCGGACCACGCCGAGCTATGCGCTGCAGCCGAGCGACACCCGGTTCTCGTACAACGTCGGTGGCATCCAGTCGGTCGTCACCAGCACCGGCCGCGACGACAGCGGGCTGTTCGAGCTGAGCTTCCGCGACGAGCGCTACCTGCCGTTCGAGGGCGCCGGCGCGATCAGCACGTGGCGGCTCGAGCTGCCGGCCGAGTTCCGCCAGTTCGATTACCGGACGATCAGCGACGTGATCGTGCGGCTGCGCTATACCGCGCGCGACGGCGGCGACGCGCTCAAGGCCGCCGCGCTCGGCCAGCTCGACGCCGCGCTCAAGGCGATGGAGGTCCAGGACGGCCGGACCGGGCTCTATCATTATATCAGCGCGCGCCAGGACCATTACGACGACTGGTATCGCTTCCTGCATCCCCCCGAGAACCAGACCGCCGATCAGGTCCTCGCGCTCGAGCTCGCGCGCGACCAGTTCCCGGCGGCGCTGCGCGATCGCGGCATCAAGATCGACGCGATGATCCTGTTCGTGCGGCCCGCCAAGGGCGTCGCGTACAGCGACAGCGATCATCTGTTCATCACCATCGCTCCGCCCAGCCCGGCGGCTGCCGTGCCGGTCGAGCTCGTGGCGGTCGCCACCGAGATGGGCGGCGTGCCGTTCGGCGCGCCCAGCTTCGGCGCCGGCGTCGCGGTCACCGCGTCGGGATCGACCGCGACCTGGCGGTTCGACGTCACGCAGATCCCCGCCGCGCTCAGGACGACCGTCATGGTCGACGGTGCGCCGGTCGATCGGCTGGATCCCGACAAGGTCGTCGACCTCGGCATCATCTGCCACTTCAAGTACGGATGAGCGCCGCCGCAGCCACCGTCATCGAGCGCGTGCACCGGGTCGGCCGGCGGCTGGGCGCCCGCGGCATGGAGGCGCTCGACGATCTGCTCGCGCAGAGCTTCGCCCTGCCGCTCGACGATGCGCGCTACCGCGACAACGCGCTGGTGCCGGGCGAGCTGCCCTACGAGGAGTCGTTCAGCGAGCGTGCTCCCGATGCGCTGCGCGTCGACCTCGAGCCGTTCGGTCCGGGGCTGGCCGCCCGCGCCCGCCTCGAGGAGACCCGCGGCTGGCTGACCGATCTCGGCGCGCGCCTGTTCCCCGCGTGCGCCGGCGCGTGCCGCGACCGCGTCGCCGCGTGGCAGGCGCTGGGCGGGGCCGCGCGGTTCGGCGCGTTCGCCGGCGCCGGCTTCGACCGCGACGGCGTGGTCGAGCTCAAGCTGTACCGCGAGGTCGGCGACGCCGCGCACCTGCCGCCCGGCGCTCGGGCGCTGCTGGCCGACGCCGCGGCGGCCGTGCCGGGTGTGGTGCCGCTCCTGCATGCGGTCTCGGTCGGCCGGCACGGCGTCGCGGAGCGGCTCTACCTGCGCTGCGGCGACGGGCTGCGGCTCGCCGATCTCGCCGGCCTCGACGGCGCCGCGCCCGGCGTGCCCGCGCTGGCGATGGCGGCGGCCGCGCTGACCGGCCGCATGTTCCTTGTACCGAACACCGCGATCCTCGGCCTGCGCAGGGTCGCCGGCGGATGCGAGATCAAGCTCGAGCTCTTGCCCGCGGCGCTGCCGCCCCCGGCGCAGACCCTCGCCGCCGCCGAGCGCCTGCTGATCGACGCGCGCGGCGCGCTCCGCCGCTGGTGCGCCGCGATCGGCCCGCTTCGCGGCGATCACGCGATCGGCGCGGTCAGCGTGCGGATCGCCCCGGGCGCCCCACCGGCGCTCAACCTCTATGCCCGGCCGCTCGGCCGCGGAGAGCCCCTTGTCCTCGCCGCTGGCTGAGCAGCGCTGGAGCCTGGCCGAGCGCGGTGCGGCGGTGCTGTACCAGCTCGGCGCGGCGCGGGTCTGGGTGTTCGGCTCGCTCGCGTGCGGCCGCGCCCAGGACCGCCGCTCCGACATCGATCTCGCCGTCGAGGGCCTGCCGCAGCACGTCGTCGATGGCGCCACCGCCGCGGTCGAGCGTGCGACCGGCTGCCACGTCGACATCATCGCGCTCGACAGTCACCTGCCGGTCCAGCTCCGCGCGCAGGCGATGCGCAACCGCGTGCTGGTTCGCCGCGTCGACGTCGCCACCGATCCGCCGGTCAGCCGGTGGTACGGCGCCCCGGCCCCCGGCCGCCGCCTGTTCCAGCAGCGCATCGACGCCGCGATCGCCACCCTCGCGGGCACCGCGGCCAGCCGCGTGATCGATCTCGGCTGCGGTCAGGCCTGGCTGCTCGAGGTGCTGGCGCGCGACCCGCGCTACCACGCGCTGGGCGGCATCGACATGTCGTCGGGCGCGCTCGCCGCGGCCCGCGAGCGCCTGCAGCGCGCGCTGCCACCCGCCGCGCTCGCCCGCGTGCAGCTGTTCGTCGGCATCGTCACCTGGCGCGATCCGCGCCTCGCGGGCTGGGACGCGGCCACCGCGATCGAGGTGATCGAGCACCTCGACGACGAGCGGCGCGCCGCGTTCGAGGACGTGGTGTTCGCGTTCATGCGCCCCGCGACCATCCTGGTGACCACGCCCAACGCCGACTACAACCTCAACTACCTGCTCGGCCGCGGCCTGCGCCACCCCGAGCACAAGTTCGAGTGGACGCGCGCCCAGTTCGCCGCATGGGCCGCCGAGATCGCGCAGCGCAGCGGCTACCGCGTCAAGCACAGCCACATCGGCCCGTTCGACGAGATGGCCGGCGGCCCGACGCAGATGGCCGTGTTCCAGCGCTGACCGGTCGCGCGCCGCGCACGCTGCATCGACGAATCTCCGACGGAGAATCCTCGATCCACACCGCGCACCCCCCGCGCAGCGTGCGTGCGTGCTCCGCGCACGGGGTCGCGCGCGCGAGAACCGCTGACTGCACACGTCGTGCGGTCCCATAGATAGCGCGGTCATCCTGGCTCGGTATCTGCAGCTATCCAGGACAGGAGGTATTTCACCATGTTCCGCAAGGTGATGTTGTCATGTCTCGCCGCACTGGGCCTGGTCGCGTGCCGCGCCAGCGTCCGCGCAGGACCGGTCCACGCCGGTGCAGGCGTTCATTCGCACCACGTGTATAGGTAGATAGATAAAGACAGCTGCCGCAGGATGCTGCATACCTCTACAGGACGCAGCACCGGCGGCAGTTCTATGATGGACGGGATGCGACCCCGGTGGGCAGTGGCGCTCGTGTGCCTCGCGGCGACGAGTCACGCCGCCGACATCCCGACGATCACGGTGACGGCGGCCGGGCCGGACAAGACCGTGCCGACCGGCAGCCCGTTCTACATCGCCGGCAACGACAAGGACGCGACGGTCGTCCAGGTCTTCGTGGTGCGCACGGGCGTACCGTGGCCGTTCTTGAACCACGGCGACAGGTGCAGCGAGGTCGTCGCGAAGCTCGGCGACATCTTCGTCGGCGGTGACGGCAAGGCGGTGCCGGTGGTCACCGCCGGCGTGACCTCCGCCGATCGGATCTGGAAGTCCGGATCATCGGACTGGCCGGTGCTCGCGAGCGCGACCATGGCGCCGGATGCCAGGACCGGCGACTTCAAGGTGCTCGTCCAGCACGACGACGAGTTCTTCAGCGCCGGCCATGCCTTCTGTGTGATGGTGCTCAAGAACCGCGTGGCGTCCCAGGTCCACGAGCCGCTCGCGAAGGCGGTGCAGAAGGTCGGCGACGACCTGGTCCTGCAATGCGCGGCGAGCGCCGGGTGTCTGCCGGAGGAGACCCGCATCGATGGCGCGCTGCAGAACGTCGCAGAGCTCCAGAACATCAAGGACGACAGCATCCGCGCCGCGCTGCACGCCGCGGCCAAGAACGCGCTCAATCCCGCGTACAAGATGAGCCAGGGTGCACAGCGCGCCGGTGCGCTGCTCGATCAGTGGTTCGCAAGGGGCAACCTGCCGGGCGCGACCAACGTCGTGACCCTCCCGCTGCGGCTCGTCGTCGACGTCGCGAACGCGAACCACCCCCTCACCGGCGGCGACGCCCTCGCCCATGCGATGGTCGCGCTGCTCGCACGGCACCAGCGCCTGTATCTGCGATTCCGCGCCGACGGCTGGCCCGTCGCGTATGCCTCCGGCAACAACGAGGTCGCCAACTACCTCGTGCTCGTCGCGGGCGACAAGATCCAGATCGCGAGCGATCCGACGGGCAAGGACGCCAGGACCCTCGACGGCACCACGGCGGATCTGATGATCCCGGATACCGGCGCGTCGCTGCGCGATCTGCTCGCGCTCGCGGGCGGACGGCTGCCGCTGGGCAGGGAGTACCTCGCGCCGATCGACTACCACACGCGGCTCGGCGCCTCGTTCGCGGCGAACAGTCCGGCGCTGGCCGCGGCGCGCGACTCGATCGCAGCGCTCGCGCAGGCGATCCGCCACATCCACGCGGTGCACGACGGCAAGCCGCGGCCCATCGAGGCCGGCACCGGGGCGATCCTGTGGGACCTCGGCGAGTGGCTCGAGAGCGACGTCGAGATCGCCTGCCGCGAGGGCCAGCGCGCGGCCTGGAAGCTGCCGAAGGACCCGCAGGTCGGCAACACCGTCACGCTCGGCTGCAAGCCGCAACCCGGCGCGGCGAAGGGCTGGGCGACGTACGTCAACGACGACGACGATCCGGTCGACCAGCTCGCGCGGGCGATCGACGACTTCCTCACCTACCAGCCGCTGTGGCTGGCCCGGCGCGGCGAGCTCGCGACGCACAAGGTCGTCACGGTGCCGTTCACCATCATGTTCTCGACGACGATCCAGATGACCCGGGACGTCTGGGTGTTCAGCTACGTGTCTCCCGTGATCGGCTATGCCGCCGCGGCGCCGACGCGCAACGGCCGGCGCGAGGGCGTCACGCTGCCGTACGCGGCGGTGCAGCTCCACGTCAAGCCGAACCCGTCGCACCTGCCGACCGGCGGCATCGACATGTTCGCGCTCGAGCTCGGCGCGGCGCCGGGGATCGGCGACTTCGGCCCGGACGCGCGCTACCGCGGCGCCTGGGGCATCGCACCGCTGTTCCTCGGCGCGGCGATCCATCTGATCCCCTACACCGGCGTGAGCGCCGGCGCGCTCTTCGTGCAGAGCCGGTCCAGCACGCTCACGCAGGAGAGGCCGTCGACGCACGCGATCCTGTACGTCGGACTCACGGTCGACATCAACGTTCCCGATCTCGTGCGGCAGGCGAGCGGGAAGTCCACGACCACCACCGCGGTGACCCGATGAAGAAGCTCAACAGCGCCACGTTCGCCCCCAAGGAGGTCGCCAGCGGCGGCCAGACCCAGCTCGATGTCACGTGGACCAGCGACGAGGATGGCACGCTGTTCCTCAGCTACCACGCCGACTGGTTCACGCTGGCCCCCAACCAGATCCCGCTGACCGCGAGCGGCGCCGGCCACACGCAGGTCAGCGTGACCGTCACCCGGCACGGCGGCACCGGCGACTGCGACGTTCACTTCTGGCTCGGTAGCAGCGATGCGCTCGACTGGGTGTCGGTGACCTGATGCGGGGCACTCCGTTCGCCCTCGCCTGTGCGCTCGCCGGCTGCGGCGCCGACGATGCGCCGGCGCCGATGACGCTCAGCCTGCTCAAGCAGACCACCGACAGCTGCTACCTGCTCGTCGGCGGTGACACGCCCGCGCGGTCGCTGACGTTCCCGTTCAAGCTGTGCGATACGCCCGGGATCACGTCGGTCATCGCCGGCGCGACGCAGCTCGAGCTGATCGCCGACTACGGCGCGCTCGAGTTCTCGGAGAGCACCGCGGTGCCCACGCCGACGATCACGATGACGCTCGACGGGGCCGCATCGCCGACCCCGCTCGGCGCGGCGCGCCTGCCGCAGGGCGGTCGCGCGGTGTTCGGCGCCAGCTTCGTCGCGCCCGCACACCCCGGCGCCCAGCTGGCCTTCCTCGTCAGCGCCACTGCCGGCTTCGAACAGGATCTCGGTGCGATCACCCTCGCGGCCCCCGATCTCGCGATGACGATCGAGCCCTGCCCCACCGCGGGCCCGTGCTCGATGGTGTCGAGCGTCGGCTCGGTCACCGTGCATGTCACGGTCTCCGGCACCACCACGCAGCCCGTGACCCTGACGTCCACCCTCGATCGGATCACCCAGCCCGACCGCGTGACGATCATGGCGACAGAGCCGGCGTCTCCCGATCACGTGAGCGGCATGACGTCGCTGCCCGTGCCCGCCGGCACGACCTGGCAGCTGACCGCCAGCGCGGCCACCACGCCGGCGGTCGGACCGGTGATCACGCTGGCCCCTCCCGTGATCCGCTCCGCGCTCGCCTGCGGGGCGCGCTGCGCGGCCGACTCGACGACCGAGCTGGTCGTGATCGCTCCGCGCTTCATCCACCCGGCCACCGCGGCCGTCGACATCACCGTCGCAGGCGCGCCCGTCGTCACCGCCGGCACCGTGACGCTGACCGAGCCCGACGTCGTGCACGACACCATCTCCGGCCGGATGTCGGTCGTGTTTCCGGCCAAGCCATCCGCCGCCGTCGCCATCGAGGTCAACGTCGCCGGCTATCGCGCGAACACCCTGCAGACCGTGCTCGCCCCGTAGGCAGCTGTCTTGTCTGCTCGTCTCGGTACAAGCTAAAGACTCTTGTCAGGGTCTCCTGGAAGATGGCATTTCCCTCCGACATCGAGTTACTCGAGATCCAGGCCGGCAGATCGTTCGATGCCCGCGGCCGGATCGCCGATCGATACGGCCTCACGATCGCTTGCACCGGCGACCGCTCTGCGCTGTGGATCGGGGCTGACGTCCCCGACGCTCTGGCGGCCGAGCTCGCCGCGGTGTTCGACGGCACCGCCGGATCGTGCGATCCGGCCAGGCCGCCGCCCGCGCTCGAGCCTTGCCGCCGCATCCTCGCCACCGGCGGTCGCGCCCTGCAGGACAGCGCCGGCCCGAGCTTTCTGTTCACCGGCGAGACCCGATTCGACTCGGACGTCTGCATCGAGCGCTCTGACCGGCCGGCCCGCGACGCCGTGCGCCACGGCAACCCCGGGAACTGGCACCCCGTCGAGTGGAACGAGCTGCTCGACGGATCGCTCGGCCCGTGGACCATGGCACTCGTCGACCAGCGCGTCGTGTCGATCTGCCATACGCCCGGGCCCGTCACCGCCCGCGGCGCCGAGTGCGGTGTATGGACCGCGCCGGAGTTCCGCGGGCGTGGCTACGCCGCCGCCGTCACGGCGGCGTGGGCCGCGATCATGTCGCCCTCCGGCCGCTTCCTGTTCTATGCGACCGATGCCGACAACCATTCGTCGCAACAGGTCGCCAGGCGGCTGAACCTGCGCCTGCTGGGCTGGATCTGGCGTCTGGCCGCCGCGGCGGAGCACGACGCCATGTCGGTGCATCCCCTCAGCTCACTGCGGTGCCGGCAGGACGGTTCGCGAATACCGTAGCAAGGCCGCGATCGGGCCGCGTCAGAACGCCGGTGCGTCGTCCTCGAAGAAGATCCCGGCCGGCGTGTCGAACGAGCGCCGAGGCAGCGCGCCCGCGGGTGGCGGCTCGGGTCGCGGCCCGCGAGGCGCAAGGAACGACCATACCAGCAGCCCGCACAGGTCCACCAGCTGGGACCTGGCATGCGCCGGTACAGCGGGATTCGCCAGGATCTCGTCACTGGCGAGCTCGATGCTGCTGAGCAGCCGGTCGATGACGACCGATCTGGCGAGCACGTCGAGCGCCTGCTCCCGACCAGCCACGAGCGCTCGCCATTTCTGCCGGGCGATGCCGGTAGTGGGTCTGTGCGAGTAGAAGCCAGGCGCGGCCCCGGAATTCAGTCATGGTCTCTGCCTCCGCGACCCTGGCGGTCACCGGTGCTGGACTGTTGCATGCGGCCAGCAAGCCAGCTAGCCCCAGCGCGACTGGCCAGTGGGCGCACCGTGTCGGTGATGGCATGGCTGATCATTCTCACGGGATGAAGCTGAACGCTGGAAACTGTGCGCGGAACCGATCGCGCAGCGCATCCGGGCTCAGCGCGGCCGCCGCCCGTTGCTGCCCGTGCTGAAGGCCGACGGCCTCTGCTCGTCTCGCAGGTCAGGGTCAGGGCGCGCCGCGCCGGCCCTCTGCCCTGCCGCTGCGCACCCAGTGATCGAATGCCGCGGTGAAGCCCGTCGGGCCGAATGCCGCGACCAGATCGGGGTTGGTCGACAGATAGAACGACACGTCGAATGCGGCGGAGGCGCGCCGGCCCTCGACCGGGAGCCCCTGGCGCAGGAAGTGGTCGATCGCGGCGAGGTGGTTGGACCCGAACGCGGCCGCGAGGTCGCCGTAGCGGTTGACGTAATCGGTCGCGTCGATCTCGAGCGCGCCGGCACGGCCTTCGTTGGGCAAGCCCTGGCCGAGGAAGTGGCGCGCCTGCGACACGTGGTCGGGGCCGAACGCGACGTTGAGGTCGCCGTAGGTGTTGCGATAGTACGGCGCGTCGAACGCGCGCGATCCGCGCCGGCCCTCGTAGGGCAGGCCCTGCTGCAGGAAGTGATCGAGCGCTGCAGCGTGGTTGTTGCCGAACGCCGCGGCGAGATCGCCATACAGGTTCACGTACCACTGCGAGTCGAACTGCCGCGAGGCATGCCGGCCCTCGTTGATTCCGCTATTGAGCCAGTGATTGCGAGCGGCCACGACGTCATTACCGAACGCGGCGCGCAGGTCGCCGTACTCCGCGAGATAGTAGCTGGCATCGAACACGATCGGGTCGTCCGGCTGGAGCGGCCGGAACCGGGCCATGTCGCAGTAGCCGCCGTCGGCGTTCACCCAGTTCCGCTGGATGAGGTAGTCGCGGTTGCCCAGGCGCACGTTGGCCCGCGCGCCGCCCGACGAGTACTCCGCGCCGAAGGTCCAGGCGCAGCGGTCGGCGTTCTCGTCGCCGGTCGCGTTCGAGAACCAGGCGTTGAGCTGCGGATCGGTGACCGCCTCCTCGATCTCGTGTGTGATCACCGAGGCCATGCCGTCGGCGCCCGCGTTGCCGTTGGGCCCCACCGTCTGCGCCATGCACGCGCTCGGACAGCGGACGTGGGCGTCGCCGATCCAGGAAAACTTGATGGTGGTGGCGCCGAACACGCCGGAGTTGTGCCAGCCGCAGAACTGGGTGCAGAACGCAGCGGAGCCGCTGGACTCGGTGACGTCCGCCGAGCTCAGCACCAGGTAGATGCCGTTGCCGTCGAGCGGCAGCCGGCCCGAGCTGATCGCGTCGGACACCACCCCGAACACAGCGGGATCGGTCAAGCTGGTGCCGCGCGAATAGCTGTCCGTCGTGCTGCCCGCATAGTGGAGATTACCTGTGACCCACTGTCCTGCGGTGTTCGAATAACTGGTGTTGATCGCGAAATAGTGCGAGCCACCGAGGTTACTGGCCAGGTCGGTCAGGATCGGCATCGCGCTGTTGCCCGCCCAGTTGCCGTACCAGATGTAATAGATATTGGGCGTGCCGAGCATCAGCGGTCCGCCGTGGTAGTCGATACCGTTGCCGGCGAACGGCGTCACGGCGCTGGTGCGGGGCGCCTCGCCGCGGATGCCATGGATCCTGGGCGCGCTGATCTGGAGCGCGATCTCCGACGGTGCAGTCTGCGCCTCGGGGGCGGGCTGGTCGACGCACGCAGCGCCAGCGAGCAGTAGCGAGATCTGAACGTGACGTATCATTGTCTCTCCTGTCCCTGAACAAGGGCCGGGGAACGTAACTGCTCGGCCGAGTCCGCGCATGCGAAACTCCGCCGCAAAACGCTGCCGCGGTAGATCGGTAGTGGAGCGTGCGCAATCCTTGCCTCGGCAAAGCACTCAGATGCGGATTCATGCGGGCACTGCTGACGCTGCTTCGCGCCTATCGGGACGACATGCAGGTTTTCCAGATCGCGTGAAGCTCGTATGCCTCACGACGCTGCATCCCGGGCGCATACGAAATCGTGAAACACGCGGCGGACGCCGGGCTCTACATGCTCCGGGAGTCGTATTCCCAGGAGGTCTTCATGTCCGTTTCTGCGTTCAGCAGGTTGCTTTCCCCGTGTCTGACGCCTGCGTGGCGTGCGCCGGTGGCCGCGGCCGCGCGCCCCAGGGCCGCACGATGCGCCGGTCTCTGGCTGTCTGCCCTCGTGCTCGCCGGCGCGACGCTCGGCTGCGGCCGCGACGAGGCCCGAGCACCCGACGCCGGCATCGAGCCGATCGCCTTCGCGCCCGGCCAGGGCTCGGTGCACGGCTTCGTCGACGCCACGACCGGGACGGCGTTCGCGCTGCCCGACGCCACCGTCCAGCTCAAGCGGGTGACCGACGGCTCGCTGACCCCTGCGGTCGCCACCGATGTTCACGGCGCGTTCACCGCGTCCAATGTCCCGGCCGGCACCTACGTGATCTGCCTGTCGGGGACGCCGGGGTTCTCGAACGTCTGCGCGCAGACCAGCTTCGCGGTCACGGCCGGAAAGATCGCGTACCCCGCGCACGCCGTGTTCGGCCCGCTGCGCGTCGCGGTCTGGGGCCGGGTGCAGCTGAGCGACAGCACCGACGTGCGCTACGAGAACTCGCTGTTCGGCAAGCAGGTCGATACCTTCGTCAAGGCGCTGACCACCGGCGGCATCCTCGCCGCGGGCCCGGTGCGCGCCAATGGCCGCGGGCAGTACGTGCTGCGCCAGCTGGCGCCGAACACCACCTATCACATCGTGGTGCAGAGCGAGACCACGGTGGTCGATAACCTGATCGTCACCGGGACCGCGCCGCTCAAGAAGGACGTCACGCTGCCCAACCGGCGGCCCGCCGTCGCCGAGGTCAATGCGCTGCAGGGCGGCGTCGGGGTCCGTCACGTCGTGGCGGGATCGGTGGTGACCGTCACCGCGCGCGCCTCCGATCCGGACGGCAACGCGCTGCACTACCGCTGGCTGGCGCCCAACGGCGGCACCTGCCCGGCCACCGACGCCTCGACCGTGGATTGCACGATGTCGAACACGCTGGGCGTGCAGTCGATCTACGTCCAGGTCTCCGACGGCGCGGGCCAGTACGCGGTGGGCCGCGTCCGCGTGCAGGTCGGCCCGGCGATCTCGCTGTTCACCGGCAAGGTGATCACCGACGGCAACGCGGTGGTCCCGGGCGCCGAGATCCATGTCAACAGCGCGACCACCAGCACGACCGCGGGCGGCGCGTTCTCCTTGACCGTGCCCGAGGCCAATCGCTACGTGCTGACGATCAAGAAGGATGGTTTCCAGATGATCTCGAAGGTGTTCCTGGCGGAGCGGGTCGGGGCCACGTACCAGCTGCGCAAGGCCGACGCGGTGGTGATCGATCCGACGATCGACAACACCGTTCCGATCCACGCCCCGCGAACCGACACCGGCGGTCAGACGTACCAGGACGTCTCGCTCACGCTCAAGGCCAACTCGATCATCGACAGCGCGGGCAACAAGGTGACGACGCCGGTCACCGTCTACAGCTCGCGGTTCGATCACCTGTTCGACACCTTCGACCGCATGCCCGGTGACACCGCCGGCAAGACGGCCGGCGGCAGCGACACGTCGCTGACCAGCTACGGCGCGGTCGAGGTCAACCTGCGCGGCCCCGGCGGCGTGAAGTAAGCGCGCCGGCGACGCTCCCGATCTGGTACTACAACGAGGACACCGGCATCTGGGAGGAGGACGGCGTCGCGACCCTGTCCGGCGGCATGTACAGCGGCCAGGCCAAGCACTTCACCGCGATCAACGTCGACCTCGCCAAGCAGAACGCCACGTGCATCAAGCTCGTGGTCGATCAGACCACGCTGGCCGTGCCGCTCAAGATCCGGCTCTCGGTCCCCGGCTTCCCCGACAAGGATCGCGACGTCACCGAGAACGTCCAGGCCATCGTCCGCGTGCCGCCCAACGTCGCCAGCTCCAAGATCGTGGTGCTCGACGGCAACCTCCAGCCGATCCCCAACTCGACGCGGATCTTCACCACCGGCGACGTGCTGCCCGACGGCACCAACCTCAACCTGCAAGCTCCGTACAACGTCTGCATCACGCCGCCGTCACCGCCCGTCACGCTCGGCCTCGATCTGCCGCAGAACCCCAACCCGTACTGGCTGACCAAGAAGATCAACCCGGGCGCCACCGACGCCGATCGCAGCAACTACGGCAATCAGTACTACACGGCGATCCAGGCCGATTCCGATTTCACCACCTGGAAGAACCGCAACGAGTTCAACCTGGGCGACGACGCCCAGGCGTTCTACGTCAACGCCGGCGACCTCGAGTTCGGCCGCAGCATGCACATGAAGAAGCGCAGCGACGGCGGCATCGCGTACTACGTGACCAACTTCGCCGACGCCGACAAGGCGCTCGGCGGCCAGCCGGGAGACGTGATCGCCACGGTCGCGATGGAGTATTCGAAGTACCCGTCGGGTGTCCCGGGCGCGCCGAAGTTCACCAAGTTCTACGTGTTCGGCAAGGACGGCCTGCTCACCAACCACGCCGAGCTCGACAACCGCGGCGACAAGTACGTTCCCGGGCTGTGCGTCGTCTGCCACGGCGGCACGCTGCCGACCAACATCAACACGGCCATTCCGGCGGGCAACACCGAATCGCGGTTCATCCCGTTCGACCTCAAGTCGTTCGCCACGAGTCCGCTGCTCCCCGGGTTTCCGGCGACGCTCGACCGCGCGGCGCAGGAAGAGAACTTCCGCAAGCTGAACGAGGGCATCTACCTGTTCACCGCGCCGACCGACGCCCAGAAGGCGCTGATCGAGGCGTGGTACGACCCGAGCGTCAGCAACCCCGGACAGACGCAGCAGGACGCCAACATCCCGTTCAACTGGACGGGCAATGCAGACGCGCAGTTCTACAAGGACGTGGTCGCCGTGTCGTGCCGGTCGTGCCACACGTCGCGCCAGTTCCCGCTCGACTTCAATGACCCGACATCGTTCAAGGGTGAGCCGATCGAGTTCGCGGTCTGCCAGAGTGGACAGATGCCGCAGTCGTTCGTGGCATGGCGCAACTTCTGGCACAGCACCTCGCCGCACGAGGCCTCGAGCATCGAGCAGTATCTGAGTCTCGGCGCCGGGACCTGCGTCGGACCATGACGATGTGAATCGTCCCTGCGCGGCGGCCGACCCCGGAGCTCATCCGAGATGAGCCCGGATCGCGAGCAGTCTTCGCGAGGTCGAGGCGCCGCGCGCCGGAAACCGCATGGCAGCCCACCGCCGTGCGCGCCCGGTGCGATGGATAGCATCGCGGCAAGCTTTGCCATCACGAGCAGCGAGAACGCGACGCCTCGATCGCCACGGCGCTCGCCATTGCCATCGCACACGAATCGTTTGATGAGCGTGTACTGCCGACGAGCAATGTTTACTCATCGTTTCTGCCAGCGTTATTGTGCATCAATCAAATTCTGCACGAGAAGGGAATCTGATGTAAGGTGTTCCGTGATGCGCATCATTACGGCGTTCCGGACCATTCTCCTCCTCGGGTGTTTCGTCCTGGGCGCCGCCGGGACTGCCGAAGCGCAATCGCCAACGGAGCTCGTCTCCCTCGTGCGCCGCTCGGGCTTCATCTTCGAGGGGACGGTCCGGGCGAGCCAGGGCACCGAGCCCGCGGTGGTCGTCGTCGATCGCGTGCTCGAGGCGCTCCCGCCCGCCGGCGAGATGAAGGGTCAGGAGGTCCGCGTGCGCATCAAGGACCAGAAGCGCTCGAAGCCGGGGCAGCGATCGATCTACTTCACCGTGGTGACCTCGGCGGGAAAGACACTCGTGCTCGACGAGGTGGGCGCGCTGCCACCGGAGAATGTCGATCAGCTGGAGAAGCGCATCCGCGATGCACGAAAGACGATCGCCGACGAAGGGCTCGCGAAGCGCTTGAAGAGCGCGAGCTGGGTCGTGCTCGGCAGTGCTGAACCACCGGACAAGGCAGCGACGCGCGAGCCGGTGAGCGAGCACGATCCGATGTGGAAGCCGACGCCGATCCGCATCGGGGAGATCCTGCGCGGCAAGAAGGTCGACGCGCTCTCGGTCAATGTCGCCGAGAGCACCGATGTCGTGTGGCAGGAAGCGCCGAAGCCGAAGCCGGGCGAGAAGCGGATCTTCCTGCTTCAGCCGAGCTCCGAGCGCGACCGCTGGACGAAGACGCGCGGGCTGTTCCTGGTCGATCCGCTCGATTCGCTCCCCGCGAGCGAGCTCGACCGCGTCCGTGGTTTGCTCAAGGGGATCCGGTGAGGAGGCAGGCGATGTCGATGAAGAACCTGTGTAGCGCGAGCGCGATTGCCATGCTCGCACCGATCGCTGCGTTCGTCGGTCTCGCCGTGCCGCTCGCGGCCCGCGCGCAGGCCGTGCAGGTGATCGACATGATCCCGCAAGGGATGAGCAACGAGTCGCGCGGCGACACCGAACCTTACCTCGCGGTCAACCCGGACCGGCCGCAGATCATGGCCGCGACCGCGTTCATGCCCACGCCGGCGGCCTCCTCGTTCGGTCCACTCCTGGTCTCCACCGATGGCGGCACGACGTGGAGCGCGAACAACATCA
>VBLP01000251.1:23838-26808 GCA_005887925.1 Deltaproteobacteria bacterium | reverse complement strand
TACCTCACCGCACGCACCGTCACGGGCTGGTACGACAGCGGAAAGGATCGCGTGTGGATGGCCAACAACGACGGCTCGAACAGCCCGAAGAGCGCCACGATCGATCAATCGCTGGACGCGGGGATCGGTTCGCCGGCCTGGGCTCAGATCCGCATCGACGCCGGCTCGCCGGTCGGGCGGGACAACTACCAGGTGCGCACGGCGGCCGCTCCCGACGGCCATATCTACGGCGCGTTCTACCGCCGCAAGGCCAGCGTCACCGGCGGCTACAACGCGGACGTGGTCGTCGTCCGCGATGACAACTGGGGCAAGACCGGGACGCCGTTCGTCGTGCTGGTCGACTCGGTGACCTCCGCCCCCGGAGAGAACGTCGTCGCCAGCACACGGGTCAGCGACACGTTCGGCAGCGACAGCACGCTCGGCTACGACTGGTGGGGCGGCGATCTCTATCTCACCGTCGATCAACGCGACGCCTCGCGCGTGTACATCTCGTACTCCGATAGCCAGCCCGGCATGGACCGCACGATTCACCTCCGGCGCTCCACGACCTCCGGTCAGACCTGGGGTCCCGATCTGTTGACCGTGCCGGGCGCGAAGAACGCGGCGATCGCCATCAACAGCCAGGGCAAGATCGCGTATCTCTATCAGTCATTGCCCGGCGCCACGGGCAGCAAGCGCTGGCAGACGCACCTGCGTCGCAGCGCCAGCGGCACCACATGGGACGACGTGATGCTCTCCGATTTCCCCGCCGACGGGCCGAACGCACCTGCGGGCAATCGCATCCTCGGTGATTACCTCAACCTGGCCGCCGTCGGGAAGAACTTCTACGGGGTGTTCTCCGCGTACAATCATCTGGACTTTGCCGCGTTCCCGGCCGGCATCACGTGGCAGCGCAACAAGACCGCGGCCAGCGTGACGCCGAAGCGGTTCCTCGCCCTCGACAACGTGACCACGGTCGCCGCCTCGATCGATCCGTTCTTCTTCAGGACGACCGAGATCGACCCCTCCGCCGACTTCTGGATCCGCGACTGGACCGATTCCGCAGCCGTGCACGACCGCGGAAACGAGCCCTCGGTGCGCGCCAACTTCTTCAGCACCAGCGACGTGTGGAACGAGCGGACCAATGATCCGCTGGCGTTCGACGCGAACGATCGCCCGCAGTCTCACGATCCGCAGCCGGCGGCCATGGGCCACAACTACGCCTTCACACGCGTCGCGCGCGCGGCGGGGACGACTGCCGTCGACGTCACGCTGCGCTATCTCTATTCGGACGGTGGCGTCGGCGTGAATTACGTCAGCGCCGGCCCGCCGGCGACGCTGCACTTCAACGTCGGCGAGACGGAGAAGACCGTGGCCGCCGGATCCGGGTACGTCTGGGAGCTGCCGTCCGGCGCGTCCAATCACGTCTGTCTCGCGGTCGAGCTGTCCGCTCCCGGCGATCCGATCATCTCGCCGAGCCTCGTCGGCCGTGCGCCCGGCTGGCCGACGACCGACCTCCTGGTCGTCAACGACAACAACAAGGCGCAGCGCAACATGCAGGTGTTCGGCTTCGGCGGGATGTCCACGGCGATGACGATGTACGCGATCGTTCACAACGCGGCGACCGTCACGCGCGACATGACCGTCGGCGTGCGCCTCGATCGCCGGTCCGCCGATCTGCTCAAAGGCTCGACCCTGTCCGTGCTCGGCGCGCGCGGCGAGAAGTTCAAGACCAATACCAGGATCGCGGTGACGAACAACAGCGTGGTCAAGCTGGACAAGATGACGCCCGGCGAGAACCGCTGGATCGAGCTGGTCTACACGCCGCCGCCCAACGTGAAGGATCCGGCGCAGATCGAGCTCCACGAGCTGGTCAACGGCGTCGCGATCAACGGCTATACATTTCTCGCCACCCCGATGCCGCTGCCGCAGGCGATCGAGGAGACGTTGTTCCAGCACGCGGCGGTGTTCCACCGCCTCGGCGAGCTGCACGGCCTGGACGTGGCGCGGACGCACGCCAAGCTCGCGCTCGAGCTGGCGCAGAAGCGCGCCACCGACGCGTATCCGCGCTTCCTCGTCGAGCGCACCGCCGAGGTGGCGCAGGTGACCGAGGAGATGCTCAAGCGGGGCGGCGGTGCGGACGCGGTCGGAACACTCGCGATGGCCAAGCAGCTCGCGCAGATGGCCAAGGCAGGACAGCGTGTCACGGAGCGCGCGCAACCACTGCATCGCGCGCTGCTCGCGAAGCTCGACGCCATGGCCACGATGATCCAGAAGTCCGAAGGCGACGTCGCGGACATCCCGCAGAACGTCCGCTGGCAGATCGAGGTGTTCAAGAAGAGCCGCGAGGTTGCCGATCGGTCCACCGCCTTCCTCGGCGCGCTCGACAGGGGCAGCGCCGGTGTCGATGCGTTCCGCGACCTGGTGAAGTCGTTGCTGCCGATCTACCAGGACGCTGCGAAGAACGAGCGCACGGGCAGCGCCAGGAAAGCGCTGGAAGCGCTCGAGCGCGCGAAGTCGCTCGCCGCGCTTCAGCACGCGCACCGCGAGCTCCTGCTCGCCTTGACCGCGTCGCCCTGAAGCGATCGGGGCCGTCCCGAGCCGACCGGGCAGCGCCATCTCGTCACTGCGGCACGGCTCGAGTCCTACGGGTCGACGACTGCCATCGACTGAGCTGTCCGTGCTGATACGTCAGAATGCCGGCGCGTCGTCCTCGAAGAAGATCCCGACGGGCTTGTCGAGCGGCCGGCGAGATGGCATGTCGGTGGGCGGCGGCTCGGGCCGCGGCCCGCGAGGCGCGAGGAACGACCATACCAGCAGCCCGCACAGGTCGACCAGCTGGGACCTGGCATCACCCGGTACCGCGGGGTTCGCCAGGATCTCGTCACTGGCGAGCTCGATGCTGCTGAGCAGCCGATCGATGACGCCCGACCCGGCGAGCACCTCGAGTGCCCGCTCCCGCTCCGCCACGAGGGCTCGCCATTCCGCAGG
>VBLP01000251.1:13721-23592 GCA_005887925.1 Deltaproteobacteria bacterium | reverse complement strand
TGATACTCGTCATCCGGCGCCAGCGCCAGACAGCTGCGCAGGCCGGCAAAGCCTTGCTCGACCGCAGTGAGCGCGAAGGTCAACCTCGGATCGAAGGGGGGAACATCGAAGTGATGGACGATCGGGTGCGGATTCCCGGGCGGTGGCAACGCGGCGGATATCAGGTCCGGGCGAAGATGCGCCGCCAGGGTCGCGGGATCGAACGCCTCCTCGTCGAGCAAGTAATCGATGACCGCCGCGGCCTGCGCCAGCCACATCGCGGCGACACCGGCGGCACGGGCTGTAGCCGGCCGGGTACCGTGTAGATGGTAGAGCGAACCGGTCACGGCATATGCGCTCGCGCCGACCCGGCGCAGATCCATCGCGATCCGTCGCATGGCCGGGTCCGCATCCGCGGCGAACAGCGCGGGCACGCGTTCGACGAGCGCCGGCCGCATCACGCCATCCCACAGCTCGGTGCCCAGCGCGTCGCGCTCGAGGATCAGTCGGTGCAGCACGGGCAGCGGCGGCATGAGGCGAAACTGGAACGCCCGGATCCAGATCTCCCAGCGTAGCTGCAGGCGCTGATCGCCATCACGTGCGACGGTTGTGGCCTGCGCGTCGCTCACAACTTCTCCGGAGGGACCACGACCATCTGCACGGTCACGGACACCCCCTGCCGCAGCGTGAGCCAGACGCCGATCGGCGCGGGCTCCGCCGGCGGCCCACCGGTCACGGTCGCCGACCCCAGCTGCACACTCACCGGCGGGGACGCCGTTGCCACGCTGTCGTGAAACAACCGCTCGACCTCGAGCCGGTAGACGCCGGGCAGCACCGCGAATACGAACGACGGCTGTGTGACGCGCGTGGTGACATAGGTGCCGCGGCGCACCGGCTCGGTGCCGACAGCGAGCAGCGCACCTGCGGCCGCCGGCGGTAGGCCGTCGAGCGAGCGCGGCGTGAGGTGGACGTCGAGCCACTCCAGCGGCACCTTGTCCGGCATGGTGATGCGCCCCTCGAGCGCTACCACGGCGGCCGCCGGCGCGGTGATGTCGATCGGTCGCTCGGGCCTGGCTCCGACCGATACCGCCTTCGCGCCGACCACCGGGCGGTACAGCTTGGCGAGCAGCAGGCCGCCGGCGTAGCCGGAGGGCGGTGCGATCGCGTAGGCGCCCGACGGCGTGACGCGAGCCACCGCGGCGCTGCGCCGTGACCGTGCCACGGAATTCAGTCATGGTCTCTGCCTCCGCGAGCCTGGTGGCCACCGATGCGGGACTGTTGCATGCGGTCAGCAAGCCTAGCCCTAGCGCGACTGGCCAGTGCGCGCGCCGTGTTGGTGATGGCATGGCGGATCACATTCCTCATGGGATGAAGCTGAATGCCGGGAACTGTGCGCGGAACCGGTCGCGCAGCGCATCCGGGCTCAGCGCCGCAGCCGCGCCGTTGCTGCCCGTGCTGAACGCCGGCGACGGTGCCGCGCCCGCGGAGGTGAAGTGCCACTCCACGTTGGTCTGGGTGCGATACGTCACGTGGTCGGTCTGCACCAGGAAGGTGTTGAAGTGGGCGCGCGACTTCACCTCCGTGGCACCGTTGGCAAACGCGCGCTGGACAAATACGTCGGCCGCGCTCGGGTGATCGTACATCGTGGTCGCGTCGGCGGTGCGGTTGGCCAGCGCACCGGCCTCGTAGAACGGATCGGTGCGGCTCAACGTGTCGGTATTGAAGTTCGATACACCGGGATTCCCCGGCACGGTCAGGGTGCCGCCGGCGGTGAGATCGTACGTACCGACATTCGAGGTGATCGGGCCGGACATCGCAGTGACATTGTTGCTGCCGTCCTTCTGGATGATCTCGCGCCAGATGAACTGCAACCAGTGGGCATTCTGCGAATCGGGGCCCTGGTAGCTGACCGCGAACGCGGGCGGTCGCGTGGCACCATCGACCTGGACACGGACATCCTGGCGCAATGTGACCGTGCCACCGCCCACGCTTCCCGTGTGCGCGGTCGTGCCGGCGGCCGTCTCCGTGGCGTCCGTACGAGTACCGGTCACGGCCGGCACGCGCTGGGCCGCGGGCGTCGGATTGCCGGACGACCCGCAGATGCTGGCGCTGGCATCTTGGGCCGCGCCACCGCCTCGCCCCGGCATACGCGCATAGGCGGCCGCGAGGGATGCGCGCAATGATGCTTCCTGCGCCGGGGTCATCACCAGCGTCGATCCCGCGCGAAGGGCTGCGATCTCGTCGCCGGTCATGCCCGCCGCGAGCGCCATGCGTTCGATCTCCTGCTCCGGGAGGCCGCTCTGGCGGATCATGGCCTGGAGCTGCGCTGCCGCGTACGCGATCCGCCCCTCGCCCGCTCCGCCGGCGGACCCCGCGGCGCCGGTGCCCGCCTCCTTGCGCTGGACCGCCGTGCCGCCGCCGCCGGACGGCGTATGATCGAGCAACGCCTCCGCCGAGTGGCCGGCGACAGCAGCGTCGGCCACGGCATCGGCATGACGCTCGTAGATATCGCCGGGTCGGCCCAGCGCATCCTTGAGCTGAACGCCCGCGCGCTGCTGGACCACGTGCGCCGCCTCATGGGCTGCCGTGTGCAGATCCGGCGTGGCAGCAAACGCAACCCGATTGCCGGTGGCATACGCGGTGGCGCCCATGGTGGTGCACGCCTCCTGAGCAGGCCCACCGACGTGGGCCGAGATCCCCGAGAGATCGTGCCGGCCGAACACGCGCTGGAGAGTATCCATGTGAGGCATGCGTTGCTCGCTGCCCTGCACGCCGTGTGCTGCGACGGCGTGTGCATCACCGCCTCCGAGCTCGCCACGGGCTTGCACCGGCTGATCGCTGTACTCTCCCTGGCTCGCGAGCGTCGCCTTGCCAGGCGCCACGCCGGTTGTTGCCGGCGCGGCTTCGCGACTACTGCCCGCCCCTCGCCCCGGAACCTTGCCATCGTCACGGCGCATTTCGGCCCTCCTTACACGTATCTTCTACCGGAAATCCAGGGAGGGAGCTTCCTCGGTCTCGGTCGGTTCCACCAGTGAAAGTCGACAGCTGGAGCTCGCCCGGCGCCAGGACGATCTCTGCGATACCGAAAAAACCAGGCTGGACAGAAATGCAGCGGCAGCGACCTCCGGCCAGGGGCTACGCGCCCGCGTCGCGGCACACGCCGTTGTCGTAGTTGCCGACGGTGTGCAGGATGTCGGCGGGCGGCGCGGCGAGGTAGCTGCCTGCGAGCTCGGAGGTGACCTCGCGCACGAGGAGGTCGTTGAGGTGCTGGACCTGATAGCACGGGATGTGCGGCGGCTCGTGGGGATTGCCGATGCCGGAGTCGTCGGTGAGGAAGATGTAGCGGCCGAGCGTGACGAAGGCGGACAGCCGCATCAGGTACTCGGCGGCGAGGCCGACGCCGCTCGCGCCGACGGGGAAGATCCGGATGCCGCGGGCGTGGGCGGCCTTGGCGGCGGCGAGGAACGGTGCGTACTTGTCGTCGTGCGGCGGCGCGTCGGCGACGTGGAACAGGACGCGGGCGACGTTGCCGGAGCGCCAGCCGAGCTCCAGCGCGGCGGTCATGGCGAGCTCGGCGGCCTCGGGGTAGTCGCCGCCGCCGTCGGCCGACTGCTGGCCGAGGTTGGCCTCGAACGAGGCGAGGGAGTCGAACGGGAACGAGCGCACGACGTACGGGTCGCCTTGATCGCGATAGACGATCAGGGCGTAGCGCAGCGAGACACCGGGGGACTGCGCGGCGATGCGCTGGGTGATGTCGCGCATCTCGGTCTTGAGGTACTCGAGCTCGTCGCCCATGCTGCCGGTGGCGTCGACGACGAATGCGAGATCGAGCGCGGTGGGCAGGGCGGCGGTCGCGTCGGGCACCGCGAAGGTCCAGGTGGTGCCGGTGGGGATGGGGAACGACCGGGTCCCGGCGGCGGTGCTGATGGTGACGCCGAGATCGCTGCGGCCGGCGAAGACGTCGAGCGTCGGGAACAGGAGGACGCGGCCGTCGCTGCCGGTCGGCAGCGAGACGAGCACTGCGCCGCCGCTGGTGATCGCCAAGCGGGCATCCGAGAGCGGCCGGCGGGCGCCGTCGGTCACGGTGGCGATGATGCGCTCGGCGACGGGCAGCGAGCCCTTGTCGACGAGCGGGGCGAACACCTGGTCGAGCGAGCTCTGCATGCGCTCGAAGTTCTTGTTGTCGTCGTAGTCCCCGGCGGTCAGCTGGCCGGGCTGGAGCCCGCTGCCGGCGCCTGGGCCCGGGCCCGAGCCGTCGCCGCCGGTGCCGCCGGGGAAGCCCGGGAAGTCTTCCCTCGCCGACATGCCACAGCCGCTCAAGAGCAGGAGTCCCACGAGGATGGTCCGCATGGCCTGCCGCGGTGCAGCTGTCGCGCCATCGCCCGCGCAACGATTCAGCTGACTTGCCCGCGCTGCGATGGGGGCCTCCGGCGGCACCCGGACATCGGCGTCAGGTATCGGCCGCGCGGCGGCGCGGCGGAGGACGGCGCGGCGTCAGGCCAGGGCGCGCAGGCGGACGAGGAGGACGAGCATGGCGAGGGTGAAGCAGCCGGTGGCGAGGGCGAGCGAGATGTGGATGGTGACGAGGCTGCCGACGAGCCCGACGGTGATGCCGGAGAACGCGCGCAGGCCGAGCGCGGACATGTTGTAGAGGCCGAGCACGCGGCCGCGGATGTCGTTGGGCGCCTTCATCTGGACGATCGTCTGCGCCATGCTGCCGAACGACAGCTCGAAGAAGCCGGCGCAGAACAGGAACGCGAGGCAGGCGGGGTAGTAGCGGACGAGGCCGAACGCGGCGAGCGAGACGGCCCAGACCAGCGAGAGGGTGATCGCGTTGCGCGGGGTGATCCGGAGCCAGCCGCGCGAGGTCTCGAGCAGCAAGCCGCCGGTGAGCGCGCCCGCGGCGTCGGCGGCGAGCAGCATGAAGTAGGTGACGCCGGTGTTGCCGTGGCCGAGGTCGATCGCGAACTTGGGCATCAGGGCCTGGTAGCTGTTGCCGACGAGGAACGACGCGCTGCCGGCGAGCACGAGCATCGCGCCGAGCACGGGGACGCCGCGGACGTCGCGGACGGTCTGGACGATGTCGGCGAGGCCGCGCACGGCGCGCCGTGGGGGTGGCGCGGTGCCGCGGAAGTGCCGGCCGTAGGGCGCCCAGGTCAGCCACAGCACGATCGGGAGGTAGAAGACGGTGTTGACGAAGATGCCGCGGGTCGGGCCGAAGACGAGCATGATCGCGCCTCCGACGACGGGACCGACGAGCACGCCGAGGTAGCGCGCGGTGGCGTTGAGCCGCACGGCGCTGGGCAGGAGGTCGGGGCCGACGATGTCGTAGAGCAGCATCTGGCTCGAGGTCTGCCAGAGCACGCCGGCGCAGCCGTGGAGGGTGAGCAAGAGGACGGCGCCCCAGATCTGGAGCGAGTCGGTCGCGAAGATGATGCCCCAGTCGACCGAGGCGAGAATGAACAGGGCCTGGCCGCACTGGATGACCCGGCGCGAGTCGAAGCGATCGTTGAGCGCGCCGACCCAGACCGAGAACACCAGGAACGGCACCCAGTGCGAGATGACGGCGAAGCCCGCGAGCGCGGCGGAGTGGAACGCGTCGTACGCGACCCAGTAGCTGATGACGTGCTCGATGTTGTCGGCCATCATCGCGATCGCGTAGGTCGCGAAGAACCAGCGGAAGCCGGGGTGACGCAGCGCGCTCGGCGGCTTGTGGGGTACGGCCATCGCGGCTGCCGCGCAAGGTAGCACCGCGCGATCGTGAAGAAAGTTGTGCATGGCCGGTACAGAGCCTCGCGCCGCGGCGGCACGGGCGGCGTCGCGCGCTTCGGGCGCTGCCGCTCGGCGATGATGTAGTCCGGCGTGCGTGACGGGTTGCACCAAGCCCGTCGATGCGATGGCTTGCGCGGGCGGGATCGCGGGCCGAGCTGGTCGAGTTCCTGCAAAGCCGACAGCGATGATTCCGGTGGCTTCCTCCGCACGCGATCTTCACCCCGGCGACGTCATCGATGGGCGGTACCGGGTGCTCGGCAAGCTGGCCGAGGGTGGCATGGGCACGGTGTACCTGGCCGAGCACATGCTGATCCGGCGGCGGCTCGCGCTCAAGCTGCTCCACGCCGAGCTGGCGACCGACGGCTGGATGGTGCACCGCTTCCTCAACGAGGCGGCGGCGGCCGGCACGCTGGGCCATCCGCACATCATCGAGTCGACGGACATGGGGTTCACGCGCGACGGTGTGCCGTACATCGTGTTCGAGTACCTCGAGGGCTGCCTGCTGCTCGAGGAGATCCGGCGGGTCGGCCGGCTGCCGCTGCGGCGCGCGCTGGTGATCGCGCGGCAGGTGGCGTCGGCGCTCGAGGCGGCGCACCAGGCGCAGATCGCACACCTCGATCTCAAGAGCGACAACGTGTTCCTGACCCATCGCGGCAACGCGCTCGATCACGTCAAGCTGATCGACTTCGGCATCTCGCGGTTCATGACGGTCGACTTCGAGCGCCCGCCGCAGGGCATCCTGATGGGGACGCCGGAGTTCATGGCGCCCGAGCAGATCACGAGCCCCGAGACCGCCGACGGCCGCGCCGATGTCTACGCGCTCGGCGTGCTGCTCTACGAGATGCTCGCCGGACGCTGCCCGTTCGAGAGCAACGACGTCCGCTGGTCGACGGCTTGCTGGCGAAGTCGCCCGAGCAGCGAGTCCAGACGATGACCGAGATCGGAGCCCTGCTCGATACGCTGATCGCCGCGCAGCAGTCCGGGGTGCCGCGCGCGCTCGAGACCTTCGACGAGACGCAGCCGGTCGAGCTCGACATGATCTGGTCGGTGGAGGACCTGCTCGACGCGCCGGCCCGGCTCGACGCGGTGCCGCGCGCGGTGCGCGACTTCGACGCCTGCGCGTGAGCCGGCGTGAGCCGGATCGACGACGCGGCGCCGCCAGCGTAGCATCGCCCGCCATGGCGCTGGGACCATCGACGACCCGCTGGATCGCGATCGCGTCGCTCGCGCTCAACGTGGCGGTCGCGGCGGTGTGGGGCTGGCGCCACGTGCGGCCGCGCGATGCCGCACCGTCGCGCGAGCAGGCGCGCGCGGCGGCGCTTCACGACCTGGCGGCGCCGCCGGCGCACCGCGAGGTGGTGGTCCTGGGCGACAGCTTGACCGAGCGCGCCGAGTGGTGGGAGCTGCTCGATCGGCGCGGCTCGACGACGTGGTCGCGCTCGACCCGCGCACGGTGTTCGTGCTCGTCGGCATCAACGACCTGCTCGCCGGTGCGGCGCCCGAGGCGCTGGCGGCGCGCCACGTGGCGCTGGTCGCCGAGCTGCGCCGGCGCTTGCCGCGCGCGCGGATCGTCGTCGAGTCGCTGCTGCCGATCCGCGACGAGCTGGTCGCGCGCGAGGCGGCGCTGACCTCGGCCACGGTGCGAGGCGCCAACGCGCTGCTCGAGCGCGGTGCCACCGCCGCGGGCGCGGAGTGGCTCGACGTGGCCGCGGGCCTGGCCGACGCGACGGGCGAGCTCGACCGACGCTACGCCGGCGACGGCGTGCACCTGTCGGCGGCGGGGTACCGGGCGTGGGCGGCGATCCTGCGCGCCCATCTGTGACCCGCCGCCGCGATACGGTAGCCTGGATCGGTGACGCGCGCGCGGCTGGTGCTCGCCGGGATCGTGGTGCTCGCGGTGGGCGTCGCGTGGCTGATCCGGTGGGGCACCGACGATGCGTACATCAGCTTCACGTACGCGCGCGGCCTGGTCCGCGGCGACGGGCTGACCTGGTTCGGCGACCACGTCGAGGGCTACACGAACTTCGCGTGGGTGCTGTGGGCAGCGGCGGGCATCGCCGCGGGGGCCGATCCGCTGGTGTGGGCGTGGGCCGGCAGCCTGGTCGCGCTCGGCGCCGCGATCGCCGCGACCTACGGCGTGGTGCGCCTGCGCAGCGCCAGCGCGGTCGCGGCCGGCTGCGCGGCGGGCCTGCTCGCGACGAACTTCACGTTCCTGGCGTTCGGCACCAGCGGCCTGGAGACCATGCTGCAGACCGCGCTGCTCGCGCTGGCGTGGTGGCAGGTCGAGGCGATCGAGCGCGGCGAGCCGACGCCGCGCCGGCTCGCGCTCCTGTCCGTGACGTGCGGCCTCGCGATGTGGACCCGGCTCGATAGCGCGGTGATCTGCGCCGTGCTCGCGGTCGCGGTCGTCCGCCGGCTGGTGCGCGGGCGGGCCGGCGCGGCGCGCTGGCTGGCGGCGATCGCGCCGGCGGCGATCCTCGTCGGCGGCTGGCTGGGCTGGAAGCTCGCGTACTACGGCGACGTCGTGCCGAACACGTTCCACGCCAAGGTCGGCCTGTCGGCGGCGTCGCTGGCGCAGGGCGCGAAGTACACCGCCGCGTTCCTGCACGCGTACCTGTTGTGGCCGGTGCTGCTCGGCGTCGCCGCGATCGCGATCGCCGGCCGGCGGTTCCGCCACGGCATGCCGGCGGCGATCGCCGGCGCCTGGATCGCCTACGTGGTGCTGGTCGGCGGCGACTTCATGGAGTTCCGGTTCTTCGTGCCGGCGATGCCCGCGCTGTTCGCGATCATCGCCGAGGCGGTGACGATCGAGCCCGCGCCGAAGCTGCCGCGCGCGGCGGTCCGCGCGCTCGCGACCGTGGGCCTTCTCGCTGCGCTGTCGTGGCGCCACGCGGCCACGTTCGAGGGCGTCGCCGAGGACAAGTCGTACGACAGCGTGCATGCGATGGCGACGTTCTATGACGTACTGCCCGACCAGGCCTGGGAGCGCCCGGGGCTGGCGATCCGCGGCGCGCTCGCCGGCACGCGCGCGACCCTGGCGTGCAACGGCGCGGGCGCGATTCCGTACTTCGCGGACCTGCCCACGATCGACCAGCTCGGCCTCAACGACGCATGGGTCGCGCGCCACGGCGTGCCGCCGCCGGCGAGCTACGCCCGCCCCGGCCACCAGCGCTTCGCGCCGTACGAGTACCTGGTGGCGCGCAAGGTCACGTTCGTGCTCGGCTCGCCGATCGTCCTGCCGCGCGGCGCGCTGTCGGCGATCACGAGCCTGCGCGCGCCGAGCTGGTGGCCGTTGGCGCTGCTCGGCCCCGCCGCGCGCCGGCTGCCGGACCTGCTCGTGGTCGCGGTCCCGCTCGACGATCAACGCGCGCTGCTGATGTGGTACCTGACGCCGAGCGACGAGATCACCGCGCGGATCCGCGCCGCGGGCTGGGAGATGCGCCGGTTCGCGGGCTGAGTGGGATAGCCGTCCGATCCAGTCAGGTCTTCGGCGGCAAGACCTTGTATGGATCGCCCGGTGCTCTGCTGGTTCGGGCGGGGTCACTGGGTCGACGTGTTGATGGGAGTCGAGTCCGCCTGATTGCTGAACATCGTTGGAGATTGCCATGCAGCCGTCATCCGCAGCGATGCTGTTCAGAACGGACAAGTGGTCTGGCGGGAGTTGCTGCAGTACCACGAGACGCGGAACGACCAGCCGACCCGGAGCTTCGACGCCGTAGCAGCGCTGGTGCTCTTCGACCCAATGGATCGGTCCGACATCCGTACGGTTCGTTCGATCGCTCACCATGCTATGGTGGGGCGTGGCTGATCGGAGCCCAGACGCACTGTTGAACGAGTTTCTCCTCGATGCATTCAACCAGGAGGAGCTGCGGCACCTCGCTGCGCGCTGGGGTGTGCTCTCATTCGTTGCGGAGCCGGCGTCGCTCAAGATGTTCACTCACGAGATCATCGAAGCACTCCGACGGAGAGGCCAACTCGACGCGGTGTTTTTCGATGAGCTCGCAGCGACGCGGCCACGACGCGCTGGAGATGTCCAGGCACTGCGGCGCGCCTATGCGCGCGGCACGGCGAACCCATACCTCTACATCACATATGCCATGGCCGATCGCGAGCTCGCGAG
>VBLP01000251.1:0-13698 GCA_005887925.1 Deltaproteobacteria bacterium | reverse complement strand
AAGGGGTCGACGTATGGATCGATATCGACCACATTAATGTTGGTGAGAGATTGGACCGAGATATCGAGCGCGGAATCCGCGGGGCCTCCGCGGTGGTCGTGCTCGCCACGACAGCGCTCATGCAAGCGAAATGGGCATTGTTGGAAACCGAGCGTGCAATCTCTACTGGGATGCCCGTGATCCCGATGTTTGTCGGCGAGCTTCCGTTGGAGCGGTTGCCCGTCTGGCTGACTTCCTACGCTGGTCTGGTTATTTCCGACCGTCAAGAACTGATCGAGAAGACCACGATCGAGCAGCTGGTTCGGGCCTTCCGCAAGTTGACCAGCGTCGACCCGCTGGATAGAAGCCCCGACTCAGCATCCCCCGTCCTGGAGATCTCTCTGCGCTTCCTCGAAGCAGCCAACCTGGCGGTGCGGATCCTCGAGCCGTCGTTGCTGCGTATCCCCGAGCCGGTCGTGCTTGCCGCGACGACGCCTGCGACGAATCTAGATGTTGCCGCCTTGGAGAGGGTGGCCAGCAAGGGTGATGTCTCCCACTTCTTTCATGATGGACAGCTCCCCGAATCCGTTACCCGTCGCATCGATGAAATGCGCCTTCGAGGAAATCCGGTCGTGACGATCGCTGCGGATACCATGCGCGCCGCTCTCCAGGACCGCAACGCCCCCGCCGTGTTTGCCGAGCACACTCGACTGGGCACGGAGGGCATCAACCTGTTCGATGCCACCAATGCCATTGCCACGCCGAGCTTGTTCTTCGGGCGTACCGAGCTCCTCAATCAAGTTGGGGGCGCCCTCGAGCGTGGTGATGCGGTTCTCGTGACCGGTGTTCGCAAGGCCGGAAAATCCAGCTTTCTTCACATGCTCCGTCAGGCGTTCTCCGTGCGACCGACGGCGTGGATCGACCTCCAGCGGCGGAGTCGCGACGATCGGTACTGGCCGGATCGAGTGTTCGCGCAGATCCTCGGCGCGTGGGATCGCTGGGGAAAGACCACGTGGGACAGCGCGTGGCCATTCTCGCACGACGAGAAGAAAATCGAGAAGGCAGCATTCATCGAGGAGATGGAGCTCCGCTGGCGTCACCAGAAGACGCTTGGCAGCGCACGCAACGTGCTCGTGGTCCTCGACGAAGTCGAGCGCATGATCCCGACCGACGGGAATCGCGACGAGGCCGATGGTTTCGAGCAATTCACGGGAGCCATCCGCAGCCTCGCGCAGGGCAGCGAGCGGTGCGTCACGACGCTGGCGGCCGACTTGCGACCCGAAGCGAACCGCCGCAACATCCTGCCGAATCAACGTACCAATCCCTGGTTCCGGTTCTTTGTCGAGGTACCGCTACCACCGCTGACGCCGCCCGAGGTTCACCAGATGGTGCAGCGGATCGCTGCGCGGATGGGGGTGACGGAGGTGGAGGCCAGGTTCACGGCGCAGCTCCACGCCTTCACCGGAGGCCACGCGTACATGGCCCGGCTCGTGGCTGCAGCCGCATGGGCAGATCGCCAGAGTCGTGACCGATTGGTGCTCACCGACCTGTACGCGGGACAACAACAGTTATCAAAACAGGCTACCCTCCAGGGGTTTTATGAAGAGAACCTGTGGATCCCCCTGACGGATAGTGAGCGACGTGCTCTGATCGACATACTCTCGAAGAGCTGGTGGCGGAATCTGTTTCCCCGTGAGCCTGCTGATTCGGAGGCGACTGCTTCTCTTCGATCCATGGGACTCGTAGACGATCACGGTATCACCATCGAAGGATTCCGCGCGTGGTTGCAGAGCCAGTCGCGCCGGGATCTGGAACTCGCCGCTCGTCGCGCAGCACCCTCATGACCATGGAGGTCGGTGTGGACGAAAGGTTCGTGGGTCGCAGGCGCGAGATGGCCACCTTGCGCGATACACTGCGTCAAGGTCAATCGATAGTGGTCATCGGCGGTCGCCAGACTGGAAAAACTTGGCTGGTTCGCCGGATCCGCGACTCTGACGTTGGCCGTTCTGTATACTTCACATCGGGAGATAAGCTGGCATTCGCATCCGAGGACTTCGCCCTGAGGAAATTTGCCAAGACGCTTGGCCTCGACTGGAACCGGAGCTGGGATGTCTTCGATGCTCGCGAAGCCATCGAGGCGGGGCTTGCCGCGATCGGTGCCTGCGTGATCGTCATCGATGAAACCGATCGTATCCTCATGCAGCCATGGGCCGGCGGGTTTCTGGCCTGGCTACGAAGCCTGATCGATACCGCAGGTTTTGGCAGGACACTCGCCATCGTCGCTGTCGGTGGCCCGGTACTGGAGCACTACCGGAATTCACAGGATCAAGGCTCGCCGGTCCTGAACCTTGCCCGCCGGCTGTTTCTCGACCCGTTCGATCGGGAGGCTATCGACGATCTCGTCGCGGAGCGCGATGGAGCGCCGACCGCGGCGCAGGTTCTGGAAGCTGCAGGTGGGCAGCCCGCGCTGGCTCAGATGTACCTTCGCGAATGGCAGTCAGCGGTCAGTCCGCATCACGCTGACATCGTGCAATCACTGGTGGCAGCATCGCGGTCGCACGCCGAGGTGTGGCGCGAACAACTGGGAACACAAGGCAGGCGATTTCTGCGTGGCCTGGGTGCCCATGGGATCACGGCCTCCAGGGTCGTCAACGACGAAGGTTACCTGCGTGCTCGCTATCTTTGCCTGGTGCGGATCGAGGGTGACCTCGTGGTTCCCGGCCCCGCCAACGTCATCCAGCAGATCCTCGGCGCCGAGCGGACGCGATACGATGTCGCGATCTCCTATGCCGGGGAGGATCGGCAGCTTGGACGCGCCCTGTATGAAGGACTTCACGGACGCGGAATCAAGGTCTTCTTTGCCGAGGCGGAAACGGATTGGTTGTGGGGGCAAGATCTCTACCAGGTGTTGCCAAACCTGTACGCCCAGGAGGCAGGCACCGTCCTGGTGCTCTGTACCACGCACTATTGTGCAAAACACTGGACACGAGTCGAATATGATGCTGTTCGGACATCGCACGGCGACCGCATCGTGTTGCTCTCGGTCGATGGCAAGCTGCCGGACGACTGGCCCTACGGACACGTCTATCTTCCAGGGACCAGCGAGAACCTCGTGCGCGCGGTCGATCTCATCGCGCTGCGTGTCCGAGGTGGTATAGTCGAGGGTCCTTGAGACGCGGGCGTCCGATATCGCTGACGATCGCGGCGGGAGCGTGAGCGCTCAGCGCAGCTCGCCGAGCACGTCGTCGAGCGTCTCGACCAGGCGCGCGGCGTCGGCGCGGTCGAACGGCATCGGCGGCCGGATCTTGAGCACGTTGTGGTGCGGCCCGTCGGTGCCGATCAGGATGCCGCGGTCGCGCATGCGGTTGGCGACGTAGTCGGCCGCTGCGGCGGCGGGGGCGAGCGTGGTGCGGTCGTCGACCAGCTCGACGCCGAGGAACAGCCCCGAGCCGCGCACGTCGCCGATCAGCGCGTGGCGGGCCGACAGGGCGCGCAGCTCGCGCAGGAGCTCGGTGCCGACGGCGAGCGCGTGGGCCTGCAGGGCCTCGGCCTCGAGCACGTCGAGCACGGCGCTGCCGACGGCGCACGACACGGTGTTGCCGCCAAAGGTGGAGAAGTACTCCATGCCGCTGTCGAACGCGTCGGCGATCGCGCGGGTGGTGACGACGGCGGCGAGCGGGTGGCCGTTGCCGAGCGGCTTGCCCATCACGACGATGTCGGGGACGACGCCCTGCGCCTCGAACGCCCAGAGGTGCGTGCCGATCCGGCCGAGGCCGGTCTGGACCTCGTCGGCGATGCACACGCCGCCGGCGCGGCGCACGGCCTGGTACACGCCGGCGAGATAGCCGGCGGGGAACATGATCTGGCCGCCGACGCTCGGGCAGGATTCGGCGAGGAAGCCGGCGAGCTGCCGGCCGCGCGCGCCGGGCGCGTCGCCGAGGCCCTCGATGATGCGGGCCGCGTCGGCGGCGTACCGGGCGCCGGCCTCGGGGTCGCCGCGCCGGTACGGGCCGCGGTAGTCGTCGGCGAGCGGCGCGGTGTGCACCCAGTCCGGCGCGCCGCCGCCGCCCGGACCTGCGTGCTTGTAGGGGCTGGCGTCGATCAGCGTGGTGGTGTTGCCGTGGTACGCGGCGTCGAGCACGAGCAGGTCGCGGCGTCCGGTGCAGGCGCGCGCGAGCCGGATCGCCAGCTCGTTGGCCTCGCTCGCCGAGCTGACGAGGAAGCACGCGCCGAGCGGATCCGGAAGGGTCGCGGCGAGCCGCTCGGCGTAGTCGGCGAGCCCGTCGTGCACGTAGCGCGTGTTGGTGTTGAGCACCGCCATCTGCTGCGCGGCGGCGCGCACGTCATGCGGATGGCAATGTCCCACATGAGGAACATTATTGTAGGCGTCGAGGTAGCGGCGGCCGTCGTCGTCGTGGACGTATTGCCGCCAGCCGCGCACCAGGCGCAGCGGCCGGCGATACGCGACGCGCAGGCTCGGCCCGACGACGGCGCGCCGGCGCGCCACGGCATCGCGCAGCGGCCGCGCGGGCGGCCCGAGCTGCTCGGCGGGGATCCCGATCACGAGGTTGGCATCGGGCGACACGCTGCACCACACGTCGCGCCGGCTCGCGGTGCTGACGCCGGGGAAGTCGCTGCCGAGGCCGAGCAGGTCGGTGATGATCTGGAAGTGGACGTGCGGGGTCCAGCCGCCGTTGTGCTCGGGTGCGCCGAGCCGGGCGAACGGCTCGCCGCGCGCGACGCGCTGTCCGACCCGCAGGTGCGCGAACGACGCGGGCTCGAGGTGGCCGTACAGCGTGAAGAACACGGCGCCGTCGTCGCTCCGGTGCCGCAGCATGATGACGCCGCCGTAGTCGAGGCGGGTCGAGTGCTCGTCGGCGGCGTGGACCTCGCCGGGAAGCGGCGCGTGCACCGGCGTGCCGGCCTCGGCGAACAGGTCGAGCCCGAGGTGGACGGTGCGCGGCTCGTCGAGCGTGCCGTCGCCGGCGGCGAACGCGGGCGTGACATACAGCAGCCGCGGCTCGGCGTAGCGGCCGACGGCGACGCGTGCCCCGGCGCTGCGCATCGCCGCGAACACGCGCTCGGTGAACGCCGGCTCGGCGTTGTCATGCGGATCGCCGCTGACCAGGGGGCTGGCGACGCCGAGGTCGAGCACGAGCGCGCGCTCGACGCGGGGGTCGATCCCGAGGACCGGAGCGAACGACCGCGTCCGCGCGGCGAGCCAGTCGCGCACCGCCGCGGCCGACGCGATCGGCTCGAGACCGCAGGCGCTGCGCACGGTCGCGGCGCCGACGCCGAACGGGATGCGCACGAGCCGCGGCAGGGTGCGCCGCAGCGGCGCCTGGCTGACGCCGAGGTAGTCGTTCTCGGGGTGCCGGCGCTGCTGATATGCCGCGAGGCACGCGCTCATGCACAGCCGCAGGATCGCGAGGCCGTACACCGCGCGCATCTCGAGCTCGGTCAGCGGATGCAGGCTGTGGTGGCCGTGCACGATCTGCCACATCACCGACAGCGGGTCGGGCGCATCGAGCACGGCGTAGGCGATCGCGATCGCCAGCTCGGCGACGGTGATGCTGTGCACCATGTCGCCGAAGTCGATGATGCCGGTGATGTGCTGGCCGCGATCGAACAGGTCGGCACCGCCGCCGACCAGGATGTTGTAGTCGTTGAGGTCGCCGTGGATCACGCCGCGGCGCAGCGCGGGCAGGAGCTCGACGGTGTGCTCGTCGAACCTCGCGATCAGCGCGTCGACCGCCGCGCCGAGCTCGCGATCGGCGATCAGCGGGCGATGGCGCGCGACGACGGCGCGGCCGCGCGCGAGGTCCCAGTGGAAGTCGCGATGCAGCGCCGGATCGTCGAAGCCGTCGAACGCGCAGCCGAGCACCGAGATCGCGGCACCGAGGCGGTGCCACAGCTCGGGCGAGCGATGCGCGACCGTGCCGAGCGGCGCGCCGGGCAGGACCGACACCGCCCACGCCAGGTGGCGGCGGCCGTCGGGCGCCACCACCTCGGTCAGCGTGCTGCCGTCGCCGAACGCGGCGACGCGCGGGGTCAGCGGGCAGCGCTCGGCGACGTGCTGCATCGCGCGCTGCTCGGCGGCCAGGAACGCGCGGTCCTCGTCGGCGTTGGCGATCTTCAGCACCCACCTCGGCTCGCCGTCGACGGTGAGCAGGAAGTTCTGATCGCGCTCGCTGGGCAGCGCGCTGGCGGTTGCGGTGTGGCCGAGCAGCGCTCGCGCCAGGGCCTCGACGCGCGCGCGATCGAAGCCCGGCAGGTCGTCGAACATGCCGAGCACGCTATCACCTGGCGGCGCGGCCGGGCAGCGCTCCGGCCAGGGCTAGGGGTGCGAGCGCGCGGCAGTCGCGGCGGGCTGCTCGGCGTGGGCGCGGGCTGCTCGCTCGGCCAGCTCGCCGACCACCGGCGCGGTGCGGGCCGCGATCCGCGCCATCGCCGCCGACAGCGCGGCGGCCAGCCCCTCGGGGCTCTGCTGGTGCAGTGGCTCGGTCTCCTCGAGCCGCTCGGTCCACAGGATCTCGGCGCTGCGCGCGTCGCTCAGCACGAGCTCGACGACGATCCGGCCGAGCCACTCGGTCCGCGAGCGATCGACCTCCTCGATCGCGACGACCCGCCCGGCGAGCACGACCGCGGCGTCGGGCGACATCTCGCGGATCACCGCGCGCAGCTTGCCGCTGTTCTCGAGCGCCTGCTCGAGGTAGTTGCCGACCATGACGCCGGGCGCGCTGCTCCAGCGGTGATACTGGTAGTAGTCGAGCCGGAACGGCGTCGTGCGGTAGACGATGCGCTCGTCGTCGTAGGCCGCGTCGGTCGCGAGCGTATCGAGCACGACGATGCCGTCGCCGCCGCGCAGCCGGACGTCCGCCGCCGCGAGCTGGTAGTAGTGGGTCTCGGGCAGCTTGCCGCCGCACCCGCATGCGATCGCAGCGCCCAGGACGAGCGCGCGCACGGTCATGGTAGCTGCCTCTCGGCCGGCGTGCTCGAGAACAACAGGCGCGACGGCTTCTGCCGGACGTCGCGGGCGAGCTCCTTGAAGCTGCGGCTGGCCTGGCGCAGGTCGAACACCGCCGCGCGCAGCGGCCCCTCGTTCGCGACCAGGAGCTTGCGCAGCTCGGCGACGACGTCGCCGGCGCTGGTGAACAGCTGCGCGGCCTGGCCGTCGAACAGCTCCGACGCACCGGTCGCGGCGCCGCGGATCGCGGCGATCGACTGGCGCAGCCCCGCGCGGTTCTCGTCGACAGTGGCGCGCAGCGCGGCGCTGGTCGCGGCGAGCTCGTTCGCGGCGCGCGTCGCCGGCTCCGCGATCGCGCTGACGCTGTCGGTGACCGCGACCAGGTGGTCGGTGAGCTGGTGCGCGCGCCGGACCAGCGCCGCGGCGTCGTCGACGATCGCCTGGGCCTGGGCCTCGAGCTTGTCGACCGAGCCGGTGCCGGTCGCGATCTCGGCGCCGGCCGCCAGCCGCGGCGTCGCCGACGTGCCGCCGCGCAGGTCGATCGTCTTGAGCCCGGTGATCCCGGCGTGCTGCAGGATCGCCCGGGTGTCGGTGTGGATCGGCGCGTCGTGCTTGACCTTGATCACGACGGCGACCTTGGCGATGTCGCTGGCCGCGACGTCGACATCGTCGACGGTGCCGACCTTGATGCCGTTGAGATAGACCTGCGCGCCGGGCTCGAGGCCGATCACCGAGGTGTCGAACACGATGCGATAGCGGTCGACGTCGTCCCACAGCCGCAGCCCGCCGAACACCGCGAGCACCACGCCGAGGAGGATGAGCGTCGCGGTCGCGAACAGTCCGACGCGGATGTGCTGTGCTCTGGATGCCATGGCTGATTCCTAGGTCGCGATCGACGCCGGTCCTCGGGGCCGCTCGGCGACGCGGTGGAAGAACCCGAAGACCTCGGGGTCGCGGCTGCGCGATAGCTCGTCGATCGTGCCGGCCGCGCGGATCCCGCCGTCGGCGAACAGCACGGCGCGATCGGCGATCGTGCGGATGCTCTCGAGCTCGTGGCTGACGACCGCGAGCGTGATGCCGAGCACCGCGCGGAACTGCAGCAGCGTCTCGTCGATCCCGGCGGCGACCGCCGGGTCGAGCCCGGCCGACGGCTCGTCGCAGAACATCAGCTCGGGATCGAGGATCGAGGCGCGCGCGAGCGCCGCCCGCTTGCGCTGGCCGCCCGACAGCTCGCCCGGCAGGCGGTGCTCCAGCCCGGCCAGCCCGACGAGCGCCAGCCGCATCCGCACCATCTCGGCGACCACGGGGGCGGGCACCCGGGTCAGCTCGCACAGCGGCAGCGCGATGTTGTCCTCGAGCGTCATCGAGCCGAACAGCGCATCCTGCTGGAACGCGGTGCCGGTGCGCGCGAGCAGCCGGTTGCGGTCGTCGAGCGGCAGCTCGTACAGCGGCCGGCCGAACAGCTCGACCGTGCCCGCCAGCGGCGGGAGCAGGCCGACCAGCGTGCGGAGCAGCGTCGACTTGCCGCAGCCCGAGCCGCCGAGCAGCGCGACGATCTCGCCGCGCCCGATCGACAGGTCGACGTGCTCGAGCACGGGGCGCTCGTAGCCGACCGAGAGGTCGCGGCACGCCAGGACGATGTCGCCGCCGCCGGTCACAGGTGCCTCGTGTAGGTCGTGATCGTCGCGAACAGCGCGTCGACCACGATGATCGAGAACACGCTGACCACGACGGTCCGCGTCGTCGCGGTGCCGACGCTGCCGGCGTCGCCGCTCGCGCGCATCCCGAGGTGGCTGCCCGACAGCCCGATGATCCACGCGAACACCAGGCTCTTGCCGAGGCCGTGCGCGAAGTCCCACAGCGTCACGCGATCGACGACGCGCGACCAGAACGTCACCGGCGGCATGTCGAGCGTGCCGGCCGCGACCAGCATGCCGCCGAGCACGCCGACGAAGATCCCCATCAGGGTCAGCGCCGGTCCGATCGCGGTGATCGCGATCATGCGCGGCACGATCAGGAACCGCACCGGATCGATGCCCATCGTCGCCAGCGCGTCGATCTCCGAGCGGGCTCGCATCGTGCCGAGCTCGGCGGCGATCGCGGCGCCGGTGCGGCCGGTGATGATCACCGCGGTCATCAGCGGCACGAGCTCGCGCACCATCGACATGCCGATCAGGTCGGCGACGAACACGCCCGCGCCGAAGCGCTGGAGCTGCACCGCGCCCTGGAACGCCATCGTCATGCCGGTGAGGAACGACAGCAGCGCGACGACGAAGATCGCGCCGGCGCCCATGACCTCGATGTGGTGGCGCAGCGCGCCGGCCGGCATCCGCGCGCGCCGCGCGACGACCACCGCGAGCTGGCGGCAGGTGGCGGCGGTGAGCCCGGCGAACGCGCGCACGCTCGCGCCGGCGTCCGCCACGCGCTCGCCGAGCCGCTCGATCCAGCCCGGCCACCGCCACCACCCCGATGCCTCCGGCGCGTCCTCGGCGGGCGCGGCCGGCTCGGCGCGCTCGACCGGCGCGGGTGCGAGCGCGAGCGCGGCGCGGTGCTGCTCGCCCAGGTGCGCGAGGTCGAGCCGCCTGCCGCCGCCGGCGAGCTGCCGGCCGATCAGCGTCACCACCGCGACGCCCGACGAGTCGAGCCGCCCGGCGTCGGAGAAGTCGAGCACCAGCGTCGCGACCTCGCGCTGCCGGGCGACGGCGCGGAGCGCCGCGTAGACCTCGCGGATCCGCGGCATCACCAGGTCGCCATGGAGGTGCGCGACCGCGCCGCGACCATCGCGCTCGATGGTCGTGGCTGGCGGCTCCATATCGAATCGGTGATTGCAAGATCGAGGACAGCGCCATCTCCGCGAATTGCCTACGCGAGTCGCAAGGCGCGCCCGCGCCCCGCAGTGCGCCCCGGCATCGCCGTGCGCGCCGGCCCGGGAGCAGAGCGCGTCGCGTGCGCCGCGGCCACGCTGCACATTCCCGGCGCGAGGCTCGTCACACCGCGCGGCGCTGCGTTAGCTTCGCGGCCATGCTCCGCCCCCGCGACGCGTTGATCCATAGGGGGCTTTCCCGCACCCTCTCTCGCGGCAAAGCCGCTCGGATGATTCACGACTGGCGACCACGCGTCGCGTCGCGCGGTCGATCGATCCATAGGGGGCTTTCCCGCCCCCTCTCTCGCGGCAAAGCTCGATTCACCCCCCCACGCGTCGCGTCGCGCGGTCGATCGATCCTCCTCATCGCTGGACTCCTCGCCGCCGGCTGCGGCCAGCCGCAGAAGCCCGAGCCGCGGAGCGAGGCCCCGGCCGCGCGCCCCGCCGAGCCGCCGCCGGCCGCCGCGGCCGCCGCGCCGGCGCCACCTGCCCCCGCGCCCGCGCCCGCCACGCCACCGGCGGCACCCGCGCTGCCGCGCGATCTGGGCTCGGCGACGCGCGAGAACCCGCTGCGCCCGACCGCGCACACCGGGACGTCGATCCGCAACGACAGCAGGGTCCCCGCCGCGGCCGCACCGCGGCTCGCCGCGCTCAAGCTCCCGCCCGGGTTCTCGATCGAGATCTACTCGACCGACGTCCCCAACGCGCGGTCGCTCGCGCTCGGCGCGCCCGGCGTGGTCTACGTCAGCACGCGGCGCGACAAACGCGTCTACGCGGTGGTCGATCGCAATCGCGATCACAAGCCGGACAGGGTCTACACCGTCGCGCAGGGCCTCGATACGCCCAACGGGATCGCATACCGCAACGGCACGCTGTACATCGCCCAGGTCGGCCGCCTGCTGCGCCTCGACGGCATCGACGGCCGGCTCGCCAACCCGCCCAAGCCGGTCGTCGTCACCGACGCGCTGCCCAAGCTCGAGCACCACGGCTGGCGCTACATCCGGTTCGGCCCCGACGGCTGGCTCTACATCCCGATCGGCGCGCCGTGCAACATCTGCAAGCGCGACGAGCCGATCTTCGCGTCGATCGCGCGAATGAAGCCCGACGGCAGCGCGCTCGAGGTATTCGCGAGCGGCGTGCGCAACTCGGTCGGCTTCGACTGGCACCCCGTGACCCACGAGCTCTGGTTCACCGACAACGGGCGCGACGACCTCGGCAACGACCTGCCGCCCGACGAGCTCGACCACGCGCCGCGCGCCGGCATGCACTTCGGATATCCGTACTGCCACGGCGGCGTGATCGCCGACCCCGAGTTCACCGACCGGCCGTGCACCGACTTCGAGCCGCCGGTCCAGAACCTCGGCCCGCACACCGCGGCGCTCGGCATGCGGTTCTACACCGGCAAGATGTTCCCGCCCGAGTACAGGAACGCGATCATCTTCGCCGAGCACGGCTCGTGGAACCGCGAGCACAAGCTCGGCTACCGCGTCATGGTGGTCCGGCTCGACGGCGACAAGGCGGTGTCGTACGAGCCGCTGGTCAGCGGCTGGATCGACGAGCAGACCGACGAGGCGTGAAGGGCGTGCTGTACCGCGTGACCTATCGCAAGTGACGGTCAGAACCGCCCGACCACGCCGAGCCCGACCTGCTGCGGCGTCACCGCGACCTGCGGGACCCACGTCACCGCCGGCTTGGCCTTGACCGGGCGCGCGATCAGCGCGGTGTCGATCACCATCGCCGCCAGCATGCCGAGGCCGAAGCCGAGGATCGCCCCTTCGAGAGTGCCGTCGTCGCAGTCATCGTCGTCGGCGCTGCACGGGTGCTTGAGCGCGGCAGCGAGGCCGAACGCGCCCGCGATCGGCAGGCCGACCCGCAGCGCCAGGCTGGCCGCGGCGCGGCCGCCCTCGTCGTGGCCCATGTGGACGATCGGCGCGGCGAGCAGGTAGCCGACCGCACCGACGGTGGCGCCGGTCTTGCTCCCCGACACCAGCAGCGCCAGGCTGGCGCCGTCGGCGGCGAACACCTGCCAGCGGTAGCTGCCCTCGGGCTCGGCCTGGAGGGCCAGCGCCGGCGTCGTCGCCGGGCCGAGCGCGTCCTGCGGCACGCAGACCGTGGTCGGCGCGCACGGCGGCGTCAGGCCCGGCGGTGCGCCCGGCATCGGCACCGGCGCAGCGGTCGGGGGCGCGCCCGCCGGCGGCACCGGCGGCGCATCTGCCGTCGCGCCGGGCTGCGCATACGCGGTCGAGGCCGACACCACACATCCGAGGAGCCAGAGCATTCGCATGGCGACCGGCAATCCAAGGCGTATGCCACGCGGAAGTCCGCGAGATGCGCCGGCGCCAGCGCGCCCACCGCGACATGCGATGCGCCGCTCCCCCCGGCACCGCGACACCGCCGTCGCGCTTCGCGGCGCGTCCGCGCGTCCTGCACAATGAACGCGATGCGCAGCGTGCTTGTCCTCACCCGACATCGATGCCGCCGGCGATGCCGCGACGTGTCAGCCCAGGACGCTGCTGGTCGGCGGCACCGACGTCGCGCCGCAGGGCTGGTCGATCGTCATGCAGCCGCCGGCGACCCTGGCGTACGGCCCCGACTACGCGCGGCTGTCGACCACGACCAACGCAGGCGCGACCACCAGCGGGCAGCTCCTGCTGAACTATCCCGGCGCGGTCGAGACCGGCAAGCCGTTCAAGCTCCAGGTCGTGCTGCTCGTCGAGACAGTCAACCCGCACAACCCGTTCGACAGCGCCGCCGCGATCCTCGGCTCGTTCACGCCGCCGTTCGGCGCCGGCAACGATCGCAACCAGATGATCTACCTCGATGCCGGCAAGATCGGCTGGGCCGACGACACGCAGTCGTTCACGGTGTCGGTGCAGAACAACGCGTACCACACGTACGAGCTGTCGGTCGACGCCGGCGGCGCCGCGCATGTCACGGTCGACGGCATCGCCGCGCTCGCGCGCAACGGCTTCGTGTGGAACGGCGCGATCGCGGTCGGCGACCAGACCAACGACGCCAACGTCGACAGCACGCTGCGCATCCGCTCGGTGACCAAGCTCTGTCCGTAGGGGGGATGCTACGCTGGCCGTACGCGCCGAGCCGGTACTCCCATGCGACGCTCCGTGGCCGCCGGCCTCGCCATCGCAGCGATCGTCACCGCGATCGTGCTCGGCAACCGCGTGCGGCGGTGGAACGACGAGCTCGCGCTGCGCGCGCCGCCGATCCTCCGCGCGCCGTGGCGGATCGATGATCCGCGGACGCCGCGGCTGACCGGGCGCGTGGTGCTGGTGGTGATCGACGGGCTCGGCGCCGGCGAGGCGCGCCTGCCGTACCTCGACGAGCTGCGCCGGCGCGGGGTCGCCGCCACCGCGCGCGTGCCGTACCCGACGATCTCGCGGCCGAACTACGTCACGATCCTGACCGGCGTGCCGCCGCGCGACAGCGGCGTGCGGGCGAACCGGGTCGAGGCGCCGGTCGCGGTCGATACGATCATGGATCGCGTGCGCGCGGCTGGGCTCCGGGTCGCGACGGTGAGCGACTACGGCAGCCTGGCGACTCTGTTCGTGCGCCACACGCGGTCCCTGTTCGGCGTGGACTGGATCGAGCGCGGCACGCAGCTGGCGCCGGCGCCGCCGCTGGCGTGGCCGTTCGACGAGGCGCACCGCGCCGGCTCGCTCGATGATCTCGGCAGGATCCTCGCCGGGCTGGCGGCCAGCGACGCCGCGTTCGTCCCCGTGCTCGTGCTCGATGTCGATCGCGCGGGCCACGCGGCGGGGGTCGGCGACGACTACCGCGCCGCCGCCGCGGCGGTCGACGCGATGCTGCGCGGCGCGCTCGCCGGCCTTGATCTCGCGCGCGACACGGTGATCGTCACCGCCGATCACGGTCA
>VBLP01000244.1:18049-18340 GCA_005887925.1 Deltaproteobacteria bacterium | reverse complement strand
CGCGCGACAGGACCACGCCGTTGACCGGCGAGTAGATCGTGGCGTAGGCGAGGTTGAGCTTGGCCTGCGCGAGGTTGGCCTCGGCCTGGTGCTGGGTGGCGCGCGACGCGACCAGCGCGGCCCTGGCGGTGTCGTAGGCGACCTGGGCGCTCTCGACCGTCGCGCCGGCGACCAGCTGCTGGTCCTGCAGCGACTTCTGGCGCTTGTACTGGCGGTCGGCGTCGGCCAGCCCGACCTCGGCCTTGTTGACGTTGGCGGCGGCGAGCGCGAGGGAAGCCGCGGACTGATCGA
>VBLP01000244.1:17359-18039 GCA_005887925.1 Deltaproteobacteria bacterium | reverse complement strand
CGCCCGCGCGCGCTCGACCTCGGCCTGGAACAGCTCAGGGTCGATGACCGCGAGCACGTCGCCCTTCTTCACGGCCGAGTTGAACGTCGCGCCGAGCTGCTTCACGCGACCCGACACCTGGCTGCCTACCTGGACGGTCACGAGCGCCGACACCGTGCCCGTCGCGGTCACGCGCGCGCGGACAGGGTGCCGTTGGCGGTCACCTGCGCGGCGATCGATCCCTTGCCGACCGTGACGGTCTGGAAGGTGATCGGCGTCTCGCCCTTCGCCCACGGCTTGTTGAGGACGAGAAACACCGTCCCGCCGACGACCAGCGCCAACATGACGAGTCGCGGAATCCAGCGTTTGACCTGCACGTTGGGCAAGGTGATACCTCGGTACGAACCGGAAGTTGCCCGCTTGTTGCGGATTGTTGCGGGACGACGCTAAGTTAGCGGCACCTCAAGGCGGGCGGTCGTCCCCTGGCCGGGGCGCGACACCAGCGTCACGTCGCCGCCGTGGGCGCGGGCGATGCGGCGCGCGAGCGCGAGGCCCAGGCCGACCCCGCCGGTCTTGCGCGTCCGGCTGCCATCGGCGCGCCAGAACGGCGTGAACGCGCGGTCGAGCTCGGCCGGCGACATGCCGATGCCGTGGTCGACGATCTCGAACGCGACCGACGCGCCGCTGGGCTGGACCGCGAG
>VBLP01000244.1:15318-17271 GCA_005887925.1 Deltaproteobacteria bacterium | reverse complement strand
GCGCGGTCGACCAGCTCGTTCACCGACGTCGCCTCGCGCTCGACCTTGGCGTGGTCGCCGTCGAGCCGCGCCGTGGTCAGGATGTCGCTGATCAGCTGGTCGATCTCGTCGAGGTCGGCGCCGACGTCGGCCAGCACGTCGGTGGCGGCGATCGGGTCCTCGGCGGCGAGCTCGAGCGCGACGCGGATCCGGGCCAGCGGCGTGCGCAGCTCGTGCGACACGTCGCCCATCAGCTGGCGCTGCGAGTGCAGCACGGTCGCGGTGCGGTCGGCCATCTCGTCGAACGCGCGGCCGACGTCACCGACCTCGTCGGCGCGGGTCAGGTTGGCGCGCGCCGTGGTGTCGCCGGCGCCGAACCGCCGCGCCGCGCGCGCGAGCTGGTCGAGCGGACGCGCCAGGCGCTGCGAGAACCACACCGAGGCGATGCCGACCAGCACGAGGATCATCGCGCCGAGCGGCAGGATGTAGCTCCACGGGGTGCCCGGCCGATCCGGCGCGTACACGCCGATCAGCGTGCCGTCGTCGCTGCGCACCACGATCCGGCCCCAGTCGAGCGACCACAGCGCGGTCCGGAGCGCGCGCTGCTCGTCGGCGCTCGGCGCATCGAGCGGCGGAGCGACGTTGGAGCGCAGCAGCTTTCCGCCGGCGTCGTACAGCGACAGCTTGCCGCGCAGCCTCGGCTCGATCCGCGCCATCACCTCGTCGAGGTTCTGGTGGCGCACCGCCCAGCGCTCGACCAGGTACTGCGCGAGCGCGGCGTGGGGCTCGAAGTAGCGCGGCGAGCGCGTGTAGCGCGGCAGGATGTACAGCGCCGCCATGATCGCGAGCGCGAGCACCGCCACGAAGCCATAGACCCGGTACACCAGGCGCCGCCGCGGCGGCCTGCGGCCCGGGCCGCTCACACATCGCCTCCGGCGAGCAGGTAGCCGGCGCCGCGCACGGTCTTCAGGATCTTCGGGTTGCGGCTGTCGTCGCCGAGCTTGGCGCGCAGCCGCGACACGTGGACGTCGATCGAGCGATCGAAGCTGAGCTCGGCCGAGCCCTTGGCGAGATCGAGCAGCTGCTCGCGCGACAGCACGCGGCCGGGGCGCTGGGCGAGCGCGCGCAGGATCGAGAACTCGTAGGCCGTGACGTCGATCGGATTGCCGTCGAGCGTCACCGTCATCTTCTGGGGATCCAGCACCAGCCCGCCGACCTGGACCGTCTGCTGGGTCGGACCGGCCTGGCCGCGCACCCGGCGCACCGTCGCGCGGATCCGGGCCAGGAGCTCGCGCGGCGAGAACGGCTTGGTCACGTAGTCGTCGGCGCCGACCTCGAGGCCGAGCACGCGATCGGCTTCCTCGGTGCGCGCCGTCACCATCACGATCGGCACGTCGGTGCGGGCGCGCAGCTCGCGCGTGACCTCGATGCCGTCGCGCCCCGGCAGCATGACATCGAGCACGATGCAGTCGTACTGCCGGCGCAGCGCCTCGACCTGGCCCTCGGTCCCGGTCACCGCGATCGTCACCAGCACGCCGTGCGATTCCAGGTAACGCGCGGTCAGCTGGGCGAGGCGCTCGTCGTCCTCGACCAGCAAGACCTTGATCGAGCTCATCGGGGTGTCGGTCACGGCCACAACCTAACCATGCCGCAAAACCGCGCGCGCAGACTACACACTTCGCAACGCGGCAGCATTGGAAATCACACGGCTATGTACGGGGCAACAGCTTGGCCAATGTCTGATCCAGCGCGTCGAGCCGGAACGGCTTGCGCAGGTAGGCATCGGCGCGCACCCCGCGGCCTTCGCGGTCGAACCCGCTGCACACCACGATCCGCAGCTCCGGCCGGCGCTCGCGCAGCGCCTTGACCACATCGGCGCCCCCCATCCGCGGCATGGTGAGGTCGACCAGCACGGCGTCGATCGGAAGGCTGTCGACGATCGCCAGGCCGGCCGGCCCGTCGGTCGCGGTGATC
>VBLP01000244.1:2183-15313 GCA_005887925.1 Deltaproteobacteria bacterium | reverse complement strand
TGGCCGGAGACGGAACCGAGGACAGCTCGGCCGGCGTGAAGGTCGACGGCCACAGGACCTGGAACCGCGCGCCCTCGCCCGGCGCGGTGGCCAGCCGGAGCCCGCCGCCGTGCGCCCGGACGATCCCGGCGACCGCTGCCAGCCCGAGGCCGTGGCCGGACGACTTGGTCGTGAAGAACGGCTCGAAGATCCGGCGCCGGGTGTCGCTGCTCATCCCCGGACCGTCGTCGGCGACCTCGAGCTCGACGTAGGTCCCCGCGGCCGCGAAGATCACGTCATCGGGGTAAGCCGCGCCGTCGTGGTGGAACAGCCGGCAGGTGATCGCGATCGTGCCGCCGCGGGCGCCGGGCGCGTCGCGCGCGTTGTTGATCAGGTTGAGCAGGACCTGCCGGATCTGCGACGCGTCGCCGCGCAGCACCAGATCGCGCGCGACGTCGACGCGGACACCGACGTTGGACGGCATCGTCGGCGACGTGATCCGCAGGAGCTCGTCGACCACCGGGCCCGGCGACACCCCGGTCGACGACACGCCGCGGTGGCCGGCGTAGGCCAGCAGCTGATCGGTGAGCTCGGCAGCGCGCATCCCCGCCTGCTGGATGTTCTCGAGCGCGGCGCGGCCTGGTGCGCGCGGCGCGATCTCGCGCAGCGCCAGGTCGGTGTTGCCCAGGATCGCGACCAGCAGGTTGTTGAAGTCGTGGGCGAGCCCGCCGGCGAGCACGCCGAGGCTCTCGGCGCGCTGGGCGTCGATCATGCGGCGCTCGAGCATGTACTGCGTGGTCATGTCGACGCAGGTCCCGATCACGCCGACGATCACGTCGTTGATGCGGTGCGGGCCCACCGTGGTGACCAGCTGCTTCTGGCGAAACTCGCTCGCATAGGTCACGGTCTCGCCGACCAGCGCGCGGCGGTGCATCAGCACCGGATCGATCGAGCCCGGATCGTTGCGGTGGACCTGCTCGAGCGTCAGGCCGATGAAGTGCTCCGGCGCATAGCCGAGCAGCTCGAGGACCGCGCCGCCGTTCTGCCAGATCCGGAGGTCGCGGTCGACCACCCAGTACATCGCCTGCATCTGCTTGACCACCATGTCGAGGGTCGCCGCGGTGGTCTCGAGCACCTCGCGCTGCTTGCGGAGCTCGATGTTCGCGGTCTCGATCTCGGTGACGTCGAGCACCGACGTGTCGAAGTAGGCGCCCTCGGGATCCTCGACCACGTGGGAATAGAGCAGGACGGTGCGCTCGGGGCCCTGCTTGGTCCGCCACCGCACCCGTGCGCCGTCGACCCAGCCTCTGGGCCGGTACTCATGGATCAGCCGGACGCGGTCCTCCGGGTCGGCGTAGACGTCGCGCGCGATGTTCCTGGTCAGCAGCTCCTCGGCGCTGTCGTAGCCGAGCATCCGGACCAGGGCCGGATTGACGTAGCGAAACCCGCCGGATTCGTCGCAGCGAAACATCCCGATCGGCGAGCGATCGAACAACCGATACAGCTCGCGATCCCGCAGCGACACGCGGCGATCATCATACCCCACAACCCCCCGGTGCGCGGCGCGGCCGGAGCGCCGGGAGCCTCGACGGCGCAGTGCGGCAAGCCCCGGCGCCGCCCGGGTTTGCGGTCACAGCAGCAGGGCGTCCTCGATCTCGGCGAACGCTCCCGCGCGCCAGCGGGCCAGCGGGCTCTTGCCCGCGATCAGGTTGTCGGTCTCGGCGAGCACCGCCGCGAGATCGACCAGCCAGCAGTACGGATCGACCGGCGAGCGCGTCGCGATGTCCGCCGGGAGCTCGGCCGGCGGCATCCACGCCGCCATCCGGTGGCTGCTCCCGGCGAGCAGCGCGCGCACCGCGACGTTGGCGAGCCGGCTGCCGAGCAGGCGGTCGAACGCCGACGGCCGGCCGCCGCGGACCACGTGGCCGAGCACGGTCACGCGGGTCTCGATCCCCGCCGGGTCGGCGCCGGGCGCTCGCTCGCGCAGCCGGGCGTCGACCGCCGCCTTGAGCCGCTCGATCGCGATCGCGACGCCCTCGGCCTTGATCACGATCACCCGGCGCGTGCGGCGCGCGCGGCTGCGCACCGTGAGCACGGTGTCGACGATCTGCTCGACGATCGCGGCCTCGGGCTTGCCGGCCTCGGGGAACAGCGCGAGGTCGGCGCCGACCGCGATCGCCGACGTCATCGCCAGGTAGCCGCAGTCGCGGCCCATGACCTCGACGATGAACGTCCGGTCGTGCGCCGTCGCGGTGTCGGCGATCTTGTCGCACGCCTCGACGATCGTGTTCATCGCTGTGTCGACGCCGATCGCCAGGCCGGTGAGCGCGAGGTCGTTGTCGATCGACGCCGGAACGCCGGCGATCGCGAGCGGCTGGCCGCCGAGCTCGTCGCGATCGGCGAGCTTGAGCGCCCCGGTCAGCGAGCCGTTGCCGCCGATCACGAGCAGGCCGTCGATGCCGCGCCCCGCCAGCACCGCGCGCGCCCGGTCGCGGACCTCGCGGTGGTGGAACTCCTTGCAGCGCGCCGAGCCGAGGATCGTGCCGCCCTCGCGCAGGATGCCGGCGACGTCGCTCGGCGAAAGCGGCGCCATCACATCGTCGACCAGGCCGCGGTAGCCGCGCTCGATCCCGACGACCTCGACGCCCTGGGCCAGGGCGACGAGCGTCGCGGCGCGGATCGCCGCGTTCATGCCGGGAGCGTCGCCGCCGCTGGTCAGGATGCCGATGCGCTGGACAGCCATGTTTGGACTCTACGCCGTAAACCGCGTTGCCTGCGCGATGTGATCCGAGTTCCGCCGGGCCAAAAGCGCCGTTGCCGGGCGATCTCGCGGTGGGCAGCGCGGCGGATTCAGTTACACTGCGCGGACCGTGGTTCGTACCGAGCGCGAGGGACCCGTCACCACCGTCATCCTCGATCGCGCCGCGGTGAAGAACGCGGTCGATCGCGCCACCGCCCAGGAGCTCGCCGACGCGTTTCGCGCGTTCGATGCCGACGCCGGCGCGCGGGTCGCCGTGCTGTACGGTGATCATGGCGCGTTCTGCGCCGGCGCGGATCTCAAGGCGATGTCCACCGGCGCCGGCAACCGGGTCGCGCCCGACGGCGATGGTCCGATGGGCCCATCGCGCATGTTGCTCACCAAGCCGGTGATCGCCGCGATCGCCGGCCACGCCGTCGCCGGCGGCCTCGAGCTCGCGCTGTGGTGCGACCTCCGAGTCGCCGAGGCCGACGCCGTGCTCGGCGTGTTCTGCCGCCGGTTCGGCGTGCCGCTGATCGACGGCGGCACGATCCGCCTGCCGCGCCTGATCGGCCTGTCGCGCGCGCTCGACCTGATCCTCACCGGCCGCGCGGTCCACGCCGACGAGGCGCTCGCGATCGGCCTGGTCAACCGCGTCGTCCCGCACGGCGAGTCGCTCGCCGCCGCCCGCGCGCTCGCCCACGAGCTCGCGGTGCTGCCCCAGGAGGCGCTGCGCGCCGACCGGATGAGCGCCTACCTCCAGCACGATCTACCGCTCGAGGACGCGCTCGCCCAGGAGCTCGCGCTCGGCCGCCACGCGCTCGCCGAAGCGTTCGCCGGCGCGCAGCGATTCGCCGGCGGCGCCGGTCGCCACGGAGGCGCGGCATGACCCGCAACCAGCACCCCGCACCGCCGCGCTCGCGGCGCCCCGCTCCGCGCTCCGCGCTGGCCGCCGCCGCGCTCGGCCTGGCGCTCGCCGCGGCGATCTCGGGCTGCGTCGTGCAGCGCTTCGCCGGCTCGTCGCTCACCGGCACGTGCGACGGCGCCTGCGCGCACTACGTGCAGTGCAAGCCGGGCCACGCCGACGTCGATCGCCGGCGCTGCGTCGCCGAGTGCCCCGACGTGTTCAGCGATCGCGACTCGCTCATGGCCTACGAGAGCCTGGCCTGCGACGACGCGGTCGAGTATGTCGACGGCTCCGCCGCCAAGACCGCCGCGCATCACCGCTGAGCGCGAAGCCGCTATCATCTCCTTCGCTTGCCGGCGGCGGCCCTTCTACTGGGCCGATCGAGGATGCGGCGCGGATGCGGTGCTTCGTCACGCGCAGCACGGTGCTCACCGTGAACCTGACCAGCCGCGTGGATCGATTCAGCGCCGCCGCGGTGTTCGATACGCTGGCGGAGACCGCGGTGGAAGGGGCGGTGGAGGGCCGGCTCGGCGGCGTGTGCTTCGATCTGTTCCCGTCGGGTCGCAGCTGATCTCTTCGGCGAGCGGGCGGATCCCGGGCTCGCCGGTGCCGCGGAGCCGGGCATAATGGCCGCGTGACCGCGCCGCCGCATGATGCCAGGGCGACCGCCGCCGAGGCCGGGGCGGCCGGCGATGTCACGCTCGACGGCACGGTCGAGCGCTTCGTGTACCGCGACGAGGAGGGCGTCTTCACGGTCGCGCGGTTCGCCACCGCCGACCACGCGATGGCCACGATCGTCGGCGAGCTGGTCGGGCTGCAGGAGGGGCTGCCGCTGCGGCTGCATGGCCGCTGGGTCGATGACCGGAAGTTCGGCCGCCAGTTCCGGGTCACGACGTACCAGCTGCGCTCGCCCGAGACGCTGGTCGGCATCGAGCGCTTCCTCGGCTCGGGGATCATCCCGGGCATCGGGCCGGAGCTGGCGGGCCGGCTGGTCGGGCATTTCGGGATGGACACGCTCGAGGTCATCGATCGCGCGCCCGAGCGGCTGGTCGAGGTGCCGGGGATCGGGGCGTCGCGCGCCGGCAAGCTGGCCGCGGCGTTCGCGGCGCAGCGCCACGTGCAGGACGTGATGGTGTTCCTGCGCGGCCACGGTGTGTCGGCGGCGTTCGCCGCGCGGATCGTCAAGAAGTACGGCAAGGACGCGATCAACGTGGTGCGCGCCAACCCGTACCGCCTGGCGCACGAGATCTGGGGCATCGGGTTTCGCACCGCGGACGCGATCGCCGAGAAGCTCGGGATCGCGCGCGACGCACCCGAGCGGCTCGAGGCGGGGCTCCTGCATGCGCTCGAGACCAGCGCCGAGGACGGCCACATGCACGTGCCGGACGACGAGCTGATGGCGACGGCCGCCGATCTGCTCGGGGTCACTGCGGACCAGCTCGCGCCCAGGCTCGCCGCGCTCGAGCATCACCGGCTGGTCGTGCGCGAGGTGCTCGGTCACCGCGGGCCGTGCACGATGATGCCGTGGGCCCACGCCGCCGAGGCCCAGTCGGCGAGCCGGCTCGCCGCGCTGGTGCGCACGCCGGCGCGCGGCCTGGCGCTCGACATCGGCGCCGCGATCCACGCCTTCGAGGCGGTCACCGGCGTGACGCTCGCCGACCAGCAGCGCCGCGCCGTCCAGGCCGCGCTGGTCGACAAGTGCACGGTGATCACCGGCGGTCCGGGCGTCGGCAAGACGACGATCGTCAAGGCGATCGTCCACCTCGCGAAGCTCGTGCATCGCCGGGTCGCGCTGGCGGCACCGACCGGCCGCGCGGCCAAGCGGCTCGGCGAGGCCACCGCGATGGAGGCGATGACGATCCATCGCCTGCTCGAGTTCCAGCCCCACGAGGGTGGCTTCCAGCGCGGCCCGGAGGACCCGCTCGACGCCGACCTCGCCGTGATCGACGAGGCCTCGATGGTCGACGCGCAGCTGTTCAGCGCGCTGATCGCGGCGCTCCGGCCCGACGCACAGCTGGTCCTGGTCGGCGACATCGACCAGCTGCCGTCGGTCGGCGCCGGCGCGGTGCTGTCCGACGTGATCGGCTCCGACGCCGCGACGGTGATCCGGCTGACCGAGATCTTCCGCCAGGCCGCCGCGAGCCAGATCGTGGTCTCGGCCCACGCGATCAACCACGGCGAGGTCCCGGTGCTCGACCGGCCCGCCGGCAGCTCCGACTTCTACTTCATCGCGCGCGACGACGCCGAGGCCGCGCGCGCCACCATCGTCGAGCTGGTCGCCGAGCGCATCCCCGGCCGCTTCGGCTTCGACGCGGTCACCGAGGTCCAGGTGCTCGCGCCGATGCATCGCGGCGAGCTCGGCACCACCGCGCTCAACCGCGCGCTGCAGGACCGGCTCAACCCGGCCGGCGGCCCCGAGCTGGTGCGCGGCGAGCGCGCGTTCCGCCGCGGCGACAAGGTGATGCAGCTCCGCAACGATTACGACAGGTCGGTGTTCAACGGCGACATCGGCGTGATCACCGCGATCGACGGCGACGCCGGCGCGATCACCGTCGAGCTCGACGGCCGCCAGGTGAGCTACGACCGCGCCGAGCTCGACCAGCTGACCCACGCCTACGCGGTCAGCATCCACAAGAGCCAGGGCTCCGAGTACGCCGCGGTCGTGATCCCGCTGATGACCCAGCACTACATGATGCTGCAGCGCAGCCTGCTCTACACCGCGGTCACCCGGGGCAAGCAGCTCGTGGTGATCGTCGGCAGCAAGCGCGCCGTCGCGCTCGCCGTGCGCAACGCCGATGCCCGGCGGCGCTACACCTGGCTCGCCGAGCGGATCCGCGCGGCGGTGTGACTACTGCACCTCGATCACCTGGCGCTGGTCGGTCGCGCCCGCCGCCATCGCCGCCGCGAGATCTTCATCGTAGGCGCCGTGTGGCACCGGCAGCTCCGCCGCCCCGGCGAGCGCGATCACATGGTAGCTGCCGATGCGGTCGAGCGCGAAGTCCAGCGCCAGTGCGCCGCCGCTGGCGCTGCAGCCGGTGCCGCCCGGGCACACGGCGACGAGATCGGTCTCGCCGCGATACACCCAGATCGCGCGATGGCCGGCGCCGCCGCGCGCCGTGGCGTGGATCCGATCGCCGACCTGCGTGTCCCCGCGCGCCCGCGTCGGGCCCGGGATGCGCTCGATCGTCAGCGCGAGCGCGCCCGGCCGCGGCGACAGCAGCGCCGGCAGGAGCACCACCGCGAGCACCACCGCGAGCGCGGGCACGGCCAGCCACCACCACCGCCGGCGGGGTTTGGGCTCGACGGCGGCCAGCACGCGGGCTTCCCAGCCGCGCGGCGGCTCGTGCTCGGCGCCCAGCTGCTCGAGCGCATGCTCCAGCCGGGCAATCGGTTCCTTGTCGTTCATACGGTACCTCCCGTCCGCGCTTCGATACATCTGCGAAGCGTCGGCAGCGCGCGCGCGACGCGAGCTTGCAGCGTCCCCGGTTTCTGACGGTACATGTCCGCCAGTTCTTCAAACGTCAAGCCCTGCTGATAACGGAGCACCAGGATACCCCGGACATGTTCTCCGAGCCTGCGCAAGCATGTGATCATCGCTTGTTGCAGGCGTGCCTCATCGAGTCGCTCGCCCGGCGGTGGGCCCGGGTCGGGCGCGTCTGCGGTGTCGTCCTCCTCGATGTGCGCCTGTGCGCGGCGCCGCGCCTTGGCGGCATCGAGCACACGGTGCCGCGCGATCGCCAGGAGCCAGGTCCGCAGTGTCGAGCGGCCGGCGAACCTCGTGAGATCGCGAAATGCCTGGATGAAGATCTGCTGATGCACATCGTCGGCCAGCGTCCGGTCGTGGAGCTCCTCGCGGCAGTAGCGGTAGACCGCCGTGCCGTGCCGCCGCATCAAGGTGGTCAGCGCGCCTCGCACATCTCCCCGATGGATCAGCTCCACGATATCGCGGTCGGGATCGCTCCCCTGCGGCACCGACTCGTCCCCCGTCTCCCGATCGCCGCCCGGGGGCGTCCCGATACTTTCCAATTCCATCACCTCGTCGGTAGGCGACGCTCGCCCCCGCCACACGACAAGCCGAGTGCAGTTCTGCGCCCCGAAATCCGCCTGGTATCACATTCCGACGGCCGTTCAACCCGCGCTCACCCGCGTATCACTGCGTCGCTGTTCCATTTTCGCGCTCGAGCTCCGCGAGTAGCTCGACCAGACTGCGCACGCCGTGCTCGGGCAAGGCATTGTACAGGCTAGCACGCAGGCCGCCCACCGAGCGGTGGCCGGCGAGGCCACTCATGCCGCGCTGTTCGGCGCGGGCCAGGAGCGCTGCCTCGAGCGCCGGGGTAGCGCCGCGAAACGCGACGTTCATGTTCGACCGGCTACCCCGCCCGGCGTGGCCCCGCCACACCCGACTGCCATCGAGGAAGTCATAGAGCATGCGGGCCTTGCGCGCGCTGCGCTCGGCCATCGCCGCAAGGCCGCCCTGATCGCGGATCCAGGCGACCACTTCGCCGATCATGTAGATGCCGAACGTGTTCGGCGTGTTGGGCATCGAGCTCTCGCGGTCGTAGGTCAGGTAGTCCGCGAGCGGTGGCAAACCCGGCCGGCGCGTCGTGAGAAAATCCTTGCGAGCGATCACCAGGCTGATCCCCGAGGGCCCGAGGTTCTTCTGCGCGCCGGCGAAGATCAGCGCGTGACCGGCGAGCGGCAGCGGCCGGCTGAAGATGTCACTCGAGGCGTCGCACACCAGCGGCGCCGGCGGATTCGCCGGCGGCGTCCGCCACTGCGTGCCGTACACCGTCTCGTTGCTGATGTAGTGGACGTAGCGCGGCGCCGCGGAATAGCTCACGACCTCGGGCGTCGCGTCGAACGCCGGTCCGCCGTTGCACGCCAGGTGCAGCTTGCCGAAGCGCCTGGTCTCCTCGATCACCTTGCCGGACCACACGCCGGTGTGACAGACGTCGGCGGTGTCGTTCTCGCCGAGGAAGTTCTGGGGCACGAGCGTGAAGTGGGCCGTGGCGCCCGCGGTCAGGAACAGCACCGCATGGTCGTCGCCGATCCCGCCGACCTCGCGGACCAGCGCGGTGGTGCGCTCGAGCACCGCCCGGAACGTCGGTCCGCGATGGCTGTGCTCGAGGATGCCGATCCCCGAACCGTCGAGGTCCCATAGCGCCGCCTGGGCGCGCCGCAGCACCGGCTCGGGTAGCGTCGCCGGTCCCGACGAGAAATTGAGCTTCCGGGTCACCGCATCACCGGCGGGTCACCGGCGGGCCGGCGCGTCTTCCCAGAAGAACACCGTGATCGCGATACAGTGGAATGCTTCGTCGGATGATTGCGTGATGATGATATCGGTGACCTTGAGCTGCGGATTGCCGGCCATCCACGCCGTGAGTTTTTCACCCAGCTGCTCGCGATCCGCGACCATCGTCGCGGAGAACACCTTCACCCCGTTGAACTTTACATCCCGCCGCAGCGTTACCTGCCCGGATGTATTGGCTTGGTTCGCGGACATGCGGGGTGACCGTAGCATGAACGTAGTGGTCCTTACGAGACCCCGATGCACGGGGATAGGCTAGTCATCGTCCTCGAGCGCTCGGTCCAGCGCGTTGGCGAGGCGTTCGGCCTCCTGCGGAGACATCGCACCGGGCGTGAACGCCTTCTCCGCAGTCTCGACCAGCGACAGCATGCGCGCCTGCTCGACCGACAGCCGCGACGCGTCGCCGGTGATCCACTCGTCGAGCTCCTCCGTGAGACGCTTCTTGGTCCGCGCCTCCTCGCCGCGCGGGGTCAGGCCCGGCACCGGCGCGCCGTGGCGGCGATAGCTGATCGAGCCGTACGCGTTCGCGAGATCGCGCCGGAACTCGGACATGTTCTGGTAGCGCCGGCCGGGATCCTTCTGCATCGCACGCAGGATCACCGACTCGGCCATCTCGGTGATCTCCCGGTGCGGCGCGAACTCGCGCGGCGATGGCGGGCTGTTGTGGATGTGCATCGCCAGCACCTCGTTCGACTGCGGGGCTTCGAACGGCGGCCGGCCGCACAGCATGTCGAACAGGATCACGCCGAGCGAGTACACGTCGGCCCGGTGATCGACGTCCTCGCCGCGCGCCGCCTCGGGCGACATGTACTCGGGGGTGCCGAACACGGCGCCCTGCACGGTCTCGGCGAGCAGCTCGTCCTGGACCAGCACCTTGGCGATGCCGAAGTCGAGCACCTTGACGAAGTCGTAGGACTCCTCGCGCTCGGTGATCCACGACTGGTCCGGCGTCATGCGGAGCAGATCGCGCCGGCCCGGCTTCTTGAGCAGCATGATGTTGTCGGGCTTGAGGTCGCGATGGATCACGCCGACGGCGTGCGCGGCCTCGAGCGCGAGCGCGATCTGGTTGGCGACGTTGAGCGCGCGGTGGAGCTCGACCGCGCCCTCCTTCTCGATCAGGTCCTCCAGGCTCTTGCCGTCGAGGTACTCCATCACGAAGTACACCGGGCCGTCGGCGAGGATGCCGAAGTCGGTGACGTCGACGATGTTGGGGTGGTTGATCGACGTCGCCGCGCGCGCCTCGCGCAGGAAGCGATGGATCGCCTCCTGGTAGCGGGCGAACTGGGGATGCAGCACCTTCACCGCGACCGGCTTCTTGATGTAGATGTGCTCGCCGCTATAGACGGTGCCCATTCCGCCGCGGCCGAGGATCTTGTCGAGCCGGTAGTTACCGATCGAGGTCCCGAGCCGCGCGATGTCGTCCTCCTCGACGAGGATCGCCGAGTCGTGAAGACAGAAGCGCTCTCCATCGGGAAACCGCGTGAAGCATCTTGGACAGACCTTCAAGCTATTTTCCGAAGCGGGATTGTACGAACAGCGACAGGAAGCGGTTGTCGAACGGCTTCTGCGGATCGGGCGGCTTGATGTTGAGCAGGGTGAACTCGAGGCCGATGTCGAGCTTCTGGTTCGGCGAGAACTCGACGCGCCCGGTCACCGGCACCCGGAAGTTTCCAGCGTCGGTGTTGAAGTCGACAATGCGGAGCTGGGCGAACACGACCAGCGACAGCTGCGGGATCGGATTGGTCGCGACCCCGACCGACGGCAGCAGGTCAGGCGTGACCTTGTTGCCGCTGGCCTCGTTGAAGTCGATCGACATCAGGTCGAGCGAGAACTGGGTGTGACCGGCGTCGTACTTGCCGTTGGGAAGCCCGGTCAGCAGCATGCCCATCGAGTCCATGCAGCCCGGTGGGTCCTCGCTGGGGTTCGCCCCGCAGCCATGCGCGATCGCGAAGCGATGGACGTTGGCGGCCAGCCGGATGTCAACGACGTCGTACAGGAGCGATCCCTCGAAGCCGCCGTAGAACCCGAACTGCTTGAAGTTGTACGCGCTGGTGAACCCGCCGATCAGCGAGAAGTTGTCGGTGTAGCCGTAGATGGCCTCGAGCGACACGCCGAGCGAGCTGAACGCCCCGAGCGAGCTGACGTCGGTGCCGACCCCGAGCCGGACCTGGCCGATGTTCTCGGTCATGGTGAGCGGGCGGAGCAGCTCGTTCACCGGGTACGTGGCCATCGTGAACAGACCGCCGGCCGTGACCGCGGGCTGGTCCTTGTCGTCCGGATCGTCGCCCTCGTCATCCTTGGGGCCCTTGTCGTCATCGTCCCCCTCGTCATCGTCGTCACCCCCCTTGGGGGCAGCGCACGCCGAGTGACGGTGTCCATCCCAGGCCACGTAGCCGACGCTGAGCGCCAGCACCAGCGCGAGCCTCAGCCCGCGAGAAAACAAAGGAAGCATCACCACCTCGTCGGAATGCTACCGCAAATCGGCGCCTCAGGCGTAGGTGACACCGCCCAAACGAAGCGTATGCCCGACTGCTACCCGAGCGACATCGTCGATGACGACGTCCTCGTGGCGGGGCTCCCGGGCCGCTCTTCGCGGAGGCGAAGACCCGTGGTGAGCCGACCGACGGGTCTTCGATCCTCAGCGGAAAAGTTCGCTCGGTCCCGTTACTTCTTCCTGCCCTTCTTGCCCCCGGCCTTCTTGGCGGGTGCCTTCTTGGCCGGCGCCTTCTTGGCGGGCATCTTCTTCGCCGGAGCCTTCTTGGCCGGCGCCTTCTTGGGCGCGGCGGCCTTCTTGCTCTTGCGCTTGCTGCCGCCGACCTGGCGCTCCTTGCGGGCCACGTCGCCGTCGCCATCGAGATAGTAGAGGTACTTGCTGTAGTCCATCTCGATACCCGCCGCCGCGACCTTCTGCGCCTTGCCCTTCGGCTGGCCCGGCTTCTTCCGGGGCGTGGCCCAGACGTCGCCGCCCTTGATGTAGTACATCAGGTCGTTGTCACGCTTGATTCCAGTCTTGAAGATCTTCTCACCCATAAATTCAAACCCTCCCTAGGGGTAGTGGGGTGCGAGCACGGTAACTGATGGGTCTGACAAACACCGCACAAAATTGCCTGAAAACGTCGTCGGTGCAGGGTGAGATCTCCGACGAGGAACGCCCGACCCCCTCCGGCCGGGGTGGTTCCCGACGAGAAAATTCCTGTGGATAACTGGTTTCTCGACGACGAACCCAAACGATCGTAAATCCCCGACGAGAAAAGGGAATTCCTCGTCGGAGATCACCCCGAAACCGCCCGGAAACGGCCTCGTCCAGGCAGCGGCTCGCACACCAGGACCTGGCTGTCGGCAGTGGCGTCCAGGGGCCGAAATAAAAAATCGCCATAGCGCTCCGCGACCCGGAATCCGGCGTGGGCGACCAGCGCCTCGAGCTCGGCCGGGAAGAACTTGCGCTGGGACAGCTGCACCACCCGGGTCCCGGCGCGGTCGCCGGCGCGGCCGCCGTGGCCCGGCCGGCCCTGCCCGGGGTCATCGGGCTCGTAGTACAGCCGGATCAGCGCGATCTGGCTGATCGGATCGTAGTCGTGGTTCGTCGAGTAGAACATCGCCCGGCCCGTCGTCGGATCGGTGAACCGGGTCCTCGCCCAGCGCCGGGTCGCGTCGCGGGTCAGCCAGGCGAAGTCGGGCAGCTGGACGTCGAACGCGAACGCCCCGCCCGGCTCGAGGTGTGCCGCGATCCGCTGCAGGCACGCGGTCACCTCGCCACGGGTATAGAGGTGCTCGAGCACGTTGAACGCCGCGATCGCGAGGGGGAATCGCCGGCCGGCCGCGAAGCTGCGCAGGTCGCCGAGCACCGGCGTGATCCGCCCGGCCGCCGCCGGTGGCAGCCGCGCGATCCGCTCGCGCAGCCGGGTGATCATCGGCTCGGAGCGGTCGATCGCCACGACCTGGCGGCCGTCGCGCGCCAGCGGCACGGTGACCCGGCCGGTGCCGGCGCCGAGCTCGAGGATGCGGTCGGCCCCGCGCCGCCGGGCCAGCTCGCGGTAGAACGTCACGTCGGCGCGCCGCCGGCGGTACTCGTAGTCGTAGAGCGCGGGGTCGAGGTAGTGCTCGCGCGACCCGGCGTCGACCAGGTCGGCTACCAGCTGGTCGGGAAGCCGGCCCGGCACCGGGCGATCCTCGCCGGCGGGGCCGCGCCCCCCGCGCTC
>VBLP01000244.1:0-2143 GCA_005887925.1 Deltaproteobacteria bacterium | reverse complement strand
GCGGCGGCCACCGCGGCGGCGGCGGCGGCGCTTGCGCGGACGATCGGGGTCGTCGTCGTCGTCGCCGGCCGCGGCACCGTCCGACGCGATCGCCGGGGCGGCCGCGGGCTCCTTGCCGGCGGCGCGCTCCATCAGCTCGAACAGCAGCACCGCGTCGTCGATCATCTCGCGGCCGCCGGCGAGCTCGGCCTGGGCGCCGCGCCGGTTGGCCGCGAGCAGCTTGCGCTGCGCGACCAGGAGATAGCGCAGCCGCTCGCTGTCGCGCCGGGTGACGTGGAGCTGGCCGATCAGCGGGTGGGCCAGCTCCTGCACCGCGCTGGCCAGCTCGCCCGCGCGCAGGTCGTCGGGGAGGAACGGCGCGAGCAGCGCGCCGAACGCGACCGCGTTGGATGGATCGCGGCCGTCGATGACCGCGCGGTCGATCCACGGCAGCGCCGCCCATGCCAGCGTCCGGCGCTGCACCAGCTCGCGGCCCGGCGGCAGGAACGATAGCCGCACCTGCGCTGCCGCGGCCGGGCGCACGGCCGGCTCGTCGGCCCACACCCGGTGCCACGCGCGCTCCTCGTCGTCGAGCGCGTCGCTGGCCTCGTCGTCGCTGGCCTCGTCGCTGGCCTCGTCGTCGGTGGCCTCGGCGTCGGCGGCGGCCTCGTCGTCGGCCTCCTCATCGGCGGCCTCGTCGTCGGCCTCGTCATCGGCGTCCTCGTCGGCCTCGTCGTCGGCGTCCTCGTCGCCCTCGTCCGGTGGATCGTCCGGATCGTGCTCCGCCGGGTCCTCGTCGTCGTACTCGAGCTTGGCGACCGTCGGGCGCGGCGCGACCCCGCCGATCGGCGGCGCGGTCGCCGGCGCGCCTTCGCCCTCGAGCAGACCGGCGAGGTAGGGCGACAGCACGGCGAGCACGCCGGTCTCGACCAGCAGCTCGAACGAGCGCCGCGTCGCCCCGCCCCGCATCAGGCGGTGGATCTCCTCGAGCAGCCGCGGCGGAGCGCACTTGCTGATCTCGCCGCGCCAGCGCAGCAGCGCATTCCACGTGCCCGGCTCGAAGCCGAAGTCGAGCCGGGCCGCGAACTTGACCGCGCGCAGGATCCGGACCGGGTCCTCCTGGAACCGGATGTCCGGATCGCCGATCGTGCGGATCAGCCTGGCGTCGAGATCGGCCAGCCCGCCGACGTGGTCGATCACGACCTCGCGCTCGACGTCGTAGAACAGGCCGTTGATCGTGAAGTCGCGGCGCCGCGCGTCCTCGGTCTCGGTGCCGAACACGTTGTCGCGGCGGATCAGCAGGTCGTGATCGTCCTCGTCGCGCGGGTTGGCCCGGAACGTCGAGGTCTCGATGATCTTCGATCCGAAGAACACGTGGGCGAGGCGAAACCGCCGGCCGATGATCCGGCAGTTGCGGAACGTCGACTTGATCTCGTTGGGCGTCGCGCTGGTCGCGACGTCGAAGTCCTTCGGAGTCTTCGCGACGAGCAGGTCGCGGACACATCCGCCCACGAGGTATGCCTTGTGCCCCGCGCGAGTCAGCTTGCGGACCACGCGATCCGCGTCCGGATCGATGGCGGCACGGTCGAGCGACGGCATGTTCGCGAAACACCCGTACCATGTCGCCTCGATCGCGGGCAAGTATGCGAACCCTTCGGATAATCCCGAGTCTCGCGTACCCACCGGCGGAACATCGCCAGCGGCGCGCCCGTACCCCAGGCGCACCCCCGCCGGGGCCTGCTCGCGGCGGCGCGGCGGCCGGTGCAACAGGCAGCACGTGCCTGCTCCCGTCACGCTCGACCTCGACCACCTGCCGGTCGCCGTCCTCCTCGTCGAGCTCGACGGGACGATCGCCGCCTGCAACCTCGCCGCCGGCCGCTTGCTGAGCACCCCGCGCGACACCCTGCTCGGGGCTGGCCCGGCGGCGCTCGGCCTGGGGACACCGGGCTGGCAGGCGCTGCGCGATGCCGCGGTGCAGACCGGGACCGCCGAGGACGAGGTCCGGATCGGCGCCACGGCCGTCCGCCTGATCGCATCGCCCGGCGAGCATGCCGGCCGGCCGGTGGTCCAGGTCGTCGCGATCGAGGCCGCCCGCGCCGCCCCGGCCGACGACGCCGCGCGCGCCGACGACCGCGCGGCCGACAAGCAGCGGATCGAGAGCCTG
>VBLP01000254.1 GCA_005887925.1 Deltaproteobacteria bacterium | reverse complement strand
CCATCCCGGCGTTCTCGCGGCTGGAGCTGACCCCACCGGCCTCGGGGGCTGCGCCGATCGCGGAGCTCGAGACGCCGGCCGGGCTCAAGCTGCGCGTGTTCGCGGACAGCAACGCGATGGTCGGGCTGCTGTCGAGCCTGTGCGGGATGGGAGGTGCACGGTGATCCAGATCCCGGCGCAGGCGAGCGTGTTCGTGATGCACGAGCCCGTGAGCTTCCGCAAGGGCATCGACGGGATGGCCGGGGTGGCTCGGGTGGTGCTCGCGCAGGAGCCGATGAGCGGAGCGCTGTTCGTGTTCCGCAACCGACGACGACAGATGCTGCGCATCCTGTTCTACGACGGCGGGGGCTTCTGGCTGTGCACGCGGCGCCTGTCGAAGGGGACGTTCTCGTATTGGCCCGAGGGCGACGGCACTGGGCCCTGCTCGCCGCTGCTGGCGCGCGAGCTTCAGGTCTTGATCTGGGGCGGCGATCCAGCGAGCTGCGGGTTTCCCGATCTGTGGAGGAGAGTGGCGGCCGCCCGCGACGAATTCGCTGGCGTTACGGCGTGAGCTGTGCCATAGGCTGGAAGATGCCTGTTGAGACGGCGGTCGATGACCATCGGATTCTGCTTCGCTACCGCAATCGCGAGATCACGCAGGACGACATCGAGTTCCTGAGCGAGCTGTGCGCCGCTGAGTGGAGCAAGCGGAGTGAGCTGTTCTTGGCGGTGTGCGATGCGTGGGGCTGGCGGCAGGCCAACGGGAGCCCGGCCCTCTATGCGTGCTCAGATTTGCTGCTCCGCCTCGAAGAGCGCGGTCTCCTCGAGTTGCCACTGGCCAAGCCCGAGAGCCGGCCGCGACGCTGGCTGGCGGATTTGCCCATCCCGGTGGACCTGATCCCGTTGGTCGGGCTCGACGTCCGAGACCCGGAGGCCGACCTGAGTCGGGTGTGTGTCCGCCCGATCGAGCCCGAGGAACGGCTGGGATGGCGGGTGTACATGGAGCGGTATCACCCGCTCGGCGATCGGCCGATCGTGGGCGAGCATGTGTTGTACGCAGCTTTCATCGACGATGAGCTGGTGGCACTGCTGGGCTGGGCCGCGGCCGCCTTCCGAGCGCCGCTGCGGGACACCTGGGTGGGATGGGACGAGGCGACCAAGCGGCGCCGGCTGCACCTGGTGACCAACAACATCCGGTTTTTGATCTTGCCCTGGGTCACGGTCCGGCACCTGGCCTCGAAGATCCTGGCGATGAACGTGCGGCGCCTGTCCGCCGACTGGAAGCAGGCGTGGAACCACCCGGTGTTTCTGGCCGAGACCTTCGTGGACACGAGTCGACATCGGGGGACCTGCTACCGCGCTGCGAACTGGCTCCATCTGGGCCAGACGGCGGGCCGCTCGAAGCGCGGAAACGAGTATCTGTGGGGAGCGACCAAGAAGTCGCTGTTCGTCTATCCCCTTGATCGCCACGCCCGACGGTTGCTGGTCGACCCGCCGAGCACCGACGCCGCCCGGCAAGGCCCATAGGATGCCTCGCATCGACGTGACCCTGCAGGACCTGCGCGAGCTGCGCGCCCGGATCGATCGCAAACAGCTCGACCCTGGCGACTGGGCTGTCGTGGGTAGCCTGGTCGAGAGTCGCATCGCCCGCACGGAGGCCCAGCTCGCCCGGTTGCGGGCCAAGCTCGATCAGCACAGGACAGGGAAGGCAGCGTCGCCGTCGGAAAACGCCGCCCACGACTCGAGCTCGGCCAAAGATGCCGCCTCGTCAGCCTCGGGCGAGTCGTCCAAGACCGCTGGCGACGATGGAGACCAACCAAGCGGCGAGGTCACCGCGGAGCCCGCGAGCTGCGGTGCAGAGACCGACGACGACGAGACGGACGCCGATGAGACCGGCCCCGTCGAGCCGCCCAAGGGCCATGGTCGCAACGGCGCCGCGGCCTTCACCAGCGCCCAAGAGGTTCTACACGCGCTCGGCCTCGGCTTGCTCGGCGCGCTCTGCGCAGCGTGCGGAATCGGGCGCATGTCGCCCTACCGCGACAAGGTCATCATCCGGGTCGTTGGCCAGTCCATCTTCGGGGCCGAGCGCCATCGCTTCGAGCAGGCGCGTTGCCGGCTGTGCGGTGCCATCCTTCGGGCCGACGGCATGGACCTCCTCGTGCGCGACGGCATCGGCACCAGCTACGTCACCTATCACTGGTCCGCATGCGCCATGCTCATTGTCATGCACTACTTCGCCGGGGCGCCGTTCAAGCGTCTCGAGGCGCTCCACCAAGGCTGGGGCATCCCCATGCCTGATGCCAACCAGTGGCAGCTGGTCGATCGCTGCGACGACCTGCTGGCTCCCCTCTACAAGGCCATCGAGCGCCACGGCATCCACTACGCGATCACCCTCCGGATCGACGATACCGGCTCCATGATCATCGAGCTCAGGCGCCAGATCCAAGACGAGCTCGCGGCCCTCCAGCTACTGGGCGAATCGACCCGCAACGTCCGGACCGGCATCAACGCGACCGGCGTCTACCTCGAAACCGACCAGGCCAGGGTCGTGCTGTTCTTCACCGGCAGGCACCATGCCGGGGAGATCATCGATCAGCTTCTTCACCACCGCAGGTCGGTCGCCAACGCCACCAAGAACAAGCTCGTCAAGGTGACGGACGCCGCTTCGAAGAACTTCGATCACGCCCAGGGCGACCTCCTCGAGGAGGCGGTCTGCAATGCCCACGCGTTCTTGAAGTTCCGCGCGATCAAGGATGCGTTTCCCGTCGAGTACGCCCTCGCTGGCGAGGTCTACAAGACCGTCTTCGACAACGACGACGAGGCCAAGGCCCGCGGCCTGGACCCCCTCGAGAGGATGGACTTCCATCGCAGCCGCTCGCTGCCTCAGATGCAGCGGCTCCACCAGATGTGTCAGCACAAGCTCGACGCCAAGCTCGTCGAGCCCCACTCGCCACTCTGGGAGCCGCTCTCCTTCATCATCAACCAGTGGGAGCGCTTGACCAGGTTCTGCGACGTCCCCGGCGTCCCCCTGGACACGAACGTCGTCGAGCAGACCCTCATCATCCCGGTCCGCTACCTGGCCGGTTCCTTCGCGTACAAGACCCAGAACGGCGCTGACGTCGGCGACCGCCACATGTCGCTCGTGGCCACCGCGAACGCCAACGGCGTCGAGCCCGTCGCCTACTTGACCCATTGCCTCACCAACCACCGCGACCTGGCTGAGCGGCCCGAGCACTACCTGCCTTGGGCCTACAAGCAGCGCCTGGAGGCCTCCCAGGTCCCCGAGGGGCCCGCGTCCGAGCGCGGCGCAGAACCACCAGTCCCAGCGGCGCGCTCACCCGCCAAGCGTCACCCGCACCCTCTCTCCGTGCCCCCGCCCATCGGGCCGCCACCACCCGCGACTCGCCCGCCATCCCCATAGGCGGCGACCACGACGCCGGTCTAAGCCGATCCCAATTCTACACCTCGACGGCGGTCACCGCGATTGCCCGGCGTGCACCCAGCATGACCCGGAGGCGCGCCCCGCACGGTCTGCCGTCACAGTTGTCGGATCGGAACAGTCGTCGATACCGGCGCGTACCTCACCCCGACCCGCACGGATCGTAGTCCCGTGCTTCGTCCAGCCGCCTGGCCTTGTCGCGCGAATGTTCACCGACCGACCTCGACTTCGACCGAGAACGTCGCGACCATCACGCCGTGGAGCAGCTGAAGGTATCCGCCACTCTCCTCGCGTTCGTCGAGCCGCTCTTCCTGAAGCCCTACGGACCGCCACCAGAACAGTTCGCCGAGATCCTCAAGATCGCGGTGCTCGTCTGGAACGCCGTGGTCCTCGATGACCATCGCGGCACCGTCTACCTCTCGCAGACTCGCTCGCAGCTTCGGCTCATCAAAGATCCACGCCCCCGCGAGTTCATGCTCGCGCTCGTCGACGACTTCGCTGACCGAAAAAGGGCGGAGTTCTCCGAACACGTCTGGTTGGTCGGCGACTGGAAGGTCCTCGATCAGCCAGGTGGGTTTCGCTTGCAGGTCGACGCTCGCCACCTCCCCCCACCTGGTGCCGATCTTCAGCCGCCAGAGTGGTCGCAACGTTTGCCGGAAGAGTAGGGCGCAAGGTATGCACGACAACCAGAGCGATGCGAGGAAGGGGAGTGTGCTGACACAGCGAGCCGATGCCGCCAAGCGGGCGTTCAGCCGGGCTGATGCATTGGTATCGGTCGCGCAGCGCTACCTGCGCGGAGACCTTCTGAACCGCTCGCCGGTTGAGATCGTGCTCACGATTCCCGAGGTCAGCTTGCGCACCGAGGGGGTCGATCCGCTGGAGGTCGGTGAGATGGGAGACTCGTTCCTTTCCGGGCAGACGGCGCGCCGGCTGGCTTGCGATGCCGGCGTGGTCAAGGTGGTGGAGAACGATCAGGGCGTGCCGCTGTCGGTGGGTCGCAAGCGCCGCACAATTGCAGGATCACTGAAGCGCGCACTCCATAAGCGCGATGGGATGTGCACCTTCCCGTCCTGTACGAACCGACTGTTCCTGGAGGGACATCATGTCAAACATTGGGTGGATGGTGGTGATACAAGCCTCATGAACTCTACATTGCTATGTTCGACGCACCATCGTTATGTCCATGAGTATGGATATACGATCGAGCTCGGACCGGATCAGCGCCCTCGGTTCCACGATCCACATGGGCGGTTGGTTGCTCCGGTGCCTGCGCGGACATCACCGCCGGAGCTTGGCTGGCCGACGATCCGCGCCGTGAACGAGCCGCTGGCGATCGATGCGAACACGATCGCCGGCCCGTGGGATGGAACGCCGGTCGACTATGGCCGGATTGCCGGGCATCTTGCGATCGCAGATGGCCTGTGAAAAGTCCCACATCCAGGCAGTAGACCGGGCATGCTGGCCGATCTCCTGGCCGGAGCCCTTACATCACATTCCGCTCGCTGTGCCATGCACCACCGCAGTGACCGCGCTGCTGGCGGACCCGAGCCGAGCAACGCGCCAAGGGACCCGTCCAAGGACTGCGTTCAATGGCGTGAAGGTCTTCTCCGCGACGAAGTTCGCGGAGAGGGCGCCTCGGGGAGCTCGCTACGCAGTAGCTGGCCGAGCATCCGGACCTCGAGCTGGCGGCGAACTTCAGGCGGCGGCCGGACTTCGCAGGACACGGTAAGAGGCCAGTGCGTGGGCGCCGGGGGGCAGGACCTACGGCCAGGCGATGAACGAGCCGGTGCACTATGCGCTCGAGCGGGCCACGTGCAACCCCGGCCTACGTGGGCCCGCCCGACACGCTGCTCACCGAGTACCGCGCGCCGCGTGGCGAGCAAAGTAGGGCCGTTACCGGGTGCGGGCGGCCGCGGCGACGTCGCGCAGGATGCCGTCGAGCTCCGCGCGCGAAAGATAGCGGCCGGCCAGCACGACCGCGGCGATCGCCCGCGTGTTGGCGATGTCGACCAGCGGACTCCGGTCGAGTACGACGAGATCGGCGAGCTTGCCAGGCGCGACCGTGCCGAGCTCGGGACGGCCGAGGAACCGCGCCGGGTTGCTCGTCGCGGCCTGTAGCGCGGCGAGCGGCGAGAGCCCGGCGTCGACGAAGCGCTGTAGCTCGTGGTGCAGGCTCGGCCCAGGGATGACGTCGACCCCGGCCGGCGTGTCGGTCCCGGCGAGCAGCGGCACGCCGCCAGCGGAGAGCCGGCGCACCAGCGCGAGCTCGTGCTCGACGAAGCGCTGGCGCACGGCGAGCGGATCGGTGTCGAGCTCCTTGATGATCGACGCGGTGAACCGCGGCCAGCTCTGCTCGCGCCACGACACCGGCGCGTACAGCGCATCGGGATCGCGGCTGACGTCGATCGCGTCGACCAGCCACTGCCCGCGCTCCCAGAACAGCGTCGGGCATTGCCAGACCTCGCGCGCCGCGAGCAGCCGCGTCAGCACCGCCTCCTTACCGGCGTCGTAGGTATCGAGGAAGCGCGCCGGGCCCTTGGGGCCGGTCAGCAGCGCGTCCTCAGCGGTCGAGCTGCCCTCGAAGATACCGATCAGGTGCTCGAAGCTCTTCTGCCCGGCGTTCGCCGCCTCGGCGCCGCGCACCGCGTCGGGCACGTGGCCGACGAACGTCACGCCGCGCTTCCGGCACTCGTCGGCGATCGCGAAGTACGCCTCGCGCGGGACGTACGACTGGATCTTGATGAAGTCGACGCCGCGTCCGACGAGCATCGTCACGGCGCGCCGGCCGTCCTCCGGCGTCGTGATCGCGATCGATGCCGGGAACTGGGTCTTGGGTCCGTCGAGCATCGGCCCCGCGACCACCATCCGCGGGCCGAGCATCCGGTGCTCGGCAATTGCTGCGCGCGCCCGCAGGATCGGCTCGAGCTCGCTGCCCATGTCGCGCACACCGGTCACCCCGTTGGCCACCAGCAGCGGCAGCGTCACGTCCTCGCCTCCCGGCACCCAGGTTCCGAAGAACGTGTGGATGTGCATGTCCCACAGCCCCGGGATGACAAACTTGCCGCCGCCATCGACCACGCGCGCCGTGGACGGAACCACGCCACCGCCATGCGCGCTCCGCACGTCGATGATCCGGTCGCCGCGGATCGCGATCAGCTGATCCGGCATCACGCGCCCATCGCGCGGGTCGATCACCGTGACATTGGTGATGACCAGCGTCGGCTCCGCCGGCGGGCCGGGCGAACGCTGCGCGCCGCAGCCCAGTGCCGCTATCAACCACAGCGCGCACCGCGCCGCCGAGGTGACCGTGTTGTGCACGAGGATCATGGCCTCTTGTAACAAGCGCGCGACAAGGCGCGCTATAGACACGGGAGCCGTCGTGATCAGGGGGTGCGGCGGTGCACCAGGTTGAACCGGGTGTCCGCCGAGAACCAGACGAAGCGCCCGCTCCAGTGGCGCAGCGATGGCTCTTCCTGAAAGGGCGGGTTGTGGAATCCGCGCAGGGCCATGACGTGTTGCTCGGTGAAGGGGAGGTGACGAAGGGCGTCCAGCGTGAGCTGCTGCTTGGCGTGAACCAGCTCCCAGTCGTACTCGTTGTGGAGGGAAGGCGGGCCGCCGGCGTCGTCACCGGGGTCGAGTTCGCGGTGATGCGACGGCAAGCCAGGCCTCAGGTGGCGACCGGCAGCTGGCGGTAGACGCCGCGCTTGAGGTTACGGCGGATGGTCATGGCCTCGCGGACGACCTTCCACATGTCCTTGAGGGGGTTGACGCGCGAGCGGCGGTCGTCGGTCCACTCGACGCCGACCTCGGCGATGGCAAAGCCGGTGCGGCGCGCGAGCGCGAGGATCTCGAGGTCGAAGGCCCAGCCGTCGATCCGGCCGACGCTGAACAGGGCGCGGGCGGCCTCGGCGGTGAAGGCCTTGAAGCCGCACTGGGTGTCGCGCACGCCGGGGACGAGGGAGCGCTGGATGACGCGGTTGGCGAGCCGGCTCCACACGACGCGATACCAGGGCTGCTTGACGTCGGTGCGCGCGCCGGGGGCGTAGCGCGAGCCGATGGCGATGTCGGCCTTGCAGGACAGGATGGGCGCGAGCAGGCGGGGCAGCTGCTCCGGGGGCATCGAGCCGTCGGCGTCGCTCATGACGCGGATCTGGCCGCGGGCCTCGCGCATGCCGAGGCGGACGGCGGCGCCCTTGCCGCGGTTGGGGGTCTGGCGGACGAGGCGCAGGTTCGGGGTGTGCGCCATGGCGGCCTCGACGACGGCGCAGGTGGCGTCGCGCGAGCCGTCGTCGACGACGACGATCTCGGACCGCATGGGCAGCGTGGACAGGAAGGCGGACAGCCGCGCGAGGGTGGGCGCGAGCCGGTGCTCCTCGTTGTAGGCAGGCACGACGATGGAGAGATCCACGAACGGGACCGAGGTCGACATGGCAGAAGCTCCTTGATCAGGCGTGCGCGGGGCGCCGGAACACGAGCCGGCGCTGCGCGGGGTAGGTCCACGCCGCGAAGACACAGACGGCGCAGATCAGCTTGGCGAGCAGGTAGGGCACGCCGAGCACGACCGCGACGATGTGCATCGCGAGCGCCATCAGCGCCGCGGTCGCCACGGCCACCAGGCCGAAGCGCAGGAGCTGATGGCCGGTGATCGACGAGCGATCCCGGAAGGCGATGTACTTGTTCAACGCGAAGTTCATCACCGCACCGAGAGCGGCTCCGCAGAACGCGGCGCCTGCGATCGGGGCGCCGTGCTCGACCATGAGGACGAGCACGGAGACATCGACGGCGGTGGCGACCGCTCCTCCAAAACCGGAGGCAACCAGCTCTCGGAAGTTACGCACGCTCGGAGAGAGAGCACCCGCCGTGCCAGAGGTCGGACCAATGCCAAGTGGCTGACGCGGCGTGGCGATCGTGTCAGGTCTTCACCGGATCAGCGTGCGTCGATGACACCTGCGTCCGTCGGTTCATCACCTGGAGCGGATTCGGCGCGCTCGGTGTCGTCGGCGGGCTCCTGAGGCTCGGGCGCGGCACAGCGCGGGCGCTCGCGGGGAATAACCAGGCCGGCGGCGCCGTCGATCGGGATCGGCGCGGCGTCGTCGAGGCTGTGGATCGAGACGCCGTGGTCGCCCGCGACGGCGAGCTTGCGCTCGGTGAGCCACGAAACGGCGATGCCGGTGGCGGCGCGCTCGAGCTCGCGGAGCCGGCCGGTCGCGGCATCGGCGACGAACGCGGCGGTGTTGACGGCGCCGGGGGCGCAGTGGTCGTCGAGCTGCGCGGCGAACGCGACGTGGACGCGATCGGGCGACCACGCGGCGGTGTTGCCGTCGATCAGGCCGGGGCTCGGGATGGTGACGACGCGGTTGGAGGTGCCGATCCGGATCGCGCTGGCGAGGGATTGATCGTCCCAGTCGGCGGTGATGTTGGCGGGGAGCGCGTGGAGGTGAGCAGCGCCGCGCGCGGTGACCTCGAGCCACGCGCCGGCGGGCCGCGCGGTGCGGGCGGGCAGCGGATGGAGCTTGAGGTCGTCGTCGAGCTGCCGCCACTGGGTCGCGCGCGCGCCGCCGGCGCCGAGCCACGGCCCGACGGGCGGCCGCGCGCTGTAGGCGACGGCGATCGGCCCGGGGCCGAGCGGGACGGGTCGCGTGCTGCTGGCCTGGACGAGATCGATGACGCCGACGCCGAGCTCGCGGAGGCGCGGGCGGGGGCGCGCGACGTAGGCGATCCGGTGCGCCGGGGGGAGGGCGATCGCGCCGAGCACGACGCCGGGGCTGCGGGTCAGCCGGTACCACCGGCGGCTGTCGAGCTCGACGGCGAACAGGTCTCCGTCGGCGGTGACGACGAGCGCGCGCGCGACGGCATCGGCGAACCCCTTGCGGTCCTGCTCGACGCGGCGGCGCCATGCCGCGCCGAGGGCGGTGGCGAGGAACGGCTGGAGCGCGGGCAGCTCGAGCGAGGCCTGGCCCCATTTGATGAAGTCGCCGGCGGCGGCGCGCTGCAGCGGCGCGAGGACCTGATCGAGCCGGCCGAGCTTGGCGGCGTACAGCCACGACGCCTCGAGGTGGCCGGGGTCGGCGGCGAGCGCCTGACGGCAGGTGGCGACCACGTCGGCCCAGTCACCGCGCTCCTCGGCGCGGCGGGCGAGCCGGAACGCGGGCTGGCCGGTGCGCTTGCGCCAGCGGTAGGCGGTGAGATCGGGGAGGCCGAGCGGGGCGGCGTCGAGCGCGAGCCCGGCGTCGAGCGCGGCGGCGTCCCTGGTCTCGGGCGGGGGCGGCGCCGAGGGCCGATTGCCGCACGCCGCGGCCACGGCGATGACGAGGACGACCCTGCCCGGCCGCATGTCCCAGCGGCGTATCACGGCGCGGGACGGATCGCGAATCACGGGCGCGCGGGCGGGGGGTTCGCCGCAAGACGCGCTGGCGATTCGCGGGTTTACCCGCCGCCGAGCGGGTTGCCGACCCGGCGACATCCTGTTATGAACCCGCGGCCCGTGTCGCTCGGTCCTGTCCCATGGAGGTGCGTTGCAGGGCTGGCGATCCTCGCCGGCTGTCAGGGAAAGTCCGAGCCGGATCCGCCCCGGCCGCCGCCCGCGGTGATCGTGGCGCGCGCCGGCGGCACCACGGTGGCGCACATCATCGCCGGCCATCCCTGCCGCGCCGAGGTCGAGGGCGACGAGCTCCTGATCGGCACGCAGCCGCTGGTCGCCCAGGTCGGGGCCAGCCGGTGGTCGGGCGACGACAGCGAGGCCGGCACCACGCTGCGCCGCGACGGCGCGCCCGTCGTCCGGATCCGCGACACCGACGACGCGATCGAGGTGTTCGACCCCAAGGGCGCGGCGATCCTGCGGCTGTCCTCCGACGGCGCGATCGCCAACGACCGCGGCGAGGTGCTGCGCCGCGCCGAGGCCACGCGCACGGCGATCAAGATCGGCGACGCGGTGGTGACGGGCACGATCCCCGGAGATCCGGGCACTCGCGGCGTGTCACCTGCTGAGCCAGATGCCATGAGTATCTCGATCCGCAACGTCGCGATCATCGCGCACGTCGACCACGGCAAGACCACGCTGGTCGACGGTCTGCTCAAGCAGGCCGGCACGTTCCGGACCGGTGAAGTCGTCGCCGAGCGCGCGATGGACTCCAACGACCTCGAGCGCGAGCGCGGCATCACCATCCTGTCGAAGTGCACCGCGGTGACCTGGAAAGGCACGCGGATCAACATCGTCGACACGCCGGGCCACGCCGATTTCGGCGGCGAGGTCGAGCGCGTGCTCGGCATGGTCGACAGCGTGCTGCTGCTGGTCGACGCCTACGAGGGCGCGATGCCGCAGACCCGGTTCGTGACCCAGAAGGCGTTCGAGATGGGGCTGTCGCCGATCGTCGTGGTCAACAAGATCGGCCGGCCCGGCGTCGACCCGCACGCGGTGATGGACCAGGTGTTCGAGCTGTTCATCTCGCTCGGTGCGAGCGACCCGCAGCTCGACTTCCCGGTGATCTACGCGTCGGGCCGCGAGGGCTACGCGATCCGCGAGCTCGGCGACGAGCGCGTCGACCTCGGGCCGATGCTCGACCTGATCGTCGAGAAGGTGCCGCCGGCCCTCGGCGACCCCGACGCGCCGCTCGCGCTGCAGGTCGCCACGCTCGACTACGACGACTACCTCGGCTACATGGCGATCGGCCGGATGCGCGCCGGGCGGACCGAGGTCGGCGACCGCGTCCTGCTCGTCCACCGCGACGGCAGCCAGGAGGAGTTCCGGGTCCAGAAGGTGCTCGGCTTCCAGGGCCTCAAGCGGTTCGAGCTCGCCGAGGCGCTCGCCGGCGACATCGTCGCGATCACCGGCATGGAGAACCTCAACGTCGGCGAGACCATCACCTCGATCGCCGAGCCGGTCGTGCTGCCGGTGCTCAAGATCGACGCGCCGACAATCGCGATGAACTTCCAGGTCAACGACGGTCCGTTCGCCGGCAAGGAGGGCAAGTACGTCACGTCGCGCAACCTGCGCGAGCGGCTGTATCGCGAGCTCAAGAGCAACGTCGCGCTGCGGGTCGAGGACACCGACGATCCCGGCGTGTTCAAGGTCTCGGGGCGCGGCGAGCTCCACCTCTCGGTGCTGATCGAGACGATGCGGCGCGAGGGCTACGAGCTGTGCGTGTCGCAGCCCCAGGTCATCCTCGCCTACGACGCCGCCGGCAAGATCAGCGAGCCGTACGAGGACGCGGTGATCGATCTCGACGAGGCCTACGTCGGCGCGGTGGTGTCCGAGCTCAACCGCCGGCTCGGCGTGATGCGCGAGATGCGGCCGTCGGCGCCCGGCCGGGTCCGCCTCGAGTACCGGATCCCGGCGCGCGGCCTGATCGGCTACCGCTCGCAGTTCCTGACCGACACGCGCGGCACGGGCGTCCTGTACACGCAGTTCGCCGAGTACGGCCCGCAGGCCGCCGAGATCCGGGCGCGCACCAACGGCGTGCTGGTCGCCAGCGAGGAGGGCACGTCGAACGCCTACGGGCTGTTCTACCTCCAGGAGCGCGGCCAGATGTTCATCGGGCCCAACATCCGGGTCTATTCCGGGATGATCGTCGGCATCCACCAGCGCGACAACGACCTGGTGGTCAACCCGTCCAAGACCAAGAAGCTCACCAACATCCGGACCACCGCGGCCGACGAGAAGCTGGTCCTCGCGCCGCCGCGCCAGATCACGCTGGAGTACGCGCTCGAGTTCATCAACGATGACGAGCTGGTCGAGGTGACGCCGCAGTCGATCCGGCTGCGCAAGACCATCCTCGACCACAACCTGCGCAAACGGTTCGAGAAGAAGCCCGCCGACATCGAAGCCTGATCGAGGCGTGAGATCTCCTGTCGCTCGAGCTGCCGCCGGCCACCCCGGCGCCCGACGGCGCGGTGATCCGCAACATGCTGCGGATGTGGTCGCGGATCGTCGCGCCGAGGTGATCGCGGCAGCTCGCGCGGTCAGGGGCTCGCGCTATCGAAACCCTGCGATCGCCTTGCCCGCGATCGCTTTTCCGACCTCGCCTCCGCCGCTGGCATCGAAGCTCCAGTGAACGCCCAGATAGATCCGGCTGATCTTGTTCATCTCGATGCCCTGTTCCAGCGAGAACTTCTGCTCCCAGCGCGGCCGGATGACGCCGTCGTTGTCCACCGTGGTGCCGTTGAACTCATCGGACACGAACGTGGTGACGATATCGCTGGGCCGCTTCTTGAGCAGCCCGGCGAAGGTCTCGAAGCAAGCGGTGCCGAAGGTCGCATGACCCGACGGATAGGCCGGGAAGTTCGGCGTGAAGTTCTCTCCGGGAGCGCCGGCCATGGGCCCGGGGAACGGATTGCTGGCGGGCGCGCCCAACACAGGTCGTAGACGTACTTCCAGTGCCAGGCGGCGATCCCCGCATCGGCCATCGCAGCATTGATCGCGGCGAGGACGTTCAGCTGATCCTTGGCCGCGAGCGCCGCGAACTCGGTGGTCGAGACCACGATCTGGTTGTACAGGCGAGGCGGCGTGCCCAGGCGGCTGGAGCCGTCATATCCCCAGAAGATCCCGATGGCTGCGTGGTCGCGAAACTCGGGAGTGCGCTCGGCGATGTTGTTCCGGCCATTGACGAACACATCGTCGTAGGCGTCGGCGTACGCCTTGGTGGTCAGTGCGGGCGGCGGACCGAGCGGCTCGTCGGCGGTCACGCTGGAGATCACGAACGGCGTGACTCGCCCCCAGGCGCGCCCCAGCGACGGCCGGTTGCTGACCGGATCGGGCCGATGGTGGCCCGGCTCGGCGCTGAACAGCGAGTCGAGCTGCGGCTGACTCGAGCCGTCATCATGCCGGCTCGCCAGCCAGGCATTGGCGACCTCGCCGCCATACATCACGGCGGCCGGGTTCAGTCCGGCAGTCAGCGCGGGCGACTGCGCCGCGATGAACGCGCCGAAGTCGGGATAGAGAACGGTAACTGCACGGATTCCGGCGCCCACTGCCGCCGCCTGCCCATCTGCGTCGCCCGGCCCGATACCGGCGTGAGGCGCAGCCAAGCCCTGTAGCTTCGGGGCATAGGCGGAGGTCACCCTGGCATACGCGTCGCGCGCGGCCAGGTGGATGATCGCCAGGGCGCGCGACGTCTTGGTCGGCCCTCCGTTCGAGGGCGCGTGCCCGTTGCTGAAATCCATTGCGACAAGATCGAGAGCCAGTTTGTTCAAATCGACAATACGCATGATATCTTGTTGTTCTCCGTTACGTGGTTGTTGATAACTACCTACCGAGACGACCTGATCCTCCCGCCCTTACCCGTGTCCGTCTCTGCAGCCGAACGGAGGCAAGGTTGGTGACACAGCACAGACCCGCAAAGACCATGAGCGATCGCGCGATGGACGCCCGGCGCCCGGCGCCCGGCGTCCGGCGTCCGGCGTCCGGTAGATGTGACTCACCGGGCGCGGCTGGAACGACCCGCTCGGGACGATCTCCGACCACAACCGAGAGTCACGACCTTGCGCCGCACGCGCCCACATCACATCCCCATGCTCCAACCCGTTTCCGCCGGCCACACATGCGCCGCACGATTGCGGGTAGCACGCAGAATGGCCCACTCGGCTCAGAAGTCAAGTGTGTCCGAATCCCTCACTGAAATATGAATATCTGATCACGCAACAACCGTTCGACAACTGACAATGCCGGACGACATGACAGGGAAATGATGGCGGATCGCAGGCAAGATGAGCCACAGCCGGTTTTTGCCGTCGTCGATCCGGCGGCTCGGTCGCCTCACCGGTCCAGCGCGTCACCGCTGCTTCAGAAGTACAGCATCGTCATAAGGCCCGCGGTCGCGGCGCGGTTGTCGAGCTGGCCTTCGAGATCGAGGGCGATGTTGGTGGCCAGGCCGAGCCGGAGGATCGAGCGAGCGAGCCAGGTCGCGCGCGGCGCCTGGGTCGGCAGCCAGATCAGCTCGCCGGTGGTGAGCGAGATCAGCCGGGGGGCGAGCCGGAGCCGGAGGCCGCCGGCGGGGCCGAGGCCGGCGCGGATCGGCGAGCCGGCGATGCCGTCGAGCGCAGGGCCGGCGGCGAGGTGGACATCGAGGGTCGCGAACGTCATGACGCGGGCGTCGCTGGTCGCCAGGGTCAGGCCGGTGCCCATCGCGAGCTGGCCGAGGTAGCAGTAGCCGGAGCAGCCGGCGTCGGCGACGCGGATCATGCCGGCGTCGACCTTCCACGACAGCTTGCGATCGAAGCGGTTCTGGGCGGACAGCGAGACGATGCGGACCAGCGAGATCGAGTCGAGCTCGAAGCGCCGGCGGCCGGTGACGTCCTCGTCGAGGCGGACCCGCGCACGGGTCGGCAGGAACTCGAGCTGGCTGTACTCGGGGTAGCCGGGCGCGGGGTCGGCGAGGTCGTGCAGCGCGAGCCGGGCGTCGAGCGCGACGCCGAGCGCGCCGGTGTCGTCGGCGGACATCCCGAGGCCGACGCGGCGCGAGTCGTGGCCGAGCTGGGGCATCGACGACCACGGCGTGGCGACCGAGAGCGGCTCGCTCGGCACGGCGATCTCGGCGCGGCGCTCGAGCAGCCGCTGCTTCATGCGCGCGGGCGCCGTGTCGGTCTCGAAGGTCAGCTCCTTGGCGTGCTGGATGTCGACGAGGTCCTGCGCGGCGTCGAGCACCGCGATCGCGCGCTGGCTCGGCATGCCGACCGGCAGCGGCACGGTGGGGTCGTAGCCCAGGCGCTCGACGAGGGCGCGCTGGTCGCCGTCGAGCCCGCGCAGCCGGGCCAGGAACTGGCGGCGCAGCGACGGCCGGAACCGCACCTCGCGCACCAGGCCGGGGTTGGCGTACAGCGCCTTGATCGTGTCGGCCGGGATCACCGGCCAGTGCATGTGCGACAAGAGGTCGAGGCTGGGCCGCGCGGCCTCGAGCGCGCCGAGCAGGTGGTACGAGCAGTTCTCGCTGACGTAGTAGTAGTCGAAGTACGTCGAGCCGAGCTCCCACAGGTGCTCGAGGAACGTATCGATCTCCTCGCGCGTGAAGTCGAGCTCGTACTCGTAGAGATCGCGAGATTCGGTGTCGTTGTACTGCCGGACCTTGACGTGATACGGGATGTTGCGGAACGTGCCGGGGAACAGCCCCAGGAGGCCCTTGACGCCGTAGATCAGCGCGTTGCTGGTGTCGACGGTGGCCGAGAACTCGATCGCGTAGTCGAGGAGCTCGCGGCGCTCCTCGTCACGCGTATTACTATGTTTGATGATGCGGACGAAGGTGTGGCCGAACACCGACGCGGGGTTGTTGAGGTAGTACGACGAGAACACGAACGACAGCCGATCGGCGTCGACGCGCTGGTAGAACTCGTCGTAGCGCGGACACGCCGGCCGGTGCAGCCGCGCAGGATCGAAGCCGAGCATCCTGTCGAGCCAGCGGTAGCGCGCCGGGAACTGGCAGATCGGGTGCTGGACGTCGGCGTCGGTTTCGCCGTCGGCGAGCGTGGCGAAGAACCCGCGCAGCGTGGCATCGAGCTCGGCGCCCGGGCTGGTCGCGCCGTGCGGCGACAGGAAGAAGTTCTGGCCGTCGGCCTGGGACTCGATGCCGGTCAGCGTGTCGCGCCAGTGGCCGAGCCGGCGCCACTCGACGCGCTCGGACAGCCGCGTCCGGTGCGCGCGATCGAGCAGCTCGGACAGGTAGCCGGCCGCGGCGGCGTCCCCGCTGCGATCGAGCGGACGGACGACGTCGCGGGTGAGCCGGCCCAGCCGCGTGGCGCACGCGCCCGACGCGAGCAGCCCGAGCGCGGCGACCACCGCGATCGCGGCGACGGTCGTCCTGCTCAGATCAGCAGCGAGCAAGCGAGCTGCTTGTCGGCCTTCAGGGACTCGAGCGTCGCCGAGCTGACCTCGGTGTTGCTCGCCTTCGCGCTCGGGAAGATCTGCCTGAAGTTCTTCTGCAGCGCGTGCCCGACCGCCTTGCTGTCCGCGCAGCCCGACAGGGTCGCGAGGTTGTCGATCGTCTCACCCGAGCCGCGCGATACGTCCTTGGCGAACGCCTCGCGGTTGGTCTCGATGAACGACTTGGCGGCGACCGCGCCGCCGCCGGTGCTCGCGCAGTTCGACGTGCCAAACGTGATGCCGAACGTCTGGCTGCCGAACGTGCCGTTGGTCGTCGCGGCGAACACCTGCACGAAGCCCGGCTTGGCCCCGAACACGATCGAGCCGAGACCGCAGCCGGCCGCGCCGTAGCCAGCGCCGGCGGGCTGCGCCGTGGCGACGCCAGCGCTCGCGCCAGCGACCAGGAGACTCACGAACAACGCCGAAACTAGATGCCTCATATGGGTACCCTCCCAGCCGGACCGTAGGGGGGCGCGATCGCGAAGTCAATCTTGCGACCGTGCTGTCTTTCGCTGTCTGTGATTCACCACAAAAATGCCATCCGGCCCTTGCGGCGCGGTCACCGGGTCGAGTACTGGCGCCGTTGGTCGGCCACGCCGACGAACCGGAACTGGTCGTCGGACGCGTGGCCGGCCCGCGGCACGAGCGGCGCGGTCGGCGGCAGCGCCAGGATGCGCTCGTACTCGGCGATCGAGATCCGCTCGCGCGCCGCGAGCACCTCGTCGAGGCGGGCCGCGGCGATCTGCTCCGCCGCGCGGGCGGCGACCACGCCGGAGAAGAACTCGCTGGTGCAGCCGCTGCCGTACGAGAACAGACCGATCCGCGCGCCGATCAGGCCGTGCGCCTGCGCGTGCAACAGGCCCGCGAGCCCGAGGTAGAGCGAGCCGGTGTAGATGTTGCCGATCCGCGCGCACAGCCCGAGCGACGGCTCGACCTGTTCGCGGAACGCCGCGGCGCCGCGCGCCTCCTCGGCGCCGACGTCCCACGGCGCGCCGGCGTCGTCGAGATCGCAGCGCCGGACCTGGAGGTGCGCCTTGCGCGCCATCTTGCAGAACGGCACGTGGTAGCAGATCCGCGCCAGCCGCTCGCTGACCAGACCGTCGCCGCGGATCACGTCGCGCACGGCGGCGCGCCGCCGCCAGCCGCGATAGGCGGTCGCGACCGCGTCGAGGTAGCACTGCACGCTGTAGTGACCGTCGACCTGCGCCTCGCGCAGCCCGAGCGGCCGCCAGAAGTCGTGGACGTGCGTGCTCGACGTGCCCGAGATCCCGACGTCGAGCTCGACCAGGCCGGGATCGGCCGCGACCACCATCGCGACCGCGCCGGCGCCCTGCGTCGGCTCGCCCGGTGTGCCCACGCCGTAGCGCGCGATGTCCGAGCGGCCATCAGCCCCGCCGTGCCGCCGTAGCACGCATGCTGCGTGTCGTAGACCCGCATCGCGCGCGGCAGGTCGAGCAGGCCATGCACGTACGACGCGACCGGCTTGCTGTGATCGACGCCGGTCTCGGTGCCGACGACGAGCAGGCCGAGCTGGTGCGGCGCGAGGCCGCTCGCGGCGAGCGCGCGGCGACCGGCGAGCGCGGCGAGCGCGACGGTGTCCTCGCCGGGCTCGGCGACCGCCATCTCGCGCGCCCCCAGGCCGTGCAGGTACTTGCCGGGCTCGACGCCCCGCGCGCGTGCCAGGTCCTCCATGTCGACGTAGCGGCGCGGGATCGCGAGGCCGAGGGCGTGGATGCCGATGCGAGCTCTCATGGTTCCTCCGGTCAGATCGGGTCGGGGCACAGCACGAGCCGGCCCGCGACCGCGCGGTTCTCGAGGCGCGTGTGCGCTTTGGCGGCATCGCCGAGCGGCAGCACCTCGGTGACGAAC
>VBLP01000253.1:18918-22549 GCA_005887925.1 Deltaproteobacteria bacterium | reverse complement strand
CGGCCAGGCCGCGCGAGCCGGTGCCCGTGCCGTCCGAGCCGGCGCGCAGCGAGACCGCGGCCGCGCCCCCCGCCGCCACCGCCTCCGAGGCCGGCACCGGCTCCGGATCGGCGCAGCCGTCGACGCGGCCCACGAAGGTCGAGTGGAAGCCGACGATGCTGTGGCCCACCGAGGGGTCGCGCGGATCGGGGTCGGGTCGCAGATGATCGGAGCGCGCCCGCGGCGATCGGTCGCGCTGTCGCTGGCGATCGCCGGCCTGGTGTCGGCGACCGCGCGGGCCGACGCCGTCGACGATCACCTGGCGCGCGGCCGCGAGCTGTACGAGAGGCGCGAGTTCGTCCACGCCCGCGACGAGCTGCTCGCGGCGTACCAGCTCGATCCGCGGCCCGAGATCCTGTTCGCGCTCGGCCAGGTCGAGCTCAACATCGGCCAGTTCGCGCGCGCGATCGACTACTACGAGCGGTTCATCGCGACCAACCCCGGCGCGGACGAGGTCGCGCTCGCCCAGCAGGCGATCGGCGCGGCGCGCGCCCGGCTCGCCGAGACCCGCGTCATCGTCGCGCCACCGCGGCCGCCGCCGCATCCGGTGTGGGACGTGGATGACGGCGATCACAGCGGAACGCTGTCGGAGTACAACGACCGCCTGTCGCAGGCGGCGACCACGCAGTGGGCCGGTGCCGGCTGCCTCGCCGCCGGTGCCCTGGCGATCGGCGGCGCCGTGCTGCGCTGGCGGCTCCACCTGGTCGACACCGAGATCCAGCCCGTCGCGGGTCCCCGCGGCGCCGGCGTGACCTGGATCGGCCGATGGTGAGGCGGGCCGCGCTCGCCGCCTACGCGCTCGTCGCCGGCGCGCCCGGGTGCATCCACCCCGACTACCACTGCATGTCGGATCTCGACTGCGACGTCGGCGAGGCCGGGCGCTGCGAGCTCGACCAGCGCTGCACCACCTGGGACCCGACCTGCGCGACCCACCGGCGCTACAGCGATCATTCCGGGCCGCGGTCGGGCGCCTGCTTCGACGATCAGATCGCGCCGCTCGACCCGTGTGCCGCCGGCCAGCCGCCGGCGATCGCGACCCCCGGGACCCCGGGGACCCCGGGGGCCAACGACGCGTGCGCGGCGACCGTGTGCCAGGCGCTCCCCGGCTGCTGCGCGACGGGCTGGTCGGAGGCCTGCGTGCAGCAGGCGCAGATCCTGTGCAGCGACCTGGTCTGCGATACGCGGATCGCGATCACCGCGAACAAGCCGGGGCGCACCGACCTCTGGGACCTGCAGTGGGACGGCGTGCAGTGGCACGCGCGGCTGGATCCGCGGCAGACCGTGCTCGCCTGGCTCGCTCCGGCGTCCGGACAGCGCCAGCCGCGGCTCGCCGCATTTGCCTCCGGCGCGCTCACCTACGGCGACGGGACGAGCCCCGCTCCGATCTCGATCCCGGTATCGACGGCCCACAACTACCTCGAGGCGACCTCGGTCGACTTCGACCGCGATGGCCGCGACACCATCGCGCTCGGCTTCACCGACGCGACCGGCCCCCACCTCGAGATCGTCAAGCTCGACCTCGAGACGTCTCGCGTGGTGAACAGCGCCGGCGTCACCCGGCTGTCGTGGGGCGACGTCGACCACGACGCGTTCCCCGACGGCATCGCCGAGGCCGGCGGCGGCGTGCGCTACCACCTCCTGTCGAACACCGAGTCCGACGACCGCAGCCGCCAGATCGACGACCGGGTGTCGACCACCGTCAACGGCGGAACGTCGAGCACGGTCGCGAACAACCCGCCGGCGATCCGCAGCTTCGACTGGATCGACATCGACCGCGATCACCAGATCGACGTCGTCGCCTACGGCTACGCGGTCGACGTCCACTCCGGCAAGCCCGACGCGATCGGCACCACGGCGCTGATCCGGATCGACTGCGCGCCGCCCGGCCCCGCCGCCGGCTGCGACACGACGGTGCAGGCCGACCAGGCGTTCGCCGGCGCCGCGATCGCCGCACCGTCGGGATCGGCGCTGGTCATCGCGACCCACCCCGGCCGCGCGCTGTACCGCGCCGAGCTGCGCGGCACCCCCGCCAACACCGCGCTCACGCCCTACGTGTTCCCGACCGAGGCGTGCGGCGCGGCCTGCCCGCCGATCATCGCCGTGGTCGTGCGCGATCTCGACGGCGATCACCGGCTCGATGTCGTCGCGATCGACGGCAACCTGCAGGTCTATACCAGCCTCGCGACCGACAACCTCGTGCTCCACCCCGCGATCAAGCTCCCGACCACACCGATCCAGCCCGGCTTCTTCGTCGTGCGCACGTCGGTCTCGGGCGCGCTTCGGTGACCGCTCACAGCGCGGCGGTGGCGTCGGCGAGCGGGAAGCGGTTGTCGGCGGCGAGCCGTGCGTACCAGCGGCCCGAGTCCTTCACCGTGCGCTGCTGCGTCGCATGGTCGACGTGGACCAGGCCGAATCGCTTGGTGAAGCCGAACCCCCACTCGAAGTTGTCCAGCAGCGACCACGCGAAGTAACCGCGGACCGGCGCGCCCTCGGCGAGCGCCTGGTGCACCGCCGCAGCGTGACGCGCCAGATAGCGGATGCGGACGAGGTCGTGGATCTCGCCGTCGGGTCCGGGCCGGTCGGGCCACGAGGCGCCGTTCTCGGTGAGGTAGATCGCCGGCGGGCGATAATCGCGCTGGACGCGCGACAGCAGCCGGTAGAGGCCCTCGGGGGCGACCTCCCACTCGTCGAAGTCGGCGCGCGGCACGAACGGCCAGTAGATCTGGCGGCTGGCCAGCGCGGCGTGCCCGGGGCCGCGGCCCGCCGGATCGTGCGCGATGACCCGGCGCGTGTAGTAGTTGATGCCCAGGAAGTCGAGCGGCGCGGCGATCTGCGCCAGGTCGTCGGGTGCGACGCGCGGGGCATCGGCGCCGTACCACCGGACCAGATCGTCCGGATAGCCCCGGCCGAACATCGGATCGAGGAACCAGCGGTTGAACGCGCCGTCGTGCCGGGCGGCGGCGGCGATGTCGTCGTCGCGCGCGGTGGCGGGCTCGACCCACTCGAGGTTCTGGGCGATGCCGACGCGGGCACCCGGGCACGCGGCGCGCAGCGCGGCGACGGCGCGGCCATGCGAGACCAGGAGGCCGTGCGCCACCGCCAGCGCGGTCGGCAGATCGCGCAGCCCGGGGGCGTGCACGCCGAACAGGTGGCCGCAGAACGCCACGACCCACGGCTCGTTGTGGGTGATCCAGTCCGCGACCCGGTCGCCGAGCCGGCGCGCGGCGATCTCGGCGTAGCGCACGAAGGCGTCGACGGTGCCGCGCCGGAGCCAGCCGCCGCGGTCCTGCAGCGCGGCGGGCAGGTCCCAGTGGAACAGCGTGACGAACGGGCGGATCCCGCGCGCGAGCAGCGCGTCGACCAGCCGGTCGTAGAAGTCGAGGCCCGCCGGGTTGACCGCGCCGTCGCCGTCGGGGACGATCCGCGGCCACGACAGCGAGAACCGGTAGCTCGAGAGCCCGAGCGACGCCATGATATCGACGTCGTCGCGGTAGCGATGGTAGTGATCGCAGGCGATCCGCGCGTCGCTGCCGTCGGCGATGCGGCCCGGCTCGGCGCAGAACCGGTCCCAGATCGACGGGCCCTTGCCGTC
>VBLP01000253.1:0-18879 GCA_005887925.1 Deltaproteobacteria bacterium | reverse complement strand
TCATGACCGGTCGCTCACTCCTTGACCGCGCCTGCGGTGGCACCGGCCATGATGTGCTTGCTGAACCACAGATAGAGTATCACCGCGGGCACGGCGACGATGACCATGCAGGCGAACTGCGCGGCGTAATCGCCGCTGTACTCGCCCTGCAACCGGATGATCGAGAATGGCAGCGTGCGGAGCTCGTCGCTGGCGAGGTAGGTATTGGCCATGATGAACTCGTTCCAGCAGGTCAGGAACGTCATCACCGCCACGGTCACCGTCGCCGGGCGGGCGAGCGGCGCGATGACCGTCCACAGGATGCGCGGCCACGATGCACCGTCGAGCAGCGCCGCCTCCTCGAGCGCGACCGGCAGGCTGCGGAAGTGGGCGGCGTAGACCAGCGTGTTGAACGACAGCGTGAACGCGACGTACGGCAGGATGAGCCCGAGCCGGGTGTCGATCAGGCCGAACTGGCCGAACCACAGGAAGTTGGGCAGGAGCGTGGCGTGGACCGGCACGACCATCCCCAGGACGATCGCGCCGAGCACGATCCGCTTGCGCCGCCAGCGCATGCGGGTGATCGCGTAGCCCATGCAGAACGACAGGACGGTCGACGCCACGGTCGACGCGGTGACGACGATCAGGCTGTTGAGGCCGTAGCGGACGATCTCGCCATGAACCCAGACCCGCGCATAGTTGTCCCACTGCGGATCATCGGGAATGCTGAGCAGATCGCCGCCGAACAGGTCGCCCGAGCGGTGCAGCGAGTACACGAACATCCAGACCAGCGGGAACAGCTGCATCACGGCGAACACCGCGAGGCCGGCATGCAGCGCGACCGTGCCGATGCGGCGCGCGATGGGAATGCGCTCGGTCATCGCGCCAGCGCGCGCATGCCGCGCAGGACCACGAGGGAGAGCACCAGCGAGACGACGACGAACACGACCGACAGTGCGTTGCCGTAGCCGTACTCCCCGGTGACGAACGCCTTCTGGTACAGGTAGACGCCGAGGAACTGGGTGAGCTGGCCCGGCCCGCCGGCGGTGGTGAGATAGATCAGCTCCATCTGCTTCATCGACGAGATCACATCGTTCACGATCACGGCCGCGATCACCGGCGCGATGTACGGGATGATCACGTGGCGGTAGATCTGCGGCCAGCTGGCGCCATCGACACGGGCGGCGTCCTCGAGCTCGCGCGGAACCGTCATCAGCGCCGCGTAGTAGAACAGGAGCGCCCAGCCAAAGCCCTGCCACACGATGATCCAGAGCACGGCAGCGACGGCGGTGCGCGGGTTGGACAGCCACGACACCGCGAGGGCGTCGAGGCCGACCGCGCGCAAGAGCTTGTCGAGCACACCGAACGTCGGGTTGAACACGTCGACCCATAGCTTGGCGACCACCACGAGCGACAGCACGGCCGGCACGAAGTACACCGTGCGCAGGATCCGCGATACCCGCGCCGACAGCCGCGATAGCACCGCCGCGAGGACGAACGCGATCGGGTTCTGGAGGAAGATCGTCACCGCGATCAGCAGCACGACATTGCGCAGCGAGCGGCAGAACACCTCGTCGCCCAGGATCTCGCGGTAGTTGTCGGCGCCGACGATGTGGTACTCGCCGAAGCCGGCCGAGTCGGTGATGCTGAAGTACGCGCTGAACCCGAGCGGGACGACGAGCGAGAACGTCAGCACACAGAGCCCCGGCACGATGAGCCCGGCGATCGCGGCCCGGCTGCGCGCGACGGCTGCCACGGCTACTTCTTGGCGGCCTTCTCGGCGGCGGCGTCGAGCTTCTTGACGAACGCCTCGGGCGTGATCAACCCCGAGCACAGCTCGCGGATCGCGTTCTCGTTGTCATCCTTGAACCGCGGCGTCGACAGGTCGACCGACGCCGTACCCGAGGTCGCCTTCGCCTCGCCGATGATCCGCAGGATCGACCGGGCGACCTGGGTGTCGGACGGCCGCGGCTTGACGGTCTGCGCGGGCAGCGCCGCCTGCCGGTCCCACGCCAGCTCGGGGAAGCGCCGGGCGTAGAACGCGAGGTACTGCTTGCCCAGCGCCAGGTGCTTGCTCGCCGCGCTCACCACGTAGTTGCCGCCGTACCAGGCCATGAGCTCGTCGATCGTGCCCTTGCCCGCCTTGAGCGCCGGGAACTTGAAGGCGTCGACGGCGGCGCGGAACTCCGGCGAGAATGCCTTGTCGGCGCCCAGGCCGAGCTCCCACGAGCCCATGAGGTACATCGCGGCCTTGCCCTGGCCGAACAGGTTGCGCGCGGCGCCGTAGTCCGAGACCATCAGGTCGTCCTGGAACAGCCCCGAGGTCACCAGCCGCTGCAGCTCGCGCGCGGCCTGGACGAACACCGGATCGGTGAACTTGATCTTGCGCTCGAGCGCCTGCCGGGGAAGCCCGTTCTGCCCCGAGATCCGCCACACCAGCAGGTCGAAGGTGATCGACAGCGGCCAGGCATCCTTGCCGTCGGTGGTCATCGGGATGATGCCCTTGGCCTTGAACCTGGGGGCCAGCGCGTAGAGCTCCTCGAGCGTGACCGGCACGTGGTCGATGCCGGCGTCCTTGAACAGCTGCTTGTTGTAATAGATGACCCAGAAGTCGGTCGACACCGGGATGCCGTAGAGCTGGCCGCGATAGGTGTTGCTGTCGAGCGCGCCGGGCAGGTAGCCCAGGCCCTCGAACGCGGCGCGGTCGAGCGGCGCCACGAAGCCGCCGTCGATCAGCGGCTTGAGCAGCGAGGTGAAGCTCCAGAACTTGAAGACGTCCGGCAGCTGCCGGGCGGTCGCGTAGATCTTGATCTTCTGCTGGTACGGTTGATCGGGATAGCTCTCGGTCACGATCTCCGTGCCGGGGTGCGCCGCCTTGAACTCGGTGTTGATCTGCTCGACGATCGCGCCCCACGTGTTGCTGCGATCGGGCAGGTTATCGCCCATCTTGATCGTGGCCTTGCTCTGCGCGGCAGCCGGTGCCGCGTACAGCGCGGCGAGCGCGACCACGAGCCTGAGCCCGAGCCTGAGCGGGATGATGCCGACGAGGAATCGCGGTGACGTCATGATGTGCCTCGAGTGCAGCAAGTATCGAGCCCGCCGATCGGCGGGTGAATGACGGCGTTTCCGGCGGCATGACGTTTCTTACGGAGAATCGCCGCCGGGCGGATGAAAGCCGGCCCGGAACTTCAAGGGGCTGACGCCGGCGAGCTTCTTGAACACGCGGCTGAAGTGCTCGACGCTCGGGTAGCCGACGCGCGCGCCGATCTCGTAGACCAGGAGCTGGGTGGTCGCGAGCAGGCGCTTGGCCTCGTCGATCCGCACCCGCGCGACGTACCCGGTGAAGGTCTCGCCGGTCTCGCGCGAGAACTCGAAGCTGAGGTGGTTCTTGGACACCCCGGCGCGCGCGCTCGCCGCCTCGAGCGAGAACGCGGGGTCGGCGAACCGCTCGTGGATCGCGCGCTTGGCGAGGACGACGATGCGCGACTCGACCTTGCGCGCGGCGCGGGCCGCGGCGAGCGCCGCGGGCGCCTCGCCGACCGCGCGGCAGATCGGCCCGACCGCGAACGTCGCCTTGACGCTGAGGTAGCGCGCGAGATAGTCCACCGCGTCCTCGCAGAACGCGCGCGCCGCGCGCTCGAGCGACGGGCTGGGCTCGGCGATCGTCGCCGCGGCCGGATGGGGCGAGAATAGCACGGCGGTCTCGCCCGGCCCCGAGGCCACCAGCTCGCCGCGGCCCGCCGCGTCGAGCGCCTGCCGCAGCGAGCGCGACGCCAGCCCGGAGAACCGCGCAAGATCATCGCCCTCGCGGCGCGCCACGGCCTCGATGTCCTCGATCCAGACGCAGCACACCGCGAACGGCGGCGCGAGCGCGATGCCGAGGCCGGCGAACGTCTCGGCGAGCTCGGGCGGAGCGGCGGTGGCGAGCAGGTCGCGGAGCACCTGGGCCTTGAGCAGCTCGAGCTGCCGGCGCTCGAGGATCGCGGCCGTCCGCTCGATCGACGGCGCCAGCCCCGCGGCCGCCCTCGCCAGCGCGGCGCGCAGCGCGCCGGCGTCGAGCTCGCGCTTGAGCAGGTAGTCGGTCGCGCCCAGCTGGAACGCGTCGCGCACCAGGTGGTAGTCGTCGTGCGCCGACAGCACGATCACCGCGATCGGGCGCGCGGGCGGTTGTGCCCGGAGCCGGCGCAGCACCTCGAGGCCGTCCATCACCGGCATCGACAGATCGAGCAGGACGAGGTCGATCTCGGGGCGCGCGGCGAGCGCGGACAGCGCCTCGGCGCCGTTGCCGGCCTCGCCGGCGAGGTCGAAGCCGTCGCCCACCGGGCACAGGCTGGCGAGCGACAGCCGGACGAACGGCTCGTCGTCGACCACGAGCACGCTATGCATCGCCGGCCTCGCGCGCCGCGGGGCCGGGATCGGTGGCGTCGTCTCGCACGAGCGCGGGCAGCACGAACCGCACGCGGGTGAACGCCCCGGGCTCGCTCTCGATCGCCAGGCCGTACGGCGCGCCGAAGTTCAGCGCGATCCGGCGCTCGACGTTGGCGATGCCGATCCGGTGCAGGCGCTCGGGGCCCCGGCCCGGACGCGGCGCGGCGCGCTCGGGATCCATCCCCGCGCCGTCGTCGTGCACCTCGAGCACGAGCACCTGGTCCGGCACCGGACGCGCCCACGGCTCGGGACGCGGCGGCGCCGGCACCGCGCGCGGCTCGCGCCGTGCGGTGATGCGGATCGTGCCGCGCTCGGCCCGGCCGGCCTGGCCGGTTCGGCCTGCGCCGGCGAAGCCGTGCAGGATCGCGTTCTCGACGATCGGCTGCAGCAGCATGCGCAGCACCAGCAGCGACTCGGTCCCGGGCTCGGCCGCGACCGCCAGCGCGAACCGCTCGCCGAACCGCACCTTCATGATGCCGACGTACGCCGAGATGCCGGCGAGCTCGCGCGACAGCTCGGCGAGCACGCCTGCGCCGGCGTAGCTGTCGGACACCACGCGCATGAGGTCGCGCGTCATGTCCGCGATCGCGTCGGCCCGCGCCGCACTCGCCATCAGCCGGATCGAGTTCAGCGTGTTGGCGATGAAGTGCGGGTTGATCTGGTAGCGCAGCGCCTCGATCTCGGCCGCCAGCCGCTCGCGCTCGGTGCGCGCGCGCTCGGCCTCGAGCCGCTCGGCCGCCTCGACCATGTGGTTGAAGCCGCGCGACAGCTCGGCCAGCTCGCGGATCGCCGGCGCGGTCGCGCGCACCGCGTAGTCGCCCCGGCCGACCCGCGCCATGTGGCCGATCACCGCCCGGATCGGCGCGGTGACGCGGGCGAAGAACAGCCGGGCGTACGCGATGAACAGCGCGGCGAGCAGCGCGAGCGCCGGGATCAGGTACCAGGCGTAGCGCGTCACGCGCCGCGACAGCGCTGCCTCGTCGGCGAGCAGCACCAGCGTCCACCCGGTCGGCGCCAGCGGCTGCACCGTGGCGAGCCACGATCGCCCGGCCGCCGGAAGCGCGCGAAACGACGCGCGATCGCCGCCGCCGGCCTGCCCGTCGTCGGATCGCACCGCCAGGCCGCGGACCAGCTCGTCGAGCGGCTCGCCGGCCAGGCTCGACAGGATCGGCCGCCCCGAGCGGCCCAGCAGCACCACGTCCGGGCCGCCATCGCCGCCGGGTCCAGCGGCCAGCGCCTCGAACGCGGGGACGCGGAACCGCACCAGCAGCGCCGCGATCGCGATCGGCTCGCCGGGAGCCGGGCACACCGCGATCGAGATCATGCGCGGCTCGCCGTGCATCGCGTCGAGCGCGTCGAGCAGGAACACCTTGCCGGGCTCGGCCGCTGCCCCGGCGAGCTCGCGGCGGTCGACCGGGCCGGTCGCGATCAGCTTCGGGTCGTTGGCGAAGCGGTAGGCGCCGCCGGACGCGAGGTAGACCACGACCTCACCGATCCGGTTGGAGTATGTGAAGAAGCTCACCAGCTTCTCGTCGAGTGCACGCGTCCAGACGAAGCGCTCGGTGGCGCCCGCCGCCGCGGCATAGCCGCTCGCCAGGCGGCGCAGCTCGCCGTCGTGAAACAGCGCGGCGGCCAGCACGGCGGTGCTCTCGGTCTCGACCCGCACGTTCTCGGCGACCTGCTCGGCGATGGCGTAGCTCTGCAGCTCCACCGTCCTGCGCAGCGCGCCGAGGTACAGCCGCGACAGCACCACCGATACCACCAGGCTCGGCAGCACGACGAGCAAGAGAAAGGCTCCCGAGAAGCGCCGCGACAGTGTGGTCATCGCCGACTCCGCGAAGCTCGACGCGCGGCGACGATAGGCCGAGCGCGCGGCGGATACAACCGCTGTCCGCGACCCCGCATGTAGGCGATCGTCGTGGCGCGGGGCATCTCGCCTCCTCGAGACGATGGTCGTATTGTCCGCGGCTCGACGTGGGGCCGGTGACACCACGGCGGGCCGGTGATGACGCATCTTACGGCGCGTTGACCTTTCTTACGGCGAATCGTGCCGGCGCACCGAAGCCCGGGATGGCGCGCGACCGCCCGATCGCCCTGCGCGACGCTGCGAGTGCCAGGCGACACACTCGCTCAGGAGTCAGCCATGTCGAAGCTCAGGATCTTCCGCATCCCGGCGCTGGTCGCCGCGCTGTGCGCGCTGCCGGCGGGCGCGCGCGCCGCCAACCTCGTGGCCTCTGCCAATCACGACTTCGTCACCGCCGAGAACGCAGGCGCGAGCTTCCTCATCGCCAACCGCACCGCGGCCAGCGCCTGGGAGGAGTTCCAGGTGCTGAGCAACAGCGACGGCACGACGTCGCTGCAGGCGTCGATCAACGGCCGGTTCGTCACCGTCGATGCCGGCAACGGCGGCCGGCTGATCGCGTCGCAGACCGCGATCGGCACCAGCGAGAAGTTCCGGATGGTCTCGCAGAGCAACGGCACCGTGTCGTTCCAGGCGGTGGTGAACAACTCCTGGGTCTCGGCCGATCTCAATATCGGCGGCACGCTGATCGCCAATCGCGCCGCGGCCAGCACGTGGGAGCAGTTCACGATCACCGGCACCGGCGGCGCACCCAACTTCGGCCCCAACGTGGTGATCTTCGACCCGTCGATGGCACAGTCCACCATCCAGGGCCAGATCAACACCATCTTCAACTCGCAGCAGAATAGCCAGTTCGGCACCGGGCGGTTCGCGATCGTGTTCAAGCCCGGGACCTACAACGTCAACGTCCCGGTCGGCTACTACACCCAGGTCCTCGGCGTCGGCGCGCTGCCCGATCAAGTCAACATCACCAACCAGGTGAGCTCTACTCCGGTGCTCGCCAACAACAACGCGCTCCAGAACTTCTGGCGCGGCGTGGAGAACCTGTCGGTGACGCCGCCGGGCAGCGGCATGCTGTGGGCGGTCTCGCAGGCGGTGCCGTTCCGCTGATCGACTTCGATGTCCAGAGCGGTTCGCAGCAGCAATGGATCTCGCGCAATGCGCAGTGGGGGAGCTGGACCGGCCATGTCTGGAACATGGTATTCGTCGGAATCCCCAATAACCTGCCCGGCGGGACCTGGCCCGACACGCCCAACACGTTCGTCAATCCGACGCCGGTGTCACGCGAGAAGCCGTTCCTGACCTTCGACGGCACGCGCTACGCCGTGTTCGTGCCGTCGCTGCGGACCAACACCAGCGGGATCACGTGGAGCGGCGGCGTCCAGACCCCGGGGACCTCGATCCCGATCGATCAGTTCTTCATCGCGCGCGCCGGGGTCGACACCGCGGCCACGATCAACGCCGCGCTCGCCCAGGGCAAGCACCTGCTCCTGACTCCGGGCATCTACCCGCTCGACGACACGATCCGCGTCAACAACGCCAACACGATCGTCCTGGGCCTGGGCTTTGCCACGCTGCGGCCCAACAACGGCGTCGTCGCCATGTCGGTCGCCGACGTCGACGGCGTCAAGCTCGCGGGCCTGCTGTTCGACGCGGGCACGACCAGCTCGCCGGTGCTGCTCCAGGTCGGGCCGTCGGGCAGCACCGCCGGCCACGCGGCGAACCCGACCTCGCTCCACGACGTGTTCGCCCGGGTCGGCGGCGCCGGGGTCGGCAAGGCCACCGTCAGCCTGCAGATCAACAGCAGCAACGTCATCGTCGATCACACCTGGCTGTGGCGCGCCGATCACGGCAGCGGCGTGGGCTGGACGAGCAACACCGCGCAGAACGGCCTGGTGGTCAACGGCGCCAACGTCACGATCTACGGCCTGTTCGTCGAGCACTTCCAGCAGTTCCAGGTGCTGTGGAACGGCAACGGCGGCCGGGTATTCTTCTACCAGTCCGAGATTCCCTACGATCCGCCCGACCAGGCGTCGTGGCGCAGCGCGAGCAACGTCAACGGCTGGGCGTCGTACAAGGTCGCCGACTCGGTGACCAGCCACGAGGCATGGGGCCTGGGCATCTACAGCGTGTTCACCAACGCCGGCATCTTCCTGACCCGCGCCGTCGAGGTCCCCGTCACGGCCAACGTCCGGTTCCATCACCTCACGACCGTGAACCTGACCAACAACGGCGGGATCTCGAACGTCATCAACAGCACCGGCGGCGCGACCGCTCCCGGCATCGCCGTCAACACGCCGCGCGTCACCGACTTCCCCTGACCGACCCGGACGCCCGTCCCGCATCCGGGACGCGGCGGCTCACGGCATGCGGCTCGGCGGCGCGCACGAGAACTCGACGCCCTCGACGAAGCCGCCGAACGCGCACATCTCGTCGGGGAACCTGAGCACCGTCCCGGCGGGGCTCCACGTGCAGGTCACGTCGATCTGGGAGCCGGCGGTGAGCATCACCGGCTCCGCGTTGCTCCCCTGGACCAGGGCGCCCATGCCCCAGGTCACGTCGTAGAGCGAGTACAGCGCGCTCCCGGGCGGCGTGACGTCGATCTGCTGGCGCTTGCCGAGCGCGTGCTGGTGGCCCCAGAACGTGTACAGCGCGAGGTCCTCGGGCACGGTGCACGTGAACGCCAGCGTGGTCTCACCGGGACCGATCACCAGATCGTAGATCTTGAGGTGCATCGCGTGGAGCCACTTGGTGATCTGCGCATCGGGCAGGCGGTGGATCCGGATCACGTCGCGCGCGAGCAGCGGGAGCTCGCCCGCGTTGATGTAGTGCATCTCGAGCACGAACTGCGCATCGGCGGGGATCTCGGTCGCCCAGCCGGCGGGGAGGTCGTTGCCGACGAACAGATCGCCGAGCTGCCGCGTCTCCTGGTCGCTGGTGCAGTCCGCGAAGGTGCCGCTGGGCTGGTGCGTCGACGCGTGGCGGAAGCCGATGTGGTGTCCACCCATGCCCTGCCTGGCCTCGATGTGGTCGGAGCCGAACCGGCCGATCGGATTGTCCAGGTAGTAGCAGTAGATCGCCTCGTGCCCGGGCTCGAGCCGGAGCTCGGGGCTGACCATGTCGACGAAGCTGGGATCCGCCGCGGGGATCGGCACGCGGACATCGTCGATCTCGGGCGCCGCATCGCGCACGTCGGGCGGGTGGCTCGGTGCCGTGCAGCCGGCCAGGGACCCGATCATGGCAACCACCGAGGCGCAGCTCGACGCCGCTGTGACACCCACGTGCCCAGCGTAGCACGCGGCGCTGCTAGCTTCGGTCCTTGAGGCCGTGGCGATGCAGGAGGTCGATCAGGTGTGACCGATCCATCTTCGCGATCCGCGCGGCTTGCGACACGTTGCCGCCCGCCTGTGCCATCAATCGCCCGAGATAGCCGCGCTCGAAGTCGCGCACCACCGCGGCGCGCTGATCCTTGTAGGGTGGCAACGGCTGATCATCGTCGAATGCCACGCCCGATGCGTGCGCCGGCGCGTGGATCTCGCCGCTGGCCGGGTCGGGACCGACGACGAGCGCGGCCTCGACCGCGTTGCGCAGCTCGCGCACGTTGCCCGGCCACGGGTGCTTCTGCCAGCGCGCCAGCTGGTCGGCGCCGAACAGCTCCTCGAGCGAGCCGCTAGCGCCGAGCTCGCGCGCGAAGTGCTCGACGAGGATCGAGACGTCCTCGCGGCGCTCGCGCAGCGGCGCGAGCCGGAGCACGACGACCGCGAGCCGGTGATAGAGGTCCTGGCAGAACCGGCCGGTGTTGACCTCGGCGCGCAGGTCGCGGTTGGTCGCGGCGATCACGCGGGCCTCGAGGTCGATCTCGGTCGAGCCGCCGACCCGGCGGAACCGGCGGCGCTCGAGCACCCCGAGCAGCGCGCTCTGGTCCGCGCCCGGGAGCTCGCCGATCTCGTCGAGGAACACCGTGCCGTCCTCGGCGCGCTCGAACGCGCCCTTGTGCTGGCGGTCCGCGCCGGTGAATGCGCCGCGCTCGTGGCCGAACAGCTCGCTGGCGAGCAGGCTCGACGACAGCGCGCCGCAGTCGATCGTCACCAGCGGCGCCCCGGCGCGCGACGACCGCGCGTGCAGCGCCTGCGCCACGCGCTCCTTGCCGGTGCCCGACTCGCCGACGATCAGCACCGACGTCGGCGTCGCGGCGACCCGCTCGATGTCGGCGAACAGCCGCACCATCTGCGGCGACACCGCGAACATGCCGGCCAGCTCGCTGGGCGCGCCGCCGCCCGGCACCGGCACCGCGCGGCGCACCGCATCTTCGAACCGGATCGTCGTGCCGCCGAGCTTGACCAGCGTCCCCGGCGGCACGGTCGCGCGCTCGATCCGCACGGCGCCGACGTACGTGCCGTTGGTCGATCCGAGGTCGGTGACCAGGATCCCACCGGGCCGCACGGCGACGTCGAGGTGGTAGCGCGACACCGTGAAGTCGGCGACGGCGAGCGCGTTGTCGCGCGCGGTGCCGACCGACACCACGTCGCCGCCGACCACGTGCTTGCCCCGGTCCGGGCCGTCGACGACCTCGACCCGCAGCGTCGACACGATGTGCTCGCCGGTGCGCGGCGAGAGCTGGGTCTCGAGATCGCTCATGGCTACGGACTTCATGGCTGTCGGTCGGACCCGACAACCCGGCCTCCAGTTAAGCACAGAAGCCCGCCGCGATCCGAGGCACAAGGCCTCGCGCCGCGGCAGGCACATGCGGCGAGCGCTCAGAACTGGAACGGATACGAGAACGAGCCGCCGCTCTGCGTCCTGGCGAACTTCGCCTGCTGCATGACGCCCGCGACGCAGTTGCCCAGGCCCGGATCGGGCGAGTTCTTGACCGCGACGTTGACGACGTGGCCGTCGGGGCTGACCTTCACCGAGACCTTGACCTGGCCCTTGGTGGGAGACTTGTCGCCGCACGCCATCGCGCGCGCCTTCACCTTGGCAACGCCGTCGGAGATCATCGTGCGATCGAGGCTCTCGGGCACGTCGCTCTTGGGCCCGGCCGGCGGGGCACCGCCGCTGCTCGGCGCCGGCGCCTTGCCGCCGGACTTGCGGAACTTCGCGCAGCACGCGCCCTCGTAGCTGTTGAGGACGCACGAGACCTCGTCGCAGCCGCCGCTGTCGGACTTGTCGGGCTTCTCGGCCTTGACCGGCGTCTCCTTGGGCGGCGTCGCGGCGGGCTTGTCCGGGGTCTTGGCCACGGCCTTCGGAGGCGTCGACGCGGTGCTCGCCGGCGATGCCTTGTGCACCGGCGCGGTGGCCTGGGTGTGCTTGGGCTCGGCCTCGGCCGCAGCGACCTTGGTCGGCCTGGCCTCGCCGGTGCCCGAGCTCGGCGCGGCGGAACCGGCGCTGGTGGTGCCGGTGGACGGCGGGCTGCCGGCGCTCGTGCCCGCCCGGGTGTCGGTCTCGGACGGGGTCGCAGCGGCCCGGGTGTCGGCCGCCGGCTTGACCTCGGTGCCGCTGGCCTGCGCGACCTGCGCCGGCTTGTCGGACGACTTGCTGCCGGTGAGCAGCAGGATGACGACCACCACCGCGGCCACCGCGAGCAGACCGACCGAGCCGATCAGCGTGTAGAGCAGCTTGTTGTTGCTCGATCGCGCGGCGATCGGAACGATCACGGCGGGCTCGGTGAAGCCGCCGCCGCCGAACACCGGCAGGTCGTCGATCGAGCCGATGCCCGCCGTCGCCGGCTTGGGCGCACCGGCCGGCGCGCCGAGGTAGGCGCTCGCCATCGATCGGATGTCGATCAGCCCCGAGCCCTCGCCGCCCGCGGCTCCCGGCGTGGAACCGACGGCCATCGCCGAGCGCGGCGCGGGGGCGGGCGCCGGCTTGTCGCTCGCGAGCTGCGCGAGGTTGTTGAGCGAGAACAGGACCGAGTTCTCGTTGCGCTCGCCGCGCATCCGCGTCCCGGCGGGCTGCACCGGCGACGCCGCCGGCTTGCCGCCGAACAGATCGCCGCCGTCGTCGTCCTGCTGCGCCGCGCTCGCCGACGCGGCCGCGAACAGGTCGCCCGGATCGCTGCGCGCCGCGCTGGCATCCTCGCCGCCGGCGAACATCGACGCCACCGCCTCCGAGCCGGAGCTGCGCGCCGCCGGCGGACCTGCCGCCAGCAGCGACGCGAACGTGTCGACCTGGGCCATCGGCAACCAGTCGGCGAAGCCCTCGCGCCAGATGTAGGTCTCGGCGTCGAGCTCGCCGCTCTTGAACCGACGCTGGACCTCGACCGCGGTCATCGGCCCGACCTGATCCTGGTTGATCACGACGTGCCACACCGCCTCGTCGCCGGCCGGCGCGTGATCGCCGCCGTCGTAGCCGTAGTCGTAGACCCGCGTGTCCTTTTCCTGCGGCGGCGGCTGTGCCGGCTCCACGGCGGAACCGCCGCGGACGACGATGATGTTGCTGCACTTCTTGCAGCGAATCTTGAAGACCTTGCCTTGGACCTTGTCGTCCGAGATGGAGTACTTGGCCTGGCAAGCGTCGCAGACAATCTTCATGGGCGGTTCCTGAACGAGTTCTAGGGCTCGGACCCTCCCGAGGCCCTGCACCTTGGAGAAAGATCGTAACACAGCGGCGGCGTAAGGATGCGATTTGCCACGCCGCGGGCCGCGGGTGCAGGCGGACGGCTAGGCGAACGGGTCGTGCAGCCGGATGGTCTCGTTGCGATCCGGCCCGACCGATACCAGACAAAACCTCACGCCGGCCATGCGCTCGATCGTCTCGACGTAGGCACGCGCAGGTCCAGGTAGATCCGTGACGTCCCGTGCATCACTGGGCAGCCGGCCCCAGCCCGGGAACTGCCGGAACACCGGCTCGGCGCGGGCGATGTCGTCGGGATCCGTCGGGGGCTCGTCGAGCTCCTTGCCGTCGAGCCGGTACGCGATGCACACCGATACCTCCGGCAGATCGGCGAGCACGTCGAGCTTGGTCAGCGCCAGATCCGTCATCCCGGACAGCCGGGCGCCCATCCGCAGCGCCGGCAGATCGAGCCAGCCGCAGCGCCGCGGCCGGCCGGTGGTCGCGCCGTACTCGCCGCCCGCCTCCCGCAGCCGGTCACCGATCTCGTCGTGGAGCTCGGTCGGAAACGGTCCGGCCCCGACGCGGGTCGCGTACGCCTTGGTGATCCCGACCACCGCGTCGATCGCGGTCGGCCCGATGCCGGCGCTCTGGCAGGCGCCCGCGGCGATCGTCGACGACGACGTCACGTAGGGATAGGTGCCGTGGTCGAGGTCGAGCAGGCAGCCCTGCGCGCCCTCGAACAGCACGTGGCGGCCCGCCGCGATCGCCTGCGCGACCGGGCGACCGGCGACGTGCCGCCCAGGTGGGCGATCAGCGGCGCGAGCTCGTCGAGGTTGGCCGCCACCAGCTCGCGCAGCCGCGCCGGCCGCGTCAGGTCGCGGACCCGCACGCCGCGGCGCGCCGCCTTGGCCTCGTACGCCGGACCGATGCCGCGCCGGGTCGTTCCGAGCGCCTTGCCGCTGCGGGCGGCGCGGTCCTCGCGCAGCCCATCGATCAGCTTGTGGTACGGCAGGATCACGTGGGCGCCGAGCCCGACGAGGAGCTCGCCGTGCGCGAGCAGGCCGCGGGCCTGGCACTGCGCCAGCTCCTCGAGCAAGGTCTGCGGATCGATCACCATCCCGTCGCCGAGCACGCAGCTCTTGCCGGGATGGCACACGCCCGACGGCACGAGGTGGGTCACCAGCTTCTGGCCATCGATCACCAGCGTGTGGCCGGCGTTGGCCCCGCCGCCGTAGCGCACGACGGTATCGGCCCGCTCGGTGAGCAGGTCCACGACCTTGCCCTTGCCTTCATCGCCCCACTGGGCGCCGACGACGATCACGACGGACATCGCTTCTCCCTGGCCTCCAAGGCCTCGATGACTGAGCCGACCTCGGCTGCGACGTCGCCGCGCGCATCATCGGCGAGCACCAGCGCGCCGCGCCCGTCGGCGATCCCACGGGGGAGTCCCCCCGCCCCGCCGGCAGAGCCGCCGGGGTCCCCATCCCCCACGCTCGGCTCCGCCCGAGCGATCACCACCGCGGCGTCGAGACCCGCGCCACGCAGCCAGGCCGGGGTCGGCCGCACCACCGCGGTCACCGCGCGCAGCCCGCGCGCCCGCAGCGATCGGGCGAGCGCCGGCGCGCCGCTGCCGTACACCGCGATCCCGATCGCGATGGAGGGCGCCGGCACGCCGACGATGCGCTGCGCCTCGGCCACCGCCTCGAGATCGATCGCGAACCCGGTCGCGTGGGCCGCCCGGCCATAGCGGCCGATCAGCTCGTCGTAGCGACCGCCGCGCAGCACCGCGTCCGGCGCCCCGCCGGCGTACCCGGCGAACCGCACGCCGGTGTAGTAGTCGAAGCCGCGCAGGTCGCCCAGGTCGACGGTGACCACCGGCGCCGGCGGATCGGCGAGCTCGCCGAGCGCGGCGACCACCCCGTGGAGCCGGGCGAGCGACGCGTGCACCTCGTCGGGCCACGCCAGCGCGGCCGCGCGCGCCAGTGTCGAATCGGCCGGACCCCAGAGCGTCACCAGCGCCTCGGCGAGCGCGGCGACGGGCGACGGCAGCGACCGGGCGGCCGCGCGCACGCCTGCGCGATCCTTGCGCGCGAGCGCTGCCGCCAGCTTCGCGCGGACCTCGTCGCCGCACCCGGCCTGCGCCGCCCCCAGCACGTGGCGCGCCGGCGCGACGTGGCCGACGTCGAGCCGGGTCTCCGGCAGGTGAGTCGCTGCGAGCGCCGCGGCGGCCACCGCGAGCACCTCTGCATCGCCCTCGGGCTCGGGCGCATCGACCAGCTCGATCCCCGCTTGCAGCAGCTCGCGCTGGCCGAGCTCGCCTGCGAGCCGGGTCACCGCGCCCTCGTAACACAGCCGGATCGGCCCCTCGATGTCGGCCATCCGCGTCGCGACCAGCCGCGCGACCTGTGGCGTGATGTCGGGCCGCAGCGCCACCACCTCTCCCGTGCCCGGCTCGACGAACCGGATCGCCGCCGCGCGCGCGTCGTGACCCAGCCCGCGCTCGAGCACGTCGGCGCACTCGAACACCGGCGTCACGATCCGCGCGTAGCCCCACGCCTCGAATACCGCCATCACCCGCTCGGCCAGCGCGCGCCGGCGCGCCGCGGCCCGCGGCAGTAGATCGCGGACGCCGGACGGCAAACGAATGGGCGGCGCGTTCAAAGCGCCCTACTCTACTTCGAATCCGCCGGCTGGCACGCCGTCCCGCGCGGTCCGCGCCAGGGAGATCGTCCGACGCGCGCTCACGCCCGGCCGCGCTCAGCCGGCCGGTGCCCCGGCGGCGCGCTCGCGCAGCAGGTGGCGCACGATGTCGACCACCGCGCCCGCCGGCGGTGCCGCCCCGAGCATCGCCGATCGCGCCTCCGGCCGGTGCGCCACCTCGCGCCCGAGCGCCGGGTGCACGACATACCGGCCGTGGTCGCGCAGCACCGCGAGGTTGGCCTGCACCGCCGGCGAACCGTACATCGCGTCGTTCATCGACGGCACCACCACGACCGGCGCGCGCGTCGCCGCCGCGATCGCAGCGACCAGGTCCGAGCAATCGCCGGTGGCGATCCGCGACAGCGTGGTCGCGCTCGCTGGGTACACCAGCACCAGCTCGGCCCACTCGGCGAGCTCTACATGCGGCACGACGGCGCGCCCATCGCGCTGCCACAGGCTGGTCCACACCGCGCGATGGGTCAGCGCCTCGAGCGCCGCGCGCGACACCAGCCGCGCCGCGTTGCGCGTCAGCGCGACCCGCACCTCGCAGCCGGCGACCTGCAGCTCGCGCAGCAGCGCCGGCGCATCGACCGCCGCCACCGCCCCCGAGATCCCGAGCACGACCCGCCGCAGCCCGCCACCCGGCGACGGCACCGGCGGCGCCGGCGGCCCGGCCACCACCAGCACGCCATCTCCGACCAGCAGCTCGACCAGCTCGTCGATCGGCTGCGCCGGCACCGCCGCCGCGGTCGTCGCCGCGCGCGCCGCCAGCTCCGCGAGCAGCCGTGTGCGGCCGACCGGCCGCGCGCAGATCTCCAGCACCGCGCGCAACAGCGCCGCCGAGTCGCCGTCGAAACGGCGCACCGCCGTCGCGCCGATCACCGTGGTCGACGCCCCGTGATCGACGATGCGCACCACCGGCGCGCGGACGAGCAGCTCATCGGCCACGCGGCGAGCATACGCCGCCCGGCGGTGCATGCGACCTCGGCGCGGGGCTATTGCCGAACGCCGATGAGTCACGATTGACCGTTTCTGCAAATTGCGTAATCGTAGGATCCATGGGGGCTCATGAGGGGACAATGGCGTGCGCGGCTGGCAGTGATGATGGCGATGACCTGTACGGCCGGCCGTGCCGCAGCCGAGCCGGTCGCGACCGGCCCGGGAGTCGTGGACGATCACGTCGTCAAGGCCGCGATGATCTGCGCGAGCAAGGAGCTCGAGACGGTCGACGTTCAGCTCACCGACGACGGTAAGCTGTGGTCGAAGGGCACCGTCCGGGGCTGGTGCCTGGCCGGTGACTTCGCGAAGCTCGGCGACAACACCGACGTCTTGCTGGCCGCCCTCGCTATCTGCCGCGGGAACGTCGCATCGAAGGACCTGTCCGAGAGGGATCGCGACCTGGCCCGGGCCGCCTGTGCGGGGACGCGGCTGTCGCGCGCGGACGCGCTGAGGCTCGGCGGAATGGCCCGGTCCACGAGCGGGGCGCGGACCGTCGACGCGGGGCTCCTGGGGCTCGGCGGCCCGGGGCCCGAGACCGCCGCCGGCGCGCTGACGACGACCACCGACATCGTCGCGCGCGCGGTGGCGAGCTTTCTCGAGAAGCGGGCGACGGCCGAGTTCAAGGAGTTCATCCTGCGACGGCTGCGCAAGAAGGTCTGCGACGACCTGAAGCTCCAACCGTGGGTGCCCAACACGTGCGCGTACCTCGGATCTGCCGAGGACGACACCACGCTCCCGCTGTCGCTCGGCACCGGGCTTCGCAGCGCGCTGCTCCAGGACGCGGCGGAGCTCCCGGATCACGTGATCGCAAACCTGCTGACGCCCGCAGCGGATGGGACCGGCACCGCGGCTCTGCTCCTCACCCGCGCGGGCTTCGAGATCGCGCTGTCGCTCGTGCGTCACCGCGATCCGTCCTACGCCGCCGCCGTCTTCGAGCAGCTCGCGAACGACCCGCGGTTCTGTTCGGCGACAGACGTCGATTGCGCCAACGTCAAGCTGCTGTTCGCGGTGGTCGGTCGCGCGCTCGCGGTGATCCGCGCCGGGCAGCTCGGCACCGCCGGAGCCATCGACTTTGCGACCGCGGCGCGGTTCCTCGTCGCAGAGCTCCAGAAGAACACCGCGCTGAAGCCGATCCTCGTCGATCTCGCGGCCCTGATCCCGGCGGACGCCGATGGCAAGCTGCATCGCCTGCTCGCCGCCGCGGCTGCGCTGAGCTCCGCGACGCGGAAGCTCGAGGCCGCGATCGGCGAGGCGATCGACGACAAGCCCGACGGCGAGAAGGCGCACTTTCGCGACGTCGCCAATCAGGCGGCGGCGGTGATCAGCCAGCTCGACGTCCTGGCGGAGGCAGCGTCGGAGCTGATCGCGAGGCCCGACGTACTGGCCAAGCTCGCCGCGCTCCGCGATCAGCTGACCTATGCTCGGTCACTGGTGACCGCCCTCGCGCAGGCCGACCTCGCCAAGGGGGTGACGCTGATCCTCACCCGGATCTCCGCCACGAAGATCGGCGCGAAGATCCCCGGCGCCGTGTCCCGCGTGCTGTCGTTCGCCATCGATCTCGCGACTGCGAAGGACTCCAAGGAGGCCGAAGCGGTGATCGAGGGTATCGCCGCTCCGGTCGGCGCATGGCAGGGCAAGCTCGAGGACACGGTGTTCTCGATCTCCGGCTTCGTCGGCGGTGCGCTCGGTTACGAGAGCACGCGTGTCGACGGAGCGGATGTGAAGTCAAGGAGCGTCGGTCCGATCGCGGCGCTCGGGTTCGACATCAACGTTCCGGGGAAGCTGGGCGGCTTCTTCCACGACGGTCTCAGACCCGGGTTGTTCCTGTCGGTGATCGACGTCGGGGCGCTGATGAGCTACGGCTATGACACACCGTCTCAGAACACCAACGACAAGTCGCTGCAGGCCGGGCAGACCACCCCGATCGGCTTCGCGCAGATCTTCGCGCCCGGTGCGTTCGTGCGCCTCGGCATCTCGCGGACACCGCTCGTGATCGGCGGTGGCGTGTCCTTCCTGCCGCGCGGTCGATCGATCACGACCACCGACAGCGCGATGACGACGAGCGAGGAGCGCTCGGCGGTACGGTGGTCGCTGTTCCTGGCGGTCGACGTGACCATCTTGCCGTTCTGATCGTGGCGACGAGACCGGGGGGAGGGGTAGGCCCGGCGCCGCGCGGCTGATCCGGCCGGCCGCGCCGGTGCTACCGTCGCGTCATGTCGCTCCGCATCCCCGCCGCGCTCGCGTTCACCGTGGTCGGCGCGGCCGCGGTCGGCGCGGCGGTCGCGGCCGGCAGCTGCGACGCGGGCCAGCCCCGCCACGACGCCACGACCTGCCAGGTGCTGTGCATCCCGCAGGGCGGC
>VBLP01000029.1 GCA_005887925.1 Deltaproteobacteria bacterium | reverse complement strand
GAGGACCTCCTCGAGCTGGAGAACGGCCATCCGCCGCTGCCCGCCGATCCGACCACGATCACCACGCCGAACGACAGCATCTTCAATCCGTACTTCTTCATCCCGGAGAACGACCAGTTCGTCGGCCTGTGGAACCGCGTCGGCGACCGGCTGTTCAAGATCCGGCACGGCCTCAACATCGACGGCGTGAAGCAGGCGCTGGCGCTGTTCGCACCTCCGGTCGACGTCCTGGCCCTGGTGCAGGCGTTCGCCTCGGGCGCCGGGCTGGCCCAGGCGCTGGCCGACTACAACGCGCAGGTGCCACACTACCGCTTCACCTACATGCTCGGCCGCGCCCGCGAGCTGACCGCGCGCCTGATCAGCCTGGGCGGCGCCCTGCTCTCGGCGCTCGAGAAGAAGGACGCCGAGGAGCTGAGCCTGCTCCGCAACACCCAGGAGCACTCGATCTTCGAGCTCCAGCTCCAGATCAAGCAGCAGCAGCTCGAGGCGGCCAGGCAATCGCTCGCCGCGCTCCAGGAGGGACTCAAGAACGCGCGGTCGCGCGAGACCCACTATCAGCAGCTCCTGTCCACCGGGCTCACCGCCCACGAGCAGGCGCAGATCGCCGGGATGGTCGTCGGCCAGGTGTTCTCCCAGGTGGCGAACGTCATCGGTATTGCATCGTCGGTCGCTCACTTCGTGCCACAGGTCGGCTCGCCGTTCGCGATGACCTACGGCGGCATCCAGGTCGGCTCCGGGCTCCAGGGCCTGTCACAGGCGTTCAAGGCGCTGTCCGAGCTGGCGTCGTTCCAGAGCTCGCTGTCCGCCACCCTCGGCGGCTGGGAGCGCCGCACCCAGGACTGGGAGCTGCAGCGCACCCTCGCCACCGGTGACACGCTGCAGATCGGCCGGCAGATCCGGGCGGCCGAGGTCCAGGTCGACGTCGCCAATCGCGAGATCCAGGTCTCGCGCCGGCAGATCAAGAACAACGAGGCGATCGACACGTTCATGAACTCGAAGTTCACCAGCAAGCAGCTCTATCAGTTCATGATCGGCAAGCTGTCCGCCGTGTACTTCCAGACCTATCACCTGGCGCTCGGCTACGCGAAGGCGGCCCAGCGCGCGCTGCAGTTCGAGCTCGGCCTGGCCGAGTCCGATGTCGGGTTCATCGGCGCCAGCTACTGGGACAGCCTCAAGAAGGGCCTGACCGCCGGCGAGCAGCTCCAGCTCGATCTCGATCGCCTGGACAAGTTCCACTGCGAGATCAACGAGCGCCGGATGGAGATCACCAAGTACGTGTCGCTGGCGCAGGTCGACCCGCTCGCGTTGGTCCGCCTCAAGGAGCGCGGCAGCTGCGAGTTCGAGCTCGGTGAAGCGCTGTTCGACGGCGACTTCCCGGGCCATTACTGCCGCCAGATCAAGACGGTGTCGCTGTCATTCCCGGCGGTGGTCGGCCCGTACCACAACTTCAACGCCACGCTGACCCAGCTCGGCCATCGCACCCTGCTGGCGCCGGACAAGAAGGTGCTCAAGCAGCTGCTCGCGCCGAGCCCGACCGACACCGAGCCGCCGGCCACGGTGCTCCGCGTCGACTGGCGTCCGAACCAGCAGGTCGCGCTCTCGACCGGCGTCAACGACAGCGGCCTGTTCCAGGTCGACTATCACGACGAGCGCTACCTGCCGTTCGAGGGCACCGGCGCGGTATCGACCTGGCGCCTCGAGGTCAACGGTGTCGATGGCCCGCTTCACCGCCAGACGCTCAGCGACGTGATCATCACGGTGCGCTACACGGCGCGCACCGGCGGCAGCGTCCTGGCCGAGACGGCCAAGAACACGCTCGGCAAGCAGCAGCGAGACACCGCATGGTTCCTCAACCTCGCCACCGATTTTTCCGACCGATGGCAGGCGTTCATGAACAAGCCGTCCGACGGGCTGGTGCTCTCGGTGGAGCGCAGCCGCCTGCCGCAGGCCAGCAGCAACAAGGTGACCGGCGTCTACCTGCACTACGAGCTCGTCGATGAGCCGGTGGATGACTTCAGCCGGCAGGCCATGACGCTGAGCGCACCGGGTCAGCGCGAGATCCAGCTCAAGCCCGGCAGCTTCAAGACCGGGCTTACCCTGCCGCTCTTCGAGCAGGGGGATCCCGCGAACACTGCGTGGAAGCTCATGCCTGCAGGCGGCGCGGCGAAGTTCAGCACCCGCAACCTCCGGACGATCGCCCTGGTCGTGACGTACAAGACCAAACCGTCGTTCTGACATCGAGTGACGGGCAGCCGGCCGTCGTGAGCCAGAAGTCCAAGCACGAGCGCGGCTGCCATCTCCCGGCGGGTCAGGAGCGCGAGCGCGGTGGGGCACCGTGGCGGGCGGACAGCGCGCGGCCGAGGGCGGCGAGGCTGTCGAGGTCGTGGACCGGGCGATGCTCGTCGACGTTGGGCAAGAGGGCGCGGACGCCGGCGGCGCGGGGCTCGAAGCCGGCGTAGCGCAGGAGCGGATTGAGCCAGATCAGCCGGCGGCAGGACCGCCGCAGGCGGGCGACCTCGGCGGCGAGGCCGGTGGTGTCCTCGCGGTCGAGGCCGTCGGTGACGAGCAGCACGACGGCGCCCTGCGCGAGGACGCGGCGCGACCAGGTGCGGTTGAAGTCGTGCAGGCAGGGGCCCAGGCGGGTGCCGGAGGCCCAGTCGGAGACCTCCTTGCCGCAGCGCGCGAGCGCGGCGTCGACGTCGCGGTGGCGCAGGGTGCGGGTGACGTTGCTGAGCCGGGTGGCGAACAGGAAGACGTGGCCGCGGCCGTGCTCGGCGAGCAGCGCGTGCAGGAAGCGCAGCAGCATCTCGGAGTAGCGGCCCATCGAGCCGGAGATGTCGCACAGCGCGACGATCACGGGCGGCCGCTCGACGCGCGCGCGGTGGCGCAAGGTCACGAGATCGCCGCCGCCGCGCAGCGCCGCGCGGATGGTGCGCGCGCGATCGATCTCGCCGCGCACGGCGGGCCGTGTCCGCCGCGTGACCAGCGGCCGCACGTCGAGCTCGAGGCGGCGGACCAGCGCGCGCGCCCGGGCCAGCTCGTCGGCGGACATCTCGTCGAAGTCGCGGGTGCGCAGGATCTCGTCGGCGGAGTACGCCAGGAACGTGTCGATCTGCGGCGGCTGCTCGGGCGCGGACGGCGGCGTGGCGGGCGGCGCGGGCGGCCGCCACGCCTCGCTGAGCCGGCGCGACATCGTCCGGTTGATCGGCGCCTTGACCTGCGGCAGGAGCAGCGCCATCGCGCTGTGCATGCCCATCGGGTCGCGCCAGAACAGCCGGAACGCCTCGTCGAACAGCGCGTGATCGGTGTGGCGGCGCACCAGCACCGCGTGCAGCGCCCAGTAGAACTGCTCGCGCGACAGGATGTCGACGGCGGCGACGGCGCGCTGGGCGTCGAGCGTGTCGCCGGGACCGACCCGCAACCCGGCGCGGCGCAACAGCCGCGTGAAGTGCACGACGTTGGCGGCCAGCCGCTCGCCGGTGGGCTCGACCCGGATCACGCCGGCAACATACCCGATCGCCGGTCGGGGCGCGGGGAACCGTACGGTGAGCGCGCCGCCGTTGTAGATCCGATGCGCCTGCCTGTCTCTCGACACTGCGGAGACATGGCTCCGGCTCGACGAGCGCAGACCGTCGCGCTGCGCCACCGGCGTCGTGCGACCCGGCACGGTCCGGCAGGCGCCGCGTCGCTCGCCATGTGCTCACATGCGCATCGGCTGCCGCGCTCATGTGCGTGCACGGCCGGCCCGACTGCGACACGGGTTTGCAGTCGTCGTGTCGCTCTCTGTCAATGGCCGAGAGCTCCTGCCAGGTGTTGCAAGTCCGATATCGCGTAGATCGATCACATGGGGATATCCACTGCCGGGTCTCGCGAGATCAACGTCACGCCGCTGATCGACGTCTTGCTTGTGCTGCTGGTGATCTTCCTGCTCATCATGCCGTCCATGCTGAAGTTCCTGACGGTGGAGGTCCCGCCCAAAAGCGGCGACGTCAGCGAGGCGCTCAGCCTGGAGCTCAAGCTGGAGGCCGATCTGTCGGTATCGATCGACGGCGGGTCTGCATTTCCGTACCGCGAGCTCGCGGCGCGGTTGCGCGGCCAGCTGCCGAAGGTCTCGGCGGTGTTCATCGACGCGGTCGACGGCCTGCCGTGGAACCTGGTGACCTCGACCGTCGACACTGTCCACGGCATCGCCGACAGCAACGTCAGGGTCGCGATCCGGATCCGCGGCGGCTGAGCCGGCCGTGGCCGCGCGCGTGCGGCGCTCGTCGGCATCCGCGATCGGGTTGACGATGCGCCCGCGGCAGGCAACACTACCTGGGTCCCGAGAGGGGTGTGCCTATGGATGATCTTGTGTGCTCATCACCACGAGGGTGCGTGCCCTCGGTCATCGCACTGGCTACCTCCGTCTCGGCGGTTCCGGCGTTCGGACCCATGCGCAGATAAGCGCCGATCGCTCCGTTCGCCCCGCTCCGGCGAGGTAGCTGCCCCCTTGCTCGGCACCAGGTGCCGGTGGAGCTCGTCGTGGAGCACTCGATTCTCGATTCGTGGGGCTTTGCCCCGTTCTCGCTCGCATTCTCGTCCCTCGCACGCCCGGACCTCATGCCGGCGCGCGTGCTGTCTGCGCTGGGTCCGCGCCTCGAGGTGGTGGCGGCGGCGCACCCCAGCCTGTTCGCCCAGCCGAGCGGCCGGCTGCGCCACACAATGGCCCCGCACCAGCTGCCCACCGTCGGCGACTGGGTCACGCTGTCGCCGGGCGATGCCGGCGCCGCCGCCGTGATCCACCACGTGTTGCCGCGGCGCACGCAGCTGCTCCGCCGCGCCGCCGGCCGTCGCGATCAGGATCAGGTCGTCGCTGCCAACGTCGACACGTTCCTCCTCGTGACCTCGGCCAACCGCGATGCCAGCCCGCGCCGCGTCGAGCGCTATCTCACCGCGGTATGGGACAGCGGCGCCGCCCCGGTCATCGTCGTCAACAAGATCGACCTCGTCGACGGCAGTGCACTCGCGGCGGCGCTCGCCGAGCTCGCCGCGGTCGCGCCGGGCGTGCCGATCGTGCCGGTCAGCGCGCACAGCGGCGCCGGCAGCGCCGAGCTCGCGGCCTATCTGCGGCCGGGGCACACCATCGCGCTGATCGGCTCGTCGGGCGTCGGCAAGTCGACGCTGGTCAACCGCTGGCTCGGCCGCGACCACCAGACCGTGCTGCCGACCGACGACAACGACCGCGGGCGCCACGCGACGACGCGGCGCGAGCTGTTCGCGCTGCCCGGCGGCGGCCTGGTGATCGACACCCCCGGCATGCGGATCTTCGGCCTGCTCGACACCGACACCGGCCTCGCCGAGGCGTTCGCCGACATCGCCGCGCTCGCCGCGCGCTGCCGGTTCCGCGACTGCCAGCACCGCGGTGAACCCGGCTGCGCCGTCGACGCCGCGATCGACGCCGGCGAGATCGATCCCGGCCGGCGCGACGGCCTGCACAAGCTCGAGCGCGAGCTCGCCGCCGCCGAGCGCCGCCGTGACCCCGCGCTGGCCCGCGAAGCGCGCGAGCGCTGGAAGGCGCTCCACAAGGGGATCCGCGCGCGCAGCAAGATCGATCCCAAGCTGCGCCGCTAGCGCATCACGCCACCGTCAGCCGCATCTCGAAGCTGACCTCGCCGTCGCTGACCCGCAGCGGCGGCAGCGCCTTGATCGCGTCGAAGAATGCCTGCATGACGTCCGGCGGCGCCGCGCCCTTGCCCGAGAGGTCGATCGCGTGGCCCTGCGGCACGCAGCCCACCCGCAGCACGATCTCGGCGCCGTCGTGCTGCGTGAGCATGCGCTCGGCGCACAGCTTGATCTGCTGGCAGAACGCGGCCAGCTCCTCGGGTGTGGTCCGCGCCATGATGTCATCGTCCGACGTGAGCAAGCGGATCTCGCCGCTCAGGCGCGCCCCGGCCTCGCCCGGTTCCGGCGGATGGACCTGCCAGCCGCCCTCGGCGCGGTAGGTGCGCGCGTCGATCGGACTGACGTAGACCTCATCGCGCCAGGTCAGCGCGAGCGCCATGTCATCTCCCGTCGCCGGGATCGCGAGGTCCTTGCCGTCGACCAGCGCGCCGCGGACGGCACGCCACGCGTCGTCGGTGAGCTTCATCGCAAAGCCGTCCTCGAGGATCAGCCCGCCGTTCTCCGACTGTCCGGGGACGAACATGACGAAGCAGCCGCAGACCCGCGAGCCGTCGCTCCCGGCGGGGATGATCGCCTCGGGCGCCTTCTGGCCGGGCACCCAGGTCAGGCACCCGTTGGCGGCCGGATCGTACGCGGTGAGCAGCGTCAGCGCGGCGGTCTCGGGGATCTGCGCCAGCCGGTCCTGCCACGACGACTGCTCCGAGCGCAGCGCGCTGACCGTGATCTGCTGGTCCTTCACGCCCACGTGGACGTCATGCGCCGACGCGCGCGGGCACTTCGCCACCAGGCTCTCGGCCAGCGTGCGCTCGAACGACACGCCCGCGCGATGCCGATCCGCCCACGGCGGAAATGGATAGTGGCTCGCCGCCTGCCCCAGGCGCGCCAGCACGCGAGTGCTGCCGAACTCGCGCACCGCGCGCAGCTCCTCGGCGGTGACCAGCACGGCGGCCAGGCACGACGCCGGCAGCGTCACCCCGGCCAGCGCCTGCGCCCGGACATACAACAGGTGGTGGCCGAAGAAGCCGCCGCCACCGAGCTCGGTGAAGCTCCCCGAGGTCACGCGCTGCCCCGCCTCGGCCAGCGGATGGATCGCGGCGAACAGCTGCAGCGGATCCCGAGGGAAAGCGTCGCTCGGCTCGCCGGCGTCGCGGCGCAGCGTGAAGACGATCTCGGTCTGCTGCAGCGCGGTCAGCCCCTGCGTGACGTACGACCAGCACGCGATCGGCCCATGCTGCGTGTCGACGTCGTGGCGGTAGATGCGGACCGACAGCTTGCCGGGGACGACCTCGACCCGGACCGGCCAGGTCAGCTCGGTCTCGAGGTTCGCCGGCGGCCGGTCGGGCTTGTTCCAGGACATATCGTCTCCTCGGCGTCTCCGGCGAGCTTAGACGCGATGCGGCAGGACGACAACGACAGCGTCTCGGTTGATGGCCGCCCGACCGTCTCGCTCCCTGATCGGCTGTCGTGATCGGCGGCCCTGTGGCGCCTATCCACAGAGATGAGCCTCCACGCACATGCCCTCGTCATCGGCGTCTCGCAGTACCGGCACATCCGGCCGCTCCCGCGCGTGGCCGATGCCGAGGACCTCGCCGGCATCCTGCGGGATCCGGCCGCGTGCGGGTATGACCCGGCGAACGTGGTCTTGCTGCAGGACGAGCAGGCGACGCGCGCGGCGATCGTCGAGGGGCTCGAGCGCCTCGGCCAGCGCGCCGGGCCGGGGTCGACGGCACTGGTCTACTTCTCGGGCCACGGCGGTCGGCTGCCCGGCAGCCGCGACTCGTACCTGATGCCGGTCGATGGCGCGTGGGGCGCAGAGGACCGGCTCGACGCGACGGCGATCTCGAGCCAGCTGCTCGGCGACGGGCTGGCCGCGATCCGCGCCGAGCGGCTCACCGTCATCCTCGACTGCTGCCACGCCGCCGATCTCGCCGCGGCCAAGGATCTGGAGCCTCCGGTCTGGGTCGCCGAGCTCACGGAGAGCGCGCTCGGACGGCTGGCCCGGCGCGGCCGCGTCGTGATGGCGGCGTCGCGCGGCGATGGGTCGGCGTATGTCATCCCCGGCGCGCGGTATGGCCTGTTCACCGAGCACCTGATCGCCGGCCTGCGCGGTGCGGCCGGCGGCGACGACGGCTTCGTTCGCGTGTTCGATCTGTATCACCACGTGCAGCGCAACGTGGTCGCTCGCAATCCCGCGCAGCGCCCGGTGCTGAAGGCCGAGGCCGAGGACAACTATCCGATCGCGCGGTCGCAGCGGGCCGCGCGGCCGACCTCGCCCGCGGTCGCGCAGCGCTTCGCGTACGACGTGCTCCTCGTCTACTCGCCGGACCAGCGCGACGCCGCGTGGGCGCGGTCATTGCTCCGGCTGCTCGAGGACCGCGGCGTCCGGGTGTGCACCGAGCAGCTCGACGCCGAGCTCGGCGCGATGCGGGTCAGCGAGATCGAGCGCCTGGTGTCGAGCAGCCGCTACACCGTTCCCGTGCTGACGCCGCGGTTCTCGCTCGGCGGCTTCCAGGAGCTGCAGACGCAGATGGCGCTGCACCTGGGCGTCGAGGACGGCAGGGCCCGCCTGATCCCGATCGTCCGCGAGTCGTACGAGGCCCGCCTCGCGCTGCGCTTCCTCGTCTCGCTCGACATGACCCGCGACGACAGCGTCGTCCCCGGCGTCGAGCGCCTCGTGCGGACGCTGCGCAAGGCACAGGCGGCGCCGGCGCGCTGACCGATCACGGCGTCGACTTCGGCACGGCCTGCATCATCATCTGCTTGAGCTCGTTCATGTGCTGCTCGACCCGCGTCTTGCCGAGCACCGCGGCCAGCTCGATCACCTTGGGCAGCTCGTGCACGGCGAGCCGCCCCGTCGGGGTCTGGTAGAACGCGATGATCTGGCGCAGCTGAAGCTCGCTGAAGCGCTCGATGTACAGCTTCGCCAGGTCGTCCTGCAGCGCCGCAAAGCTGGCGTACTTCTCGAGGAACTTGCGCAGCACATCCTGGTACGGCTTGATGATCGGGTGCAGCTCGATCTGCTGCTTCAGCATGATCTCCTGCATCGCCACCATCGCCGCCTCGGTGCCGCTCTCCACCAGCAGCCGGATCGCGGCCTCGCGGTGCGTCGCCGGCGTCGACGCGTGGTCGAGGCTCGACGGCCACACGATCGTGCCCGGCGCGAGCTGGTTGTTCGGCGGCGGCGGCGCTGCATGACCGCACGCCGCGGCGAGGAACCCGGTGATCAGGACGAGCGAGAGCGCGCGTGACATCCGTCGAGATCACACCAGCCCACGCCGCATCGCAAGCCCAGCCGTACCTACATGGCCGCCAGTGCCCCGACCGCGGGATATTGCTCGCGCTCCACGGCCGATCCTCGCCGAGGATGAAGCTGATAGTGTGGCCGGGTGACCAACCCCTACCCTGATCTCGAGCGCACCGAGGGCGATCGCAACTCGCCGGCCGAGCGCTTCGAGCGGCTGCGCGAGGAGCTCCGCGATCGCTTCATCGGCATCGAGATCGACTCGAGCCCGGGCAATCCGTACGGCGTGCCGCGCGATGCGCACTCGGTGGTCACGCGCCACCTGGTCGACGAGCCCGGGCACCCGACGCGGGCCGCGCTCGACCGCGTGCTCGGCTTCTTCCGCGAGCGGCTCGCGGTGGCGTGAGCGGTCCGTTCGAGGTCAGGACTCGGTCCGAGCCGATCCGCGGCCGCGATCAGGCGCCGCGTGCCTGGTCGACCAGGCCGCGCGCGGCCGGGCCAGAGATCTTCGCAAGATCGTCCTGGTACTTGAGCAGCACGCCGAGGGTGGCCTCGACGGTCGACGGGTCGAGCTCGACGCAGCCGAGCGCGATCAGCGCCTGGCCCCAGTCCAGGGTCTCGGCGACGCCGGGCAGCTTGAACAGATCGTTCGCGCGCAGCGCATGGACGAACGCGACGATCTGGGACGCGAGCCGCGGCGGCACCTCGGGCGCACGCGCGTGCAGGATCGCCAGCTCGCGCGCGGCGTCGGGGTAGTCGATCCAGTGATAGAGGCAGCGCCGCTTGAGCGCGTCGTGGATCTCGCGCGTGCGGTTCGACGTCAGGATCGCGATCGGCGGCGCGGGCGCGCGCAGCGTGCCGAGCTCGGGGATGGAGGCCTGGAAGTCGGACAGGATCTCGAGCAGGAAGGCCTCGAATGGCTCATCGGTGCGATCGAGCTCGTCGATCAGCAGCACCGGCGGACCGGCGGGGTCGGGCGCGAGGGCATCGAGCAGCGGGCGGCGCAGGAGGAACCGCTCGCTGTACAGCGCGGCGGCGAGCGACTGGCGCTCCACCGGCCCCGCGGCCTCGGCGAGCCGGATCTCGAGCATCTGGCGCGCGAAGTCCCACTCGTAGAGCGCCGAGGCGACGTCGAGGCCCTCGTAGCACTGCAGCCGGATCAGCCGGCGGCCGAGCGCGGCGGCGAGCACCTTGGCGACCTCGGTCTTGCCGACGCCTGCCTCGCCCTCGAGCAGCACCGGCTTGCCGAGCCGGAGGCCGAGGTAGAGGACGGTGGCCAGGCTCGGATCGGCGAGGTAGCGCTGCTCGGCGAGACGCGCGATCAGCTCGTCGACCGAGGCCACCGGGGGCCCCGAGGTCATGCCAGGGCCTGGATCGCCCGCCTGGCCATGACGCCGATCAGGTGCGCGCGGTACTCGGCGCTGGCCTCCGCGTCGCCGTTGAGATCGGCGGACGACACGGCGATGCCATCGAGCGATGCCGGCGCCAGCTTCTTGCCCAGCGCGGCCTCGTAGGCGGCGAGCCGGAACACCTTGGGCCCGGCCCCCGTGACCGCGACGCGCACGCCGCCGGCGGTCTCGGCGACGAACACGCCGACCAGCGCGTACTTCGACGCGCGATGCGCGAACTTGGCGTACGCGGCGCGCTTGGGCACCGGGAACTGCACGGCGGTGACCAGCTCGTCGGCGGCGAGCGCGGTGGTGAACAGCCCGGTGAAGAAGTCGTCCGCGGCGATCGAGCGCCGATCGGTGATGACGGTCGCGCCGAGGCCGACCAGCGCGGCCGGGTAGTCGGCGGCCGGATCGGCGTGGGCGACCGAGCCGCCGATCGTGCCGCGGTTACGGACCTGGGCATCGCCGATGCCGCCGGCGAGGTGGGCGAGCGCCGGGATCGCCTTCTTGACCTCGGCGGAGTGATGGACCTGATCGTGGGTCGCGAGCGCGCCGATCGCCAGCTTGCCGCCGTCGACGCGGATGTCGCGCAGCTCCTTGAGCTGACCGAGCGACACCAGATCGCTGGGCTCGGCGAGCTCGAGCTTGAGCACCGGCAGGAGGCTCTGGCCGCCGGCGAGGACCTTGCCGGACGAGTGCGCCCGGAGCAGCGCGACGGCGTCCTTGACCGACGCGGGGCGGTGGAATGCGAAGTCCTTCATCGTTAGCCTCCCTTCTTCGTCGTCGTGGTCGTCCGGGCGGCCTGGATCGCGCGCCAGACCTTCTCGGGGGTCGCGGGCATCGAGATGTCGGTGACGCCGAGCGGGGTCAGCGCATCGATCACCGCGTTGATCACCGCGGGCGGCACGCCGATCGCGCCGCACTCGCCGACGCCCTTGACGCCGATCGGGTTGTGGGTACACGGCGTGACGTGGTTGCCGACCTTGAAGTTGGGCAGGTCGGCCGCGCGCGGCATGCAGTAGTCCATGTACGAGCCGTTGGTGAGCTGGCCGGCGGCGTCGTAGCGGACCTCTTCATAGAGCGCCTGGCCGATGCCCTGCGCGAGCCCGCCGTGGGCCTGGCCGTCGACGATCATCGGATTGATGATCGTGCCGACGTCGTCGGCGATCGCGACGTCGACGACGTCGACCACGCCGGTGTCGGGATCGACCTCGACCTCGACGAGGTGGCAGCCGCCCGGGAACGTGAAGTTCTTGGGGTCGTAGTACGCCGACTCCTCGAGGCCGGGCTCGAGGGTCTCGATCGGATAGTTGTGCGGGACGTAGGCGGTGAACGCGATCTCGCCGAACGCCTTGGCGCGATCGGTGCCGACCACGCGGTAGTTGCCGTCCTTGAACTCGATGTCGCCGGCGCTGGCCTCGAGCAGGTGCGCCGCGATCTTCTTGCCCTTGTCGATCACCTTGTCGAGCGCCTTGACCACCGCCGAGCCGCCGACCGCCGCCGCGTCGACGTTGTCGACCGGCATGCCGAGCTTCTCGGCGACGAGCTGGGCGAACGTGGTCTCGTGGCCCTGGCCGTGCGAGTGCGTGCCGGTGAACACCGTGACCGAGCCGGTCGGGTTGACGCGCACGGTGGCGGCCTCGTACAGACCCGCGCGGGCGCCGAGCGCGCCGGCGATCGCCGACGGCGCGATGCCGCAGGCCTCGATGTACGTCGAGATCCCGAAGCCGCGCAGCTTGCCCTTGGCGGCGCTGGCCGCCTTGCGCTTGTCGTAGTTCGGATAGTCGATCTGCTCGAGCGCGAGGTCGAGCGTGGCCTGGTAATTGCCCGTGTCGTACTGCAGCGCGACCTGGGTCTGATACGGGAACTGATCGACGCGGATCAAATTTTTGCGGCGGATCTCGACGCGGTCCATGCCGATCTGGCGCGCCGCCTTGTCCATGATCCGCTCGAGCACGTACGCGGCCTCGGGCCGGCCGGCGCCGCGGTAAGCGTCGACCGGCACGGTGTTGGTGAACGCGGCCTTGACCTCGGCGTAGATCGCCGGCATGTCGTACGGCCCCGACAGCAGCGTCGCGTAGAGGTAGGTCGGCACCGACGAGCCGAACGTCGACAGGTAGGCCCCGAGGTTGGCCAGCGTGCGGACGCGCAGGCCGAGGATCTTGCCGCCGGCGTCGAGCGCGAGCTTGGCGCTCGTGACGTGGTCGCGGCCGTGCGCGTCGGACAGGAACGACTCGCTGCGCTCCGCGGTCCACTTGACCGGGCGGCCGAGCTTCCTGGATGCCCAGGTCACCATCAGCTCCTCGGCGTAGTGGAAGATCTTCGAGCCGAAGCCGCCGCCGACGTCGGGGGCGACGACGCGCAGCTTGTGCTCCGGCACGTGCAGCGTGAACGCGCCCATCAGGAGCCGGATCACGTGCGGGTTCTGCGACGTGGTGTACAGCGTGTAGTGATCGTTGGCGACGTCGTAGTCGCCGATCGCCGCGCGCGGCTCGATCGCGTTGGGGGCGAGCCGGTTGTTGGTGAGGTCGAGATCGACGACGTGCGCCGCCTTGGCGAACGCGGCGTCGACCGCGGCCGGGTCGCCGATGTGCCAGTCGTAGCAGAGGTTATTGGGCGCCTCGTCGTGCACCGCCGGCGCGCCGGGCTTGACCGCGTCGTTGACCAGGCCGATCGCGGGCAGCACGTCGTAGCCGACGTCGACCAGGCCCGCCGCGGCGCGCGCCGCCGCCTTCGACGTCGCGATCACCATCGCGACCGGATCCCCGACGTGGCGGACCTTGCCCTGGGCGAGCGCGGGGTGCGGCGGCTCGACCATGTTCGAGCCGTCCTTGCTCTTGACCAGCCAGCCGCACGGGAGCGTGCCGAGGCCGTCGGCGGCGACGTCGTCGCCGGTGAACACGGCGAGCACGCCGGGCGCGGCCTTGGCGGCCTTGGTGTCGATCTTGGTGATCTTCGCGTGCGCGTACATCGAGCGCACGAACACCGCATACGACTGGTTGGAGAGCGTGATGTCGTCGACGTAGTTGCCCTTGCCGAGCAAGAACCGGCGATCTTCCTTGCGCCTGACGGCGGCACCGATGCCCTGGGTCGTCATCACTTACCTCCGCGCATGCCGGCCGCGCCCGCGCGCACGGCCTTGACGATGTTGTGGTAGCCGGTGCACCGGCACAGGTTGCCCTCGAGCCAGTGACGGATCTCGTGCGTCGCGCTCATGATCATGCCCGGCGTGCAGAAGCCGCACTGCAGGCCGTGATGCTCGCGGAACGCGGCCTGCATTGGATGGAGCTCGCCGCCCTGGGCCAGGCCCTCGATCGTCGTGATCTCGGCGCCGTCGGCCTCGACGGCCAGCATCGTACAGGACTTGACCGACTTGCCGTCGACGTGGACGGTGCACGCGCCGCACTGGCTGGTGTCACAGCCGACATGGGTGCCGGTGAGCCGGAGGTGCTCGCGCAGCGCCTCGACCAGCAGAGTGGTCGACGCACACTCGAGCGTATGAGCTTGTCGATTGACCTTGAGTGTGATGGTGGCCATGGGTCGTCCCCCCTTGCCGATCACCCTCGGAGATCCGGCGCGCAGGTGCAATGTATTGCTTCATCTAAATGACCAGGAAACAGTGTGCCGGGAGTGGTCGCGCGCTAGGCTTTGCGCGTGGACCCGTCCCGGAGCGAACCATCCGGCCAGTCGACGGCCGGGCCGGCCGCGTGGCGGCGCGAGTTTCCCGCGCTCGATGCCCCGGTCCACGGCCGCCGGCTGGCCTATCTCGACAGCGCGTCGACCGCGCTCAAGCCGCGGGCGGTGATCGACGCGGTCGTCCGGGTGTTCACCCACCAGGCCGGCAACGTCCACCGCGGAGTCCACGCGCTGTCCGAGGCGGCGACCGAGGCGTACGACGCCGCGCGCGATGACATCGCCCGGTTCCTCGGCGGCCGGCCCGACGAGGTCGTGCTGACCAGCGGCACGACCGGCGCGCTCAACCTGGTCGCGCACAGCTGGGGTCGGGCACACGTCGGCCCGGGCGACGCGGTGATCGCGACGGCGCTCGAGCATCACTCGAACCTCGTGCCGTGGCAAGCGCTGTGCGCCGAGCGCGGCGCGACCCTACGAATTGCTCCGATCGACGACCGCGGCCGGATCGACCTGGAGGCGCTGGCCGGCCTGCTCGACGACCGGGTCCGGCTGGTCGCGGTGTCGCAGCTGTCCAACGTGGTCGGCACGATCGCGCCGGTCGCCGAGATCGCGGCGCTCGCCCACGCCGCCGGGGCGATCGTGGTGGTCGACGGTGCCCAGGCGGTCGCCCACCTCGCGGTCGACGTCGCGGCGCTGGGCTGCGACTTCTATGCGTTCTCCGGCCACAAGCTGTTCGCGCCGCCCGGCACCGGCGTGCTGTGGGGCCGGCGCGCGCTGCTCGAGGCGATGCCGGCGTGGCAGACCGGAGGCGAGATGGTGGCGTCGGTCGACTACGCGCGCGCGCGGCTGCGCGAGCCGCCGCACCGCTTCGAGGCCGGCACGCCGAACATCGCCGGCGTGATCGGCCTGGGCGCCGCGATCCGCTACCTCGCCACGCTCGACCGTGCGGCGATCGCGCGCCACGAGGCGCGGCTGCACGCCCGGCTGCGCGAGGCGCTCGCCGGCGAGGACCGCGTCCGCGTGCTCGGCGCGCCCGAGGCCGCCGTGGTCGCGTTCACCGTCGCCGGCGCCCACCCGCACGACGTCGCGACCATCGTCGATCGCGAGGGCGTCGCGATCCGCAGCGGCCACCACTGCGCCGAGCCGCTGCACCACCGGCTCGGCGCCGACGCGAGCGCCCGCGCCTCGCTCGCGCTGTACAACGACGACGCCGACATCGATGCGCTGATCGCCGCGCTCGCGCGGGTCCGCGAGGTGCTGCGGTGACCGAGCGCACGCGCGGCGACGCCGACGAGCTGTACCAGGCGACGATCGTCGACCACGACCGTGCGCCGCGCAACACCGGCGCCCTGATCGACGCGACCCACCACGCGACGATCGACAACCCGCTGTGCGGCGATGTCGTGACGGTGCATGCACGGATCGCCGACGGTGTTGTGCGCGATCTGCGCTTCGAGGGCCGCGGCTGTGCGCTGTCGCGCGCGGCCGCGTCGATCATGACCACGATGGTGCGCGAACGCTCGACCGATGACGCGCGCCGGCTCGCCGCCGCGTTCGAGCATTTCGTCCAGGCGCCGCCTGATGCTGCGGTCCCCGATGATCTCGGTGAGCTGCATGCGTTTGCCGGCGTACGGAGATTTCGCTCGCGACGCGTGTGCGCCACGCTCGGATTTCGTGCGCTGCTGGCAGCGATCGATCGAGGAACGTGAGGCTGGCCTGCGCGGTTGTCGTCGCCGCGGCAAACCACCGAACGTAGGGAGGGGATGGCGATCATCGAGCCTGCACAGCACCACGAACGACAGGCGGCGATCCTCGAGCGCATCGCGACCAATGCCCCGCTGCAGGGCACGCTCGACGCGCTGGTGGGTCACGTCGAGGCGCAGATCCCGGACGCGATCGGCGCGCTGCTGCTGATCGACGCCGACGGGCGCCGCCTGCGCTCGGCGTCGGCGCGCCACCTGCCGGAGAGTTTCCGCGCCGCCGTCGACGGGATCGCGATCGGCCCCGACCAGGGCTCGTGCGGCACCGCGGCCTACCTCCGCGAGCCGGTGTTCGCGACCGACATCGCGAGCGATCCGCTGTGGACCGCGCACCGCGACGTGGCCCGCTCCCACGGGCTGTGCGCGTGCTGGTCGGTGCCGATCCTGTCGCGGCGGCCCGAGCGCATCGTCCCGCTCGGCACGTTCGCGGTCTACTTCCGGTCGCCGGCGGCGCCGGAGGCGTGCCACCGCGACGTGCTCGCCCACGCCGAGTACCTCGCGTGCATCGCGCTCGAGGCCGACAACACGCTGCGCGAGCTGCGCGAGAGCGACGCGCGGCTGCGGATGTTCGTCGACCACGCGACCGACGGCTTCTTCGTCCACGACTCCGCGACCGACCAGCTGGTCGAGGTCAACGAGCAAGCCTGCGCGAGCCTGGGCTACACCCGCGACGAGCTGATCGGCGCGACGACGAGCCTGTTCGATCCGCAGGCCTCGCGCGACATGCTCGCCCAGATCGCGTGCCGGCTCGCGAACGGCGAGATCGTCACCCTGGACTCGCGCCACCTCCGCAAGGACGGCAGCTCGTTCCCCGTCGAGGTCCGGATCCGGGGGTTCGAGGCGCGCGGCCAGCTGTTTCACCTCGCCCTGGTCCGCGACACCACGGCGCGCCGCGAGCTCGAGGAGCAGCTCCGCCACGCCCAGAAGATGGAGGCGGTCGGCCGGCTCGCCGGCGGCGTGGCACACGACTTCAACAACTTGCTCACCGTGATCAACGGCTACAGCGACGTCCTGCTCGACCAGCTGCCGCCCGATGCGCCGGAGCGCGGCGATCTCGCGATGATCCGGCACGCCGGCGATCGCGCCGCCGCGCTGACCGCGCAGCTCCTGGCGTTCAGCCGCCGGACGATCATCGCGCCGACCGCGCTCAACCTGAACGTGCTCGTCGAGCGCCTGGTCAAGATGTGCAAGCGCATCATCGGCGAGGACATCGTGCTCACCACGCACCTCGATTCCGACCTCGACCCGGTGAGAGCGGATGCAGGGCAGATCGAGCAGGTCGTGATGAACCTCGTGGTCAACGCGCGCGACGCGATGCCGCGCGGCGGCCGGCTCGCGATCACCACGGGCAACATCCGCATGCTCACCGGCAGCTACGTCCGGCTCACGGTGTCCGACACCGGCGAGGGGATGACGGACGAGGTCCGCGCGCGCGTGTTCGAGCCGTTCTTCACCACCAAGCCGCAGGGCGAGGGCTCGGGCCTCGGCCTGGCCACCGCGTACGGCATCGTCGAGCAGGCCAACGGCCAGATCCGCGTCGAGAGCACGCCCGGCAAGGGCAGCGCGTTCAGCGTGATCCTGCCGGTGATCGACGCCGCGGAGCCGAGGGCGCCGCTGGTCACGCTCAACCGGCCGCGTGGCTCCGAGACCGTGCTCCTGGCCGAGGACGAGGACGCCGTGCGCCGGCTGGTCCAGCGCGCGCTCGAGCTCGCGGGCTACAGCGTCCTGCCGGCGCGCAGCGGCGAGGAGGCCGAGCAGATCGAGCGCTCGCACGGGGGGCCGATCCACCTGCTCATCACCGACGTCGTCATGCCGGGGATGGGCGGTCGCGAGCTCGCCGACACGATCAAGTCGCGCCGGCCGCAGCTCAAGATCCTCTACATGAGCGGCTACACCAACGACGAGGTCGTCCGGCACGGCGTCACCCTCGCGCGCGATGCGTTCTTGCAAAAACCGTTCACCCCGAGTGGTCTCGTGGCCAAGGTGCGGGCGGCATTTGCTGGCAATACCGATCTCGCCAAGTCGAGTGAGCTTGGTTGATCAGCTGCGGCGCGCGCCGGCGCCAGCGTCCCTCAGAAGTCGTACATCACGCCGATGCTGAGGCGCCACACCGACAGCAGCAGGTCCGTGGTCGACGGACCCTGCGTCGGGTTCGCGGAGCGCAGCGTGTAGTACGGGAATGCCACCTGGCGGAACAGCCCCCAGTTGTGCGACAGCAGGTTGCCGAAGTTCTCGATGTCGATCACGAAGCGGCCGCGCTGACCGGCGATCGGCGTGGGCAGATCCTGGGCGAGCCGGACATCGACCCGGTTGTAGCGCGGCCCGTAGAACGCATTGCGCGGCGAGATCTTGCCGCGATAGGCATCCAGGCCGGTGCGCGACAGGAAGGTGTTGAACTCGTCCTTGGTGATGCCCTTGAGCACGACATCACAGCCCGACGTGAACGTGTCCATGCATGTCCGCGACTCCTGCGGGACGAAGAACAGCTCGCGGTTTCGGCTCGCGATCGACGAGTCCTCGCCGAAAATCCGCGACAGCGTCTGGCCGGTGTTGTCCGTCCCGCCGGCGGCCGTCGCGCCGGAGAACGTCCACGAGTAGGGCTGTCCGGACCGCGACTCCATGAACACGCCGAAGCTGGTCTTCATGCGCTTGACATCGGCGGGCGCCTCGCTGCCGACCGCCTCGACGATCCGGTTGACCAGCGTGTCGGAGTACTCGAGCGCGCCGGTGAAGCGGTGCCGGCGCTCGTAGTTGGAGACCGCGAGATCGGGGTGGTTGGGATCGACCACGGCGACGATGCCGTAGTTGCTGGTCGAGACCGAGCTCGTGCCCGGGCTGACCTCCTGCGTGTTGGTGTAGGCGTAGGACGCGGACGCGAACAGGCCGAACGGGAACGCCTTCTGCACCACGACGCTCGCGACGTTGCCGTAGCCGCGGCTGTCGTTGGTCAGCTCCATGTCGAAGCCGCGCGCCGTGTTGAAGTTCGGGTCGTACAGCGGGCGGCCATCGGGGGTGTTGCCGATCGGGATGTTGTTGGGAAGGATCGCGAGGTTGCGGCGCAGATCCATCCAGTTGACCCCGGAGCGCACCTTGGTGAGCGTGTAGTTGCCGCGGAGCTCGAGGCTCTTGCCGTACTCACCCGTGCCGGGGATGTCGAGGAAGTAGTCCGCGCCGGCGCCGATCTTCCAGACCGACGGGATCTTGAAGTCGGGGTCGAGCACGTCGACGTTGCCGTTGCCGGCGCCGTTCTTCACCGCGTCCAGGATCGCCTGCGGGATATCCCGGCCGTTGAAGCCATTGATGACCGAGGCGGTGCGGTTGGTGACGGAGAATGTGCGCGTGCCGTCGTTGGTGTAGTTGTTCGACATCCACACCGCGGGCGTGCCGCCGCTGTACAGCCCGGCGCCGGCGCGGACGTTGAGGTTCTCCAGCGGCAGCCAGCTGATGCCGAGCCGCGGCTCGAGGATGTTGCGCCCGTTGAGCGATCCGTTGTTCTCGAACCCGTAGCGGTTGACGAAGTTCTGGTTGCGCGGCGGCCGGCTGCCGGTCTGGTACATCTCGAACCGGAGGCCGCCCTGCAGGGTGAGGTCCGGCGTGAGCTTGAACTGGTCCTGGAGGTAGGCCGTCCACAGCCCGACGTGCCAGTTCGCCGCGGCGTCCTCGGGGTTGAGCGTGGTCGAGTTGGCGTAGACGATCTGGGTCGGCGTCTTGTTCGCGAACGCGGTGGGGGACGCGTAGCTCGCCGTGCCGAGCGCGTTCTGGATGAACAGGTTGTCGATGTACGTGCGCTCGTACTCGACACCGCCGGTCAGGAGGTTCGCGCCGAGCAGGTAGTTCGCCTCGCCCTTGGTGTGGATCACGTCGTTGTCGAGCCGGTTGGCGTGGCGCGACGGGTCGGGACCGAGCCGGATGCTGCCCTGCCCGCCGGGCTGGTTCGCCGCACCGGTGTTGATGATCGCCGCCATGAAGTTGTTGCCGTTGAGCGACGGGACGCGGCTCGACACCAGCTTGACGTTGGCCTCGGCCACCGTCGAGAGCTGATCGGACCAGTCCGATGCCCACCGCCCCGTGAACATGTTGAGCGTGTCCCGGGCGTCGTACCAGTTCGAGCTGAGCGGCAAGAGGCTCTGGGTTGCCGTGTTGCCGACCTGGATGCTGTTGCCGCCGGTGCGCTGGTAGATCACGCTGCCGCGCTGGTCCTTGTTGAGCGTCAGGTCGAGCTTGCCGAGGAGCTTCAGGTCGCGCTCCTTGCCCGACTGCGACGGCACGCCGGGGTCGAAGCCGTACACGTCTTTCGCGATCTGCTGGACCATCGCCATGTCGTCCGGCGAGACCTGGGTGACCACCGTCGAGGCGGTCGAGCCATTGGGGCCGGCGTCGATCGGCGTCGTCGAGTTCAGCCCCTCGATGCTGGCCAGGAAGAACAGCTTGTCCTTGATGACCGGTCCGCCGACGGTCACGCCGTAGCGGAAGTCGCGGTAGTCGACGTTGATCTTCCGGTTGCCGGACTTGCTACCCAGGAACGAGTCGCTCGAGTAGGTGCCGACCAGCGAGCCCTTGAATTCGTTGGTGCCCGACTTGGTGATGATGTTGACGTTGCCGCCGAGGAACTTGCCGTAGCGCACGTCGAACGGCGAGGTGTCGACCGTGAGCTCCTGGACCGCCGACAGCGCGATCGGGCTGCGCCGCGTCGGATAGCCGCTCGCGTTGAGCCCGAAGTCGTCGTCCTCGCGGACGCCGTCGATCGTGATGCTGTTGTAGCGGTTGTTCGCGCCACCGATCGACAGCGCGCGCGCACCGCCCTCGACGGTGACCTCCGGGTTGCGCCGGACGACGTCGCGCGGATCGCGGTTGACCGAGGGCAGCTCGTCGATCTCCGCCGCGGTCACCACCGTGCGGTTCGATGTGTTGCGCGCGACCGCGGTGCCGGTGATCTCGATGACCTCCTCCGACAGGTGCAGCGCGAGCGCGACGTCGCGCGTCCGGTTGGCGCTGAGCATGATGCCCTTCTCCTCCGACGGCTTGAAGCCGGCGAAGTTCGCGGTCACGTGATAGGGGCCGCCGACCTGCAGGTTGGTGAACGCGAAGCCACCGTCGGCGCCGGTGGTCGCGCTCCTGATATCGCCGGTCGCCTCGTTGATCAGCGTGACCTCCGCCTCCGCGATCGGGGCACCATCATCGCCTCTCACCGTGCCGCGCAAGGTCCCGGTCGTGACCTGCGCCGAGGCTGGCTCGGGCGCCAAGAAGAGAACCACCGTTCCCATGAACAGAGCTGCGACTACTGCGAAGCGGGCAATATGCATGAGCAACGAACCCTTTCGTCGAACGCGCAATCTATTCGGCCTGCCACGTCCAGCACAATACCTTCGTGACAGGACCATTCGTCGCCATCGACAAGTCATACGTGTGCCACATAACCGCGACGCGACGCCATCGATCGGCGAGCGAGAACCGCTGGGAGATCTCGCGGGTTGGCCGTGCCGCGATGAATCAAGCGGCGGCCGACGCACTGCGCGCGTCGATTGCACATCCGGATCCCTGCAGCATCACGCACGACCCCTGTCCCAGGCTGCGAGACGCAACAAACGTGAGCTATCGAACATTCGAGCCCGGGTACCGGCTCACCAGTCGACCACCGGCGCAACCGGCAAGGGCGGCAACGTCCGGACCGTCGCAGCGAGACCTGCTCGTCGCGCCGGTGAGCGAAAGCCAGGGCGCGAGCTTGCCGCACTTTCCGACGACGGCGCGAGCGGACAAGCATCGCAGCCGGCGGCGCCATGCAGTAGCATCTGGAACGATGCGCAACCACCTCCTCGCGGCCGTTCTCCTGCTCGCTGCGTGCGGGCCTGCTCTGCCACCTCCGCGGCCTCTCGGGACACCCGGCTCCGATCCCGATCCCGACGACCAGGTCGTGTGTCAGGACGAGCGCACCACCGGCACCAACATGTCGCGCTCGGTGTGCCTGACGAAGGACCAGATCAACGAGAACCGCCGAGCGGCCCAGGAGTGGGAGAAGCATCCGCGCAACAGCACGACCAACGTCCGGTGACCGCTCCGTCTGCTCCCCCGCGCGCGCGGCTCCCCGAGTACTCCGATGTCGTCGCCGCGGCGGCGCGGCTCGCGGGCCACGCGCACCGCACGCCGGTGCTGCGCTCGCGGCTGGCCGACGCGATGCTCGGCGCCGAGGTCGTCTTCAAGTGCGAGACCTTCCAGCGCGCCGGCGCCTTCAAGTTCCGCGGCGCGTTCAACGCGCTATCGCAGCTCGGCGACGCGCAGCGACGCGGCGGCGTGGTGACGTTCTCGTCGGGGAATCACGCGCAGGCGATCGCGCTGGCGGCGCAGCTGCTCGGCGTGCCCGCGACGATCGTGATGCCGAACGACAGCCCGGCGATCAAGCTCGCGGCGACCCGCGGCTACGGTGCCGAGGTCGTGATCTACGATCGCATCACCGAGGATCGCGAGGCGATCGGCCGCCGGCTCGCCGGCGAGCGCGGCATGACGCTGATCCCGCCGTTCGATCACCCCGACGTGATCGCCGGCCAGGGCACCGCCACCAAGGAGCTGATCGAGGAGGCCGGTGCGCTCGACTACCTGTTCGTGCCGATGGGCGGCGGCGGCCTGGTCAGCGGCGCCGCGCTCGCCGCCCGCGCCCTGTCGCCGCAGTGCAAGGTCTACGCCGTCGAGCCCGAGGCCGGCAACGACGGCCAGCAGTCGTTCCGCTCCGGGTCGATCATCCACATCGCGACGCCCAGGACCATCGCCGACGGCGCCCAGACCCAGCACATCGGCGAGCTCACCTTCGCGATCATCCGGCGCGAGCTCGCCGACGTGCTCACCGCGAGCGACGCGCAGCTGGTCGAGGCGATGCGGTTCTTCGCCGAACGCATGAAGATCGTCGTCGAGCCCACCGGCTGCCTCGGGTTTGCCGCCGCGCGCCACGCCGGGCTGCCGATCCGGGGCAAGCGGGTCGGCATCCTGATCAGCGGCGGCAACATCGATCTCGCGCGCTACGCCGCGCTGCTCGGCGCGTAAGCCGATCGCGGCCGGCGCGGATCTTCTCCGGGGCCGCACCGCCTCGCGACACCTTGCGACAGCGGCCCGTGCCGCAGCGATGCGGCGCCGGTGATGTTGAAACCGGGCTGGACTTCGCAACAACGATCTGATGTCGTTCGACAGGAGGGGGAATCCATGCACGCTCGAACCTCAGTCCTGGTCGTCGCCGCCGCGCTGGGCGGCTCGTCGATCGCGCTCGCGCGCACCGGGTATTACCAGTTTCCGGATCTGCACGAGCACATGGTCGTGTTCGCGTCCGAAGGCGATCTATGGACCGTCGCGGACACCGGCGGCGTCGCGCGCCGGGTCACCACGCACGCCGGTTCGGAGTACTTCCCGCGCTACTCGCCCGACGGCAAGTCGATCGCGTTCACCGGCGAGTACGGCGGCAACCGCGACGTCTACGTGATCCCGGCCGACGGCGGCGAGCCGCGGCGGCTGACCTGGCACCCCGATCCCGACGAGGTGATCGACTGGATGCCGGACGGCAAGCGCATCATCTTCCGCAGCCGCGCCGGCAACGACACCACGAGCGGCTTCGAGTGGCACCTGTTCACGGTCGCGGTCGACGGCGGCGATCCCGAGCCGCTGCCGCTCGGCTTCGCCGGTCGCGTCGCGATCGACCCGGCGACCAGGCGCTGGGCGTTCAACCGCTCGAGCGTCGAGTTCCGGACCTGGAAGCGCTACCGCGGCGGCACCGCGCCGACGATCTGGGTCGGCGATCCCGACAAGCACGACTTCAAGGAGATCGCCAAGACCCAGGGCGCCGAGGCGTTCCCGATGTGGTCCAATGGCCGGCTGTTCTATCTCTCGGATCAGGGCGGCACCGCCAACCTGTGGTCGATGCGCGCCGACGGCGCCGAGGCCAAGCGCGAGACCCGCGAGACCACCTGGGACGTGCGGTGGCCCGCGGTCGCGCCCGACGGCCGGATCGCGTTCTCGCTCGCCGGCGACCTGCACATCTACAACCCGGCAACCGGCAAGGACGGAAAGCTCGAGATCGACATCCCGAGCGAGCGCAAGCTCGGCCGCGTCCGCTATCCCAGCGCCGAGAAGAACGCGACGTCGTTCGACCTGGCGCCCGACGGCGATCGCCTCGCGGTGGTCACGCGCGGCGAGATCATGTCGGTCGCGGTCAAGGACGGCGTCACCCTGCCGATCACGCGGGGCAGCGCGGCGCGCGAGCGCGGCGCGGCGTTCTCGAGCGACGGCAAGAGCCTGATCTACATCACCGATGCGCCCGGCGAGGAGGAGCTGCGCGCGATCGACGCCTGGGGCCGCGGCCAGCCGCGCGTGCTCGTCCCCGCCGGCAAGACCGGGTGGCACTTCCCGCCGGTGGCGTCGCCCGACGGCAAGTGGATCGCGTACGCCGATCAGACCCAGACGCTCTACGTGATCCCCGCCGCCGGCGGCGCGCCGCGCACCGTCGATCACAGCGCGCAGTCCGAGATCAACGAGTACGCGTTCAGCCCCGACGGCCGCTACCTCGCCTACTCGCTGTCGCTGGCGACCGACTACTCGATCATCCGCGTGTTCGACACCCAGACCGGCAAGTCGGTCTCGATCACCGGCGCGGCGACCAACGACTTCACGCCGGCGTGGGACCCCGAGGGCCGCTACCTCTACTTCCTGAGCGATCGCGCCGCCAACCCGGTGCCCGACGTTCGCCAACACCAACGGCATGCCGCCCGGCCCGGACGGCGGCAAGCCCAGGGCCGACGACAAGAAGCCCGACGACAAGAAGGCCAAGCAGCCGCCCAGGCCGGTCAAGATCGACCTCGACGGCCTGGCCGATCGCTACGTGGCGTTCCCGGTGCCACCGGCCAGCTACGGCGCGCTCGCCGCGACCGCCAAGACGGTGTTCTACACCGAGATCCCCGTGCGCGGCATGATCGAGGAGATGGGCGGCGACGGCGGACCGCCGGAGGTGACGCTGGTCGCGTTCGACCTCGAGAAGCGCAAGGCCAAGCCGTTCCTCGACGGCGTCACCCGGTTCAAGCTCGCCGGCGACAAGCTCGCGGTCGCCAGGAAGACCGACGTGTTCGTCGTCGACGCCGGCAAGCCGCCGTCCCCCGAGGAGCTCGCCGAGCAGAAGGTCGCGCTGTCGAACATGGTCGTCGAGCTCTCGCCGCAGGACGAGTGGCGGCAGATCTTCGACGAGACCTGGCGGATGATGCGCGACTTCTACTGGGACCCCAACATGGGCGGCGTCGACTGGAAGGCCCAGCGTGACAAGTACCGCGCGCTCTTGCCGCGCCTGGGCACACGCGACGAGCTCAACGACGTGCTCGGCGAGCTGATCGGCGAGCTCTCGACCTCGCACACCTACATCTCCGGCGGCGACGCGGGCACCGAGCTGCCGCAGATCACGACCGGCCTGCTCGGCATCGACGCCGTGCGCAAGGGCGCCGGGTTCGAGGTCGCGCGGATCTACCGCGGCGATCCCGCCGACGGCGTCCGGTCGCCGCTCGTCGAGCCCGGCGTCGGCGTCACCGCCGGCAGCGTCATCCTGGCGGTCAACCACCGGCCGTTCGCCGCCGGCCAGCCGTTCCTCGCCGCGTTCGAGAACCTCGCCGACAAGGACGTCGTGCTCACCGTCAACACCCGCGCCGATCTCAACGGCGCCCGCGACTTGGTCGTCCACCCGCTGCGCTCCGAGCGCCGGCTGCGCTACGTCGACTGGGTCCGCCGCAACCGCGAGTACGTCGCCCAGAAGACCGGCGGCAAGGTCGGCTACATCCACCTGCCCGACATGGGCGCCGCCGGCATGGCCGCGTTCGACACCTGGTTCTACCCGCAGATCGACAAGCAGGCCCTCGTCGTCGATGCGCGGTGGAACGGCGGCGGCTTCGTGTCGCAGCGCATCCTCGAGCGCATGCGCCGGAAGGTGATCGCTCTGGTCCACTCCCGCGGCGGCTCGACCAGCACCTACCCGATGCGCTCGGTCGACGGCCCGTTCGTCGTGCTGACCAACGAGTACGCCGGCTCCGACGGCGACATCTTCCCCATGGTGGTGCAGCTCGACAAGCTCGCGCCGGTGATCGGCATGCGATCGTGGGGCGGCATCATCGGCATCCGCGGCGACAAGCCGCTGGTCGACGGCGGTATGCCCACCCAGCCCGAGTTCGCGTACTGGGACGCCACGCACCGCTGGGGCGTCGAGAACCGCGGTGTGGTCCCCGATATCGAGGTCCAGAACCTGCCGCAGGACGTCGCGCGCGGCGTCGATGCGCAGCTCGAGCGCGCCCTCACCGAGGTCCAGCGCCTGATGGTGCAGCACCCCGCGGCCAAGCGCGACTTCGGCCAGATCCCCGATCGCAGCCGCAAGGCGTACGAGAAGCGCGAGCCCTGACTCGCCGATCACGCCGGGCGCGCGGTGCCCTGGTACGTGAAGCTCAGCCAGCGCAGCCCGGCGCTGTAGCCGGCGCTGATCTCGCCGAGGCGGTAGCCGGCACCTTGCAGGAGCGACGTGACGTCGCGGTCGAGGTGGCAGCCGCCGGTGAAGCGGCGCCAGACCGGCGTGAACCGGCGCTGCCACCACCGCGTCCCCGCGTCGGGCGCCAGGCCGTGCTCGACGAAGATCAGCTCGCCGCCCGGCCGGAGCACGCGCCGGAGCTCGCCCAGCGCGCGCGCTCGAACGCCTCGGCGTCGAACGGCAGCTGCTCGGCCGGCGCCTCGACCAGCTCGACCTCGACCGGCGCCCGCGCCGCGCGCACGCCGGCCTGCGCGAGCAGCGGGGGCGAAGGATCGACGCCGGTCACCCGGGAGACCCGGTTGGCGTCGTAGAACGCGAGGTTGAGCCCGGTGCCGACGCCGAGCTCGACCACGTCGCCGTGCGCGCGCGGGATCCAGCGCAGGCGCTCCTGGAGGATGACCCGGCTCCGGCAGCCCTTCTCGACCAGCACCGGCAGCACGCGCCGGGCCCAGAAGCTCGGCTTGCCGGTCATCCGTCGATCGCACTGCCGAAGCGAATGACGTTGCCGTCGGGATCGGCGACCTGCATCTCGCGCATGCCCCACGGCATGTTGGTCGGCGGCAGCTTGATGATCGCGCCCTTGCCGGCGATCTCGCGATGCAAGCGATCGACGTCCGGCGTGAAGACCATCATCCACGACCCCGGGCTGCCCTGGCAGCCCTGGCACATGAACAGCGCCGCATCGCCGCGGCTGACCGAGCCGAAATCCGGCGGCTCGCCATGTTCCCAGTCGACCTTGAAGCCCAGCGCGTCGCGGTAGTAGCGCTGGCTCGCGCGCAGGCTGCGCACATGCAGGATCGGCCGCGGGCACGACAGGTCGCCGTGGCGCGCGCACGCCTTCGCGGTCTCGACCAGCGGATCGTTGCGCTCCCCGGTGCGCTTGCACGCTGCCAGACCCACGACGAGACAGCCAACTGCCAGCCAGGTGATCCGCATGGCGCCACCCTAGCGCAGATCGCACCCAGCAGCCTAGCGGCGCAGCCAGCGCAGGATCCAGTACACGGCCTGACCGAGGCCGACGCAGATCGCGAACGGCACGAGCAGGCAACCCATCATGCCGAGCGACCGCGCCGACGGCACCAGCCACGGGTAGCGCAGCGGCAGCACCAGACCCGCCGCCACGCTCGCGAAGATGCCCACCACGACCGCGACCGTGATCACCTGGCGATGCCGCGTGTCGCGCTGCAGCTCTGCGATCTGGCGATCGAGGTCGACCATGCCGTACAAGGTAATCTCCGCGACCGGCGCGTCAACCGCCATCCTCGACGGCGAGCCGCCTCGATCCGCGGAATATCCCGCCTTGGTCGCGCGTTCGCGCCAGGACGTCCCTATGGGACGATCACACCGACACGATCGATGTACAGGTCATCGACCGCGAGCTCGATGGCAAGCGACTCGAGGCGCAACCGCTCGCCGGCCACATGCTCGTCGAGCTGCCACCGGCGGTTCTCGCGGCGACGATAGACCTCGACGCGACGCTCGCGCTGCGAGACCAGAACGTACTCGCGCAGCGACGCGAGGCGGCGATACGCGGCAAACTTCTCGGTCCTGTCCACCCCGGCGGTGGAATCGGATAGCACCTCCACGACGACCGGCGGGTTCACGATCGCATGATCATCATCCTGATCGCGCTCGGGCTCACCGCACACCACGTGGAGATCGGGATAAGTCGATCGATCCGCGGCCCGGATCCGGACCCGGAGATCCGAGGGCAGCACGATGCACGGCCTGCTCTCGAGCGCTCGGTCCATGAGCGCCGCTGCACGACCGATCAGACGGCCATGCTCGACCGTCCCCCCCGCCATGGCAATCACCTCACCGGCGACGTACTCGTACTTGATGTCGCTGTCGTTCGCGATCGCCACGTACTCGGCGTACGTCACGCGCTTTCGAGCGACATCGACCATGGTTGATGATAGCACGAGCGGTTCCTCGACCCTGGAATGCTCGGTCAGCCACGGGCCGGGCGGCGGATGGCCTGCTTGACGAGCGA